>JBCCLD010000119.1:0-11740 GCA_039027055.1 Bacteroidota bacterium
GGCACCGCCCCGCTCACCTTCGACGCCGACCCCCGGCGCTACCCGGCCGCCGTCCCCGAGCGCGTCGACGCCGACGTACGGCTGCACGTACCGGCGCCGCGCGACTATGGGATGCGGACGCTTGCCGACGGCACCGAGGTGCCCTACGTCTGGACCGGTACCGACCACGCCGTCGTCTTCGTAGACGACCTCGACGCGGTGGATGTCGCCACGCGCGGGGCCGCGATCCGCCACGATCCCGCGTTTGCGCCCGCCGGGGCGAATGCCAACTTCGTGGAGATCGACCCGAAGTGGGCCCGCGCGAAAGTCGGCAACGTGCGCGTCCGGACGTTCGAGAAGGGCGTCGAGGGCGAGACGCTGGCCTGCGGAACGGGCGCGCTCGCCGCCGCCGTCGCGTCGCACCTCGGACGCCGCGTACAGGCGACATGGATCAACGTCGCGATGCCTGGCGGCAAGCTGCAGGTCACGTTCGAGCGCGGCGAGGCTTCGGAGCACGCGGGCATCCGAGACCTCACTCTCAGCGGCCCCGCCGAGACGGTCTACCAAGGCACGCTCGATGTGGACGTGGCCACGCTGCACCCAGCTTAGCCACCCCAACGCCCCCGCACCCTCACACCCCTAAGCGCCGAACACTTCCAACCCCTATGCTCCCCCCCGACCTCGCCACGTTCGTCGAAGAGAGCGCGTCGCTCGACAAGCTCACGCGCACGATGCTGCTCCTCGACTACGCCGACCGCCTCGGCACCTACCCCGACGACGCCAAGGACGAGCGCCACCGTGTGCGCGGCTGCACGTCGCTCGTCTACCTCCACGCCGACTACGACGCCGACGTCGACGCGATGCGCTACCACGGCTTCGCCGACGCGCAGATCGTGAAGGGCATGGTGGCGCTGCTCGTGCGCGGCCTTGACGGCCTCCCGCCGCGCCAGATCGTCGAACTCGACCCGAGCTTCCTCAAGGAGTCGGGCCTGACCGAGGCGCTCACCGCCACGCGCCAGGGCGGCCTGTTCAACATCCTCCGGCGCATGCAGGCCGAAGCGGAAGCACACACGAGGGCGACTAGCGACTAGGGTGAAGGCAGACGAATTCGCTTGACGCGGCTCAGCACCGTGGCTTGCTTCTTCACCGCTCCACTCCCCGGAACTGGGGAGACGCCGGCTGCACCAAGGGACTCGGTGCCGGCGTTCGTGGCACAGCGTGGTACCTTCCGCGCGGTTCCACCCCTTTGGACTTCCCCCTGCGACCATGACGCGTCTTTCTTCGCTCGCCCTCCTCGCCGCGCTGGCCCTGTGGGCGGCATGCGGCACGCCCTCGCTCACCACGGACGCCGCCGACCCGATGGCGAGCCTGCCCGACACGCTCGGCGCGTGGCAAGGCGAGCGCCCTACCATCGACGACCCGGCAGCCCTTGAAGCGTACCGCGCCCAGCGCACTGCGCTCTTCGCCGAGGCCACCGAAGGCATGCCCGGCGTCGAGTTCATCGAACTGGACGTGGAGCGCATGACCGACGTGGACCTGCCCGGCTACACTGCACCGGACGACACCACCGCAGGCACCTATTCCGATGCGGAGAGTGATCTCGGCCCCGTCGCCCTCGACCTCGACCTGGAAAAGAAGGCCGATGTCCGCGCCATCTTCGGGCGCGACGACCGCGGCATCCCGGAGTTCGCGGCGCCCTACAGCCGCATCGGGCGGCTCATCACCGAGGGCGGCACGTGCACGGCGGCACTCGTCGGGCCGCGCCACATCCTCACCGCCGCGCACTGCTACGGCCGCAAGGCCGACGGCAGCCTGACCAATGCCATCTTCGTCCCGCTCTACGACCAGGGCGGCACGCCGCTCGACACCTACGCGACCGTGACCTCGACCTACGCCGAGGCGGTCCCGCCGCGCACGGCCAACTCGGAGGACTACGCCATCAGCATCCTCGACAAGCCGCTCGGCAATCAATTGGGCTACTTCGGCCTGCGCTCGATCCAAGACGATTGGATGGTGCCCATCGCGGGCAAGGCCGCGCCTGAGTTCGCCGCGGTCGGCTACTCCGGCGACTGGTATGACGGCGAGCGCATGGGGGCCGACTGGGGCACGCAGTTCTACGGCCGGATGGGCGGCGACCGCACTGTGGTTGCCCACGACGGCGACACGACGCCCGGGGCCTCGGGCGGTCCCGTGATTGGCTACTTCCCGAAGGTCGGCTGGCAGATCGTCGGCATCATCGTGGCGGGGCCGACCGAGCGCTACCTCCCGATGTCGGAGGTCCTCCAGGGCCGCTCGGCCAACTGGCTCGTGGACGTCGAGCGCTTCGCAGGCGTCGTCTCGGAGATGCGCCAGCGCTACCCGTAGACGGTCGCTCCCCCCGTTGCACGACCCGCTCGCCCCGCACGGCTCCACCCGCTGTGCGGGGCGTCGCATACACACGAGTCGCGTTGCTTCGTTGCGGAGATGGCTCCTTGCACCGGGGGATTCTGGCGCATCCGTCCGGACACGAACCCACGTGCTACCTTCCTCCGCGCCCCGCACGTCCTCCTTTCCTATCCCCACCCGATGCGTACCCGGCTCCGCGACGAATGGCAATGGCTCCGCACCACCGTGCAGCGCCTCGACGCGCAAACAGCGGTGGTGCTCACGGTGTGTGTCGCGCTCGTCTTCCTCCAACTCGACTTCGGCGGGCGGCGCTTCTTCCGCGAGACCATCGCGCCCGCGCTCGAGCTTGACACCCACGGCATTGGAGCCTGGGCGTGGTGGTTCGGCATCCAGGGCGTGACGGGCTTCGTGCTCCCGGTGGCGCTCCTGATGCTCATCTTCAAGCAGCGGCTCTCCGACATTGGCCTCGGCCTGGGCGACTGGAAGCTGGCGGGCACCATCGCGCTCGTCTACGCGCCCATCGTGACCATCGGGACGTGGGTGCTCTCAAACGACCAGGCGTTTCAGGACAAGTATCCGCACTTCGACCAGGCACAGGTCGACTGGGGGCTGTTTCTCGCCTACGAGTTGCTCTACCTGTTCTACTGGATCGGGTGGGAGTACCTCTGGCGCGGGTTCGTGCTCTTCGGGACGGCACGGACGTTTGGCTTCATGGCGGTGTTCGTCCAGATGGTACCGTTTGCGCTGCTGCACGCTGACAAGCCGCCTGCGGAGGCCTACCTCTCGATCCTCGGCGGCATTGCGCTGGGCGCGCTCTGCTGGCGCTGCCGCTCGTTCTGGATCGCGGTACCCATCCACAGCTTCCAGATGCTCGCGCTCGACTTCTGGTGCACGCTCCGCTTCCGCACCGGCGTCGAAGGCATCGGCCCCGGTGCGCTGTGGGAGACGTTTAGGACGTGGCTCGGCGGCTGACTGTGGACGGGTTGGACGGCATGTGGACGCGAACCTGACGCTATTTGGAGCTGCGTTGGATCTGAGCGTATCAAGGGGTAGTGTTTTCACCTACATGTCAGGTCATCCCCATGCGTGCACTCCTCATCGTTTGCCTCCTGGCTCTTTCACTCCCCCTGCGTGCTCAAGACGCACCCGATGCCCTCGTGGAACGCTTCTTCACCAACAAGAGCGTGTACGAGTACGGCGAGCCGATCACCGTCATCGCGCAGTACTACAACGCGAGCGACGAAGCCATCGGGTTTCGACTGACGCCATGTTCCGGCATCAAAGAGGTAGACGGCGCCGACGTCGAATGGGCCTGCACGCTGCTTGAACTGGAGATCGAGGTTTTCCCTCGGGAGGGCGTGGAGACAACCTATGAGATCGACCCCGACTTGCAGGGCTTCCCCTGGACCGAAGGCGATACCCATACGATCAGCATTGATGGGTTCTTTACTCGCGAGACGCTCACGATTTCGGCTCCGCAGTATCTCGGAGGGCTTGTGTCGGTATGGGTCAACGACAATGCAGACCCTGCCGAAGTCGAGGCGATTCGCGCTGACCTCAACGTGACCGACATCGAGGTCAATGGAGGCACGTACTGGTTGATCGAAGGCATGACGCCTGAGGAGGCGGTAGAGCAGTACAGGGACAGCGAACTCTTCGGGGCTATGAACACCTACCGGCCCTACCCACGCCAACGCGAGGCGACCTTGCGTGAAGTGGACGCGGATATCCTCCTCGCCATGGGAACGGACGGGCGTCGCTTTTTCCCCGAAGACACCATCAGCATCTCGCTCGCGCTCACGAACCTGCGCAGCGGTAGCCTTAGCCTGGGTTGGCCCGACGGCTTCCAGGCCGGGTACGACCTCGGCACTGTGATCGGCAGTTGTACCTGCAGCTGGATCACTATGCCGACAGCCCTCGAAATCGCCTCGGGAGGACGATACGAATGGAGCGACCCGGACATCGCAGGCCCTTGCTTTGACTACATCCCCGCGCAGTGCGGCGTGCTTGATGGTAGCTACACCGTGCGCGGCTACGTCAACGGCTACTTCTCCCCCATCGAGCTTCCCATCTTCGTCGCTCCGCCCGTCGCCAACGAACCGGAGACGACGCCCGCGGCGGCGATGCTCACCGCTGCCCCCAATCCGTTCTCCGCACAGACGACCCTCTCACTCACGATCCCAGCAGCCCAACGCATCGAAGCCATTGCCTACGACGTGCTCGGGCGGCGCGTGGCGGTGCTACACGAGGGTACGCTCGCGGCAGGGACGCACCCGCTCACGTTCGAGGCAGCGCGCCTTCCAGCTGGCGTCTACGTCGTCCGCGTCCTGGGGGACGACCTCGCGCTCACCCGACGCGTCACGCTCGCCCGGTAGGAGCGGGGCGACGCGTGCTCGTCAGAACAGCGTTGGGTTGCGGAGCTGGGTCTGGAGTGTCTCGATGAGGCGGCGGTTGGCGCGGGGAAACGCGTAGTCGTCGAGGCCGCTCACCGTCACCCAGCGAAGCGGTTGACCCTCACGGCCTTCGGGCGTGCCGCGCACAAGGCGGCAGCGGAACGCGTGGAGCGTGATCTTGAAGTGCGAGTAGGCGTGGTCGATGCGCGCCACCGGCTCCGTCACAGCTACCTCGATGCCGAGTTCCTCGCGCAGTTCGCGCACGCAGGTGTCGGCCAGCGCCTCGCCTGGCTCTCGCTTGCCCCCGGGAAACTCCCACAGGCCACCTAACATGGCATCTTCGGGGCGCTTCTGGATAAGTACGCGGCCCTGGTCGTCATAGACCACGCCTACGGCGATGTCGTAGTGCGGCACGGGTTTCTTCTTGGTAGCGACGGGGTAGCGGGTGGGGGTGCCCTCCTCGTGAGCGGCGCAGACGAGGCAGACCGGACACGAGGAGCACCGGGGCACCGGGGTGCAGACGGTCGCGCCGAGTTCCATGACGGCCTCGTTGAACGCACCGGGCTGCTCGACGGGGAGCAGGTCGTTGGCGAGGCGGCGCAACGCCTTCGTGACGGGGCTGCGCTTGACATCGTCGTCGATGGTGAACACGCGGGTGAGCACGCGGATCACGTTCCCGTCGAGAACGGCGAGCGGGACGCCGTAGGCAAGCGAGAGCACCGCGGCGGCCGTGTAGGGGCCGATGCCGGGGAGCGCCGAGATCGCCGCCTCGGTGTCAGGCACGCGCCCGCCGTGGTCCCGGACGACCTGCTGCGCAGCGCGGTGGAGGTTGCGCGCGCGCGAGTAGTAGCCCAGTCCCTCCCACTGCTTCAGCACATCGTCGAGGTCAGCCTCGGCGAGCGCCTCCACGGTCGGGAAGGCGGCGGTGAAGCGCTCGAAGTAGGGCGTCGCCTGGTCCACGCGCGTCTGCTGCAGCATGATCTCGGACAGCCAGACGCGGTAGGGGTCGCGGCGCCCCGCCGCGTCTTCGGCGCGCCACGGCATCGGGCGGCGCACGCGGGTGAACCAGTCCAGGAGCGGCGTACGAAACGCCTCGCGGTGGCGAGGTTCGACGTGGGCTGCGTAGTCAAACGTCGGGCGCTTAGCCATTGTCGGCGGCGGCCGTGCTGGCGGCATCCCCGTCGGCGGTGCCCTGCGCTGGGTCGTCTACGTGGAGGAAGACGACGAGCGTGTCCGTGTAGCCCGCGACCGAGCGCTGGAAGTCGAAGCGGAGCATTCCACGCTGGGTGGGTAGCGTCTGCGCGAAGAGCGCGCCGTCGACGACCCAGCTGAGCGCCGGAGCGCTGAGCGCGCGGTAGACGACGAGGTTGCCCTCGGCCTCGCGTGGGAGTGCCTCCACCCACGCCTCGCCCGGTGCGACGGCGTAGCGCAACGTGTCTGGGAGCCGGAGCCGGAACGTACCGTCGGTGATGCGGGTGCCCGTCGCCGGCAGGGTCTCCAGGCCCGGCACCGCATCGGAACCGGGCGGGACGACCCTGGGTTGCGGCGGCGCGGCCACCTCTTCCGAGGACCCGCACGCGCCCACCAGCGGCGCGAGCACGCACGCAGCGATCAGGACCAGCCTGCGCGGGAGCACGAAATGAAGCACGGCAAACAGCAACGGTGGAGGCGAGTGTCGTCAAGATACGCCCACCCCGCACCCGCCCTGCGTCTTGTAGCGCCTGCCCTCCCGAGGATCGCCCCGGCTCTCTTTGGAATAGCCCTGGCGGCACTCACCGTGGCGGCGCCCGTCCCGACGACGCGCGCCCAGACCCCAGACTCGACCCGGCAGGCCCGCGCGGACTGGACGCTCGTCGCAGACGGCAACCCCGTGCCCTGGACCCCACCGCGCGCCCGCACGCTCTCGCTTGACTCGCTCGCGGCGCGGGCGCTCCGCTACCTGCAGCGCGACGGCTACTACCTCGCCCGGATCGACTCGGCACTGGTGGACGAGGGCGAGGGCGTGCTCTACGCCTCGCGCGGCCCGCAGGTCGAGGTGGGCCGCCTGGACCTCGATGGCCTCACCGCGCTCGACGTGGCCCAGGTCCGCGCTGACTTCACCACGCGGTCGGGCCAGGTCTTCGACGCGGCGCGCCTGGAGCGAGACCTCGACGGGCTGCTCGCGGCCTACGAGCGCGCGGGCTACCCCCTCGCCCAAGCCCGCGTGGAGACGACCCTGGACGCGGACAGCACGGGCCAGCTTGCGCTCCGCGTCGCGGTGCAGGTGGATGAGGGCCGCACGCTACGCCTCGCCGCCGTCGAGGCGGTTTCCCGCGACACGAGTGCGGCGCGGGCGCGCACCTCGGGCCGCTTCGCCGCGCGCATCGCCGACCTCCGCACCGACGCTCCGCTCGTCGCGTATGACCCCGCGGCCATCCGGGAGCGCCTCGAAGCCACGGACCTCTACGAGGCCGTCGGGACGCCCTACCTTGTCCTCGCGGACCCCAGCGCGCCCGATGCGGCCACGCTTCGCATCCCCGTCGAGGAGCGCCCGCCGGGCACGTTCGACCTCATCCTCGGCTACCTGCCTCCCACGCGCCCTGGCACGTCCGGCCAGGTCGTCGGGAACGGGCTGCTCCAGCTCGTGAACGTCTTCGGCGGCGGCCGGCTCTTCAGCCTGCGCCTTGTGCGCAACCCCGGCCTCGTCTCTTCGGTCGACCTCCGCGCGGCCGACCCGTTCGTGGCGGGCCTCCCCCTGCGGATTGAGGCATCGTTTGAGGGGCGTGGGCAGGACTCGACGTTCGCCCAGCAGCGCTACGGCCTCGAAGTCGGCTACCAGCTCGCGCCGGGCCTGAGCGTCTTCGGGGCGTTCACGCGCGAGAACACCGACCCGGGGCCTGCGGGCCGGCGCCTGGGCAGCGACGGCCTCCCGCTCGTGCCCGCCGCCGACGCCACATTCGCGGGGATTGGCCTCCGCTACCGCCGTATCGACCGCGCGGTTAACCCCCGGCGCGGCCTCGTCGTGGAAGCGATCATCGAGCAGGGGCGCAAGACGCGGCGCTTCCCCGGCGCCGCCGACTCCGTCGCGCAGGCGTTTGCGACGAGCCTCCCCCAGCAGCGCCTCGTTGCCGATGCACGTGTGTTCGTCCCGACGTTCGCCCGGCAAGTGTTTGTCACGGGCGGGGACGTGGCCGTGCTGCTGAGCGACGTGTACGACACGGCCGAGTTGTTCCGGTACGGCGGTGCACGCTCGCTGCGCGGCTACGACGAGGAGCGCTTCCTCGGCAACGTCGTCGCACGGGCCGTCTTTGAGTACCGCTACCAGTTGGACCGCACGTCGTTCGCGTTCGTCTTCGCCGACGTCGGCTACGTCGCGACGCCGGAGATTGTCGGGCGGCCTACGGTCACCGACCCGACCACCGAGGCCCGCATCGAGGCACAGCGCGGCATCGAGCCGGGCTTCGGGTTTGGCCTCCAGCAGCGCACGCCGCTTGGCCTGCTCACGTTTTCCTACGCCCTCAACCCCGAGGACGGGGCGACGCAGGGCAAGGTCCACGCCGGCCTGGTGGTGGGACTGTGACCCGGTCGTGCCGACTGATGGCGTGGAGCCTCGGGGAAACATGCTCCCCAGCGTTAGCGCCGTCTACGGACGCGCCGTCTACGGACGCGCCGTCTACGGACGCGCCGTCTACCGCCTCACCGGCCTACCGAACGTGACCGATCTCGATGGGCTGCTCACCGAGCGTTTCCAGCACGCGGCGGGCGGCGGAGAGCTTCGCGGCAGGCACCACGGCGACGAGACCGATGCCGCAGTTGAACGTCCGCCGCATGTCGTCTTCGGGCACCGAGCCGAGGCTCTGGATGAGGCGGAAAAGCGCTGGGCGGTCCCACGCGGCCCAGTCCACCTCCAGCGAGCGGCCGGCCGGCAGGATGCGGCGGGTGTTGCCTTCGAGGCCCCCGCCCGTGATGTGCGCGAGGCCACTCACGGCGTCCGCGTCGATGAGCGCTTGGCAGGCGCGGAGGTAGGAGCGGTGCACCCGCAGCAGGGCGGCCCCGACGGTCGCGCCACCGAGCGCCTCAGGCGCGTCGTGCACGTCGAACTTGTCGAAGAGGACCTTGCGCGCGAGCGAGTAGCCGTTGGTGTGGAGGCCCGTCGAGGGCAGCCCTAGCAGCACGTCGCCCTCCTGGATGGACTCGCCCTTGACGATGCGGCTACGCTCGACCACGCCGACGATGCAGCCCGCGAGGTCGTACTCCCCCTCGCGGTAGAGGTCGGGCATCTCGGCTGTCTCGCCACCGATGAGCGCGCAGCCGTTCTCCATGCACGCTGCCGCGAAGCCCGCGACGACCTGCTCCGCCACAACCGGGTCGAGTCGACCGACGGAGAAGTAGTCGAGGAAGAAGAGCGGGCGCGCGCCACAGACCGCGATATCGTTGACGCAGTGGTTGACGAGGTCTTGCCCGACGGTCCCGTGCCGCCCGGTACGAAACGCCACCTTGAGTTTCGTTCCGACCCCGTCTACCGACGAGACGAGCACCGGCTCGTCGTAGGCGTCGTGGTCGAGCGAAAAAAAGCCGCCGAACGCGCCGATGTCGGTCAGGACGCCCGGCGTGAAGGTCTGACGGACGAGCGGCTTGATCCGGCGTACGGTTTCGTCGCCCGCGTCGATATCGACCCCAGCGTCGCGGTAGGTGGTCATCTGCACTAACTGATGGGTGTGCGCGGACGAGCACTCCGGTCCGGCACGTTGATTGAGTGGTACTAGGGCAAGATACAGGTGGACGAGGCGGTCAGGCCCCCCGGGCGGGGGCTCGACTCCCGGGGTCTGACGCCTGCATCGCCCGTCGTTGACCGAAAGGGCTTTTCCGATACCTATGGGTACGAAATTCTCTCTTGGACAATCGCTAGCACCCCCTATCTTCTCCTCCCGCACACCACAACCACCACGGCTATGTTCGGACTCCTTGTCCTCCTTTTCGGCGTGATGCCGATGGCGCTGGGCGTGTATGCGTGGACGGTGCTCAACCAGGGCAGCCCGCCTCGATCGGACGACCCGCCCCCGCCGCCGACGCCGCGCGAGCCGCGCCCGGTGCTGCCCACGAGACCCCGCCACGCGCTCGACCGCGCTCCCGCGCCGCGCATGCGCAGCCGCACACCGGTGCGTCGCCGCGTCTCCTGATCGGCGCTCGACCTCAGCGTAGAACGCCTCGCCCCAGATGGAGCGAGGCGTTTTTTACTGCCGATACCCGTAGGGACTGTTGACCGTCTGTACCGGACAGGCGCAGGCCCTGCCGCCCGTTTGGTTTGAATAGGGCGTGGTGTCCCCGGTACGCTTGGTGGTGCCCCCTGTACGCGTGGACGCCAGCAGGTAGACCCGCCTCGACACGTGGAGAAGACCTGCGACGAAGTCGCCTCGACGCCGTCGGCCCTCGTCCACACACGCATAAATCCCGTATTTACGCGAGGCTTTTCTTCTCGGGCCCGTCCCAATTTTCTGGAGTCCCAGCCTCGTTGCAGCGCTGCTCGCACCATTCGACGGTATTCCAATGCGCACCCACACCATCCTACTCACCCTCCTCATTGTCCTGGCGGCCCCTCGCACGCATGCGCAAGACGTGACTGCAGCCCTCGACCGGGTGACGGCGAGCCAGGTGTCGGAGGCGTATGCGAGCGCCTGTGCGCTCGCCCAACGGGTGAGGACAGCGATGAACGAGCGGCAGCCCCTCCACCTCAACGTGGTGAACAACGGGTGGCCAGCTCGGCAGGCAGAGCTCACCCAGGCCTACGCGGACGCTCTTGCACGCAGCGCCTCGCTCGAGCTCAACTGCCTCGACCGGGTCGCCCTCTCGCTCTCAGGACTCACTGCCCTGGAGGACGCGCTGCTCCAGCTCAACGCGGTAGTCGAGTCTATCGCTGCGGGGGACACCGGCGCTGGCATCGCGGCGTTTGACCTCGCCTTGCCAGTCCGGAGCGACGACCTCGCCGCCCTCGCCGCACTGATCGAGGACCTAGGTGGCGGCGCGAGGGGGCCACTTAGGTTGGCGGGTGCCGGCGGGGCTCTGCTGCCCCCGGGCTTCGGCG
This sequence comes from Bacteroidota bacterium, assembly GCA_039027055.1. Lineage (GTDB taxonomy): Bacteria > Bacteroidota > Rhodothermia > Rhodothermales > Rubricoccaceae > JBCBEX01. The sequence goes on from JBCCLD010000119.1 coordinate 10,819, forward strand.
TGGTCGAGTCCACGGTGGCATGGACGGCGGGCGTCGGCGTGCTCATGTCCAACGATCTGGAAACCGAGGTAGCCGTTGGCTCCAACCTTCTGGGCTACCTGGTAGAGAACGCAGGCAGTGCGATTTTCGGGGACGGTGCCTTCTTTGACTACGTCAAGGACCATCTCGTCGTCGGTGTCGGTCTCCCACTCCGAGGCGACGGTGGGATATCCACGCAGTTTGGGCTAGCGCTCGGGGAGATCGGGTTCACGGAAAGGCTGACGTTCTGGCCGGCGCTCAGCCTCGTCGCCCTCGACGCCGCCGACGTGCGTCTTCCCAGCGCCATCACGGATGGGACAGACGGGCAGACGTACACCCGCCCGACCCTCTCGCTCGCCTTCATCCCGTTCCCATCAGACCAAGTGGCCCGGCGCATTCGCGCGCGCAAACCCGTCTTCGCAATCACACTCGCCGTCGGCTTCCCCTACTACCGCGAGGGCGGGCTCATCGAAGGGCTCGGTGCACTCTTCACGGCTCCCGGCGACTTCGAGCGTGCGGGCAATCCTGCCGTCAGCGTTTCCGTCTCCATCCCGTTTGTACGCCTCGTCAGGGACCAGGGCGGGGGTAGCTAGTGTGAGCGCAAGGGGTTTACTGCGCGATCACCTCTGGATGTGACAGGGTTGCCAGGTTGGTCAACCACCCCTGTCCCCTCCTATCCAGGAGGGGAACTGCATTTGCGGCTTCCGTACATGGCTTCGATATCGCAAAAGACCGGTTTTCCATGCACTAGGGGGTGTGGACATTGATCGGGTCAGGTGCACACGAGACGCGGTTTGCGTCTCCGAACGGCGCACGTGGAGCGCGATCCCGTAGGATCGTGTGACGAGTGAACCCCCCATTCTGTAGAGGTGGGCGGAGGCAGAACGGAGGCCGTGAGCACCGA
>JBCCLD010000120.1:0-11723 GCA_039027055.1 Bacteroidota bacterium
CCCAGGCATCTCGGCGTAGAGGATGCCGAGTTCGTGGTGGATCTCGGCGAACGTGGCGGGGGCGGCGTCGCGGGTGAAGGCCTTCAGCGCCTGCTGGTAGGCTTCGGACGCGGGCTTGTAGAACTGCGGGTGGCCGGCCTCGGCCCAGGCGTGGAGCACCGAGCCCTTGCGCATGAACGCCTGCGCCCAGACGCCCGGCACGTCCTCGTATTCGACCGCAGCGATGGCGCGGCGGGCATACCCGACAGCCTCGGCGAAGCTGCCCTCGACCTGCGCGACGAGCGCGGCGTCCGTGAGTCGCATCGCCAGCGCGACGGGGCGGTCGGCGGCTTCGTGGCGCTCAACCTGCGCCCAGAGGAGCGGCTTGAGACGCGCCAGGAGGTCGGCGTCGTAGGGCGGCGCGACCTGGGCGAGCAGCGCCTGGCCCAGCGTCTCGTTCAGCGCGTCACGGGCGGCGGTATCGGCCACGTCCGCGAGCACATCCGTGACGACCCGCTCGGCGGGCGGCGCGGCGTCGCCATCGAGGAGGAAGGTGGCGTAGTGCTTGGCCGTGAACGCACGCGCCTGCGATGACTGAGTCGCGGCGATGGCCAGGGCATACGCGGCTTGAGCGTCGTCGCGGTCAGCGTGCGTGTAGTGCAGCACCACCGCCCGGTTGTGCGCCTGCCGCCCGTGCTCCGCTGCGTCGTTGTCGTCACTCGGGTTGTCGCTCGACACGCGCAGCGCCGCCGCCATCGCCGCGTCGATAGGCTGTCCGTAGGCGACGTGGTGCGCCAGGACGACCTCCGCCAGCAGTGCCGGCGTGACATCGGGCTGGGTGGCCAGGTGCTGGTGCGCCGTCTCGTAGTCGCCCAGGACGAGGTTGCACGCGGCGAGCAGCCCGGCTTCGCTCAGCGGCAGCGCCGGGAAGCGGTACGGCGGGCGGGCGTCGTCCCACGGCAGCGCGAGCACGAGGCCTGCGTCGCCGACGAGGAGGTCGGCCGTGGCAGCGTCGTCGGTGTGGGTGAGCACCTCGGCCAGCCCGTCGCGGGCGGCGACGAGGCGCTCGAAGTCGGTGGCGTGGTCAGTTCTTACGTGGACGGAAAGCGGCATCGGGTCGGACACGAAGCGTACCGCGCGGGTCCTTCTGGGCCGTGCGCTGGTACAGCCGCGCCTTCAGATGCGCCTCGCGCTCGGAGCGCGCCTCGGTGATCCGTCGCCGGAGGACCTTGCTCGGGTCGTGGATCGAGACGAAGACGAGGTAGATGACGAACCGGCCCTTCTCGGGGCGGACGTCCACCATCACTTCGGAGTCTCGGAGCCAGTCGCTGTCGCGGTCCATGAAGGCGAGCGAGCGCGGGCATCCCCGCGTGTCGCAGCAGATCGAGTAGTCCATCGAGAGACGTGCAAGCGGAAGGGATGCACGAGGCCAGACAGACGTTTTGAACGTTTCGTTCAGCTAGGTGCAAAAAAAGGTAACGCGAGAGCGGGCGGCCGTCGTCGAAGAGATGGTGGAGCGAGGCTCCGGTCTCGTTAGGCGGTGCGCCTGCTACAGCGTTACCTCGATGCACCCCACGAGGGTGTTCCAGGAGGCGTTGAAGGTGCGGGTTTGCGGGGGTAGTTGGTGATCGATGAGCACCTCGTGCAGCGCTAGCGTGCGGTCGCCCGCCGCCGTGCGGTGCTTGAGGAGCAGTTGGTGAGTCGTGGAAAACTTGCTCAGCGTGTGGCCGTCGGTCGCCGGGGCGACCCAGAGCTTGCGGCTGCCGCCGTTGTAGAGCACGAGCGCCGCAGGGACATCGCCGAACCAGCGCGCGACCGTCGCGGCGTCGAGCCACAGGTGGTGCCCGCGCTGCTCGACGTGCGGGATGTCGGAGGCAACCTCAGTCATGGACGACGTCGGCTAGCTCCAACTCGTCCGCGAGCGCCTCGACGACGCGGTCCAGGGCAGCCTCGACGTCCGCGCTCATCGGCGCGTCGAGGCGCGTGTCCTCGATGGCGACGAGGTAGACCTCGACGTCGTCGGGGTAGGCGTCGCGGAGGATCTGGCGGGCGTAGCGGAGGGCCTGGTCCCACTTGAGCGCGTGGAGGAAGACGAGCGGGTCGTCCGTTGCCTCGCGCTCCAGCTGCGCCGCCGGGACCTTGAAGACCGTCCCGACGGGGTGGCCCGTGTGGACGGCCGCGTCGACGAAGCGGAGGCGGTCGTGCCCGCGCAGTTGGAAGAGCACCTCGAAGGCCGAGGTGCCCATGTCGAACACCGACACGCCCGCATCGGCTAAGGCGTCGCCGAAGCGCGTCTGGAGTTGCTCGGCAACCCGCACGCCGACGGCGTCGTCGCCGCGCACGGGGTTGCCAAAACCGAGGACTGCGGTGGGCATGGGGACTAGAGCTTGAACGTCGAGAGCTCTTCGCCCTCGGCGTCGTGGGCGTGGACGGTGCAGACGAGGCACGAGTCGAAGGAGCGCGCCACGATGCCGACCTCGACCGGGTCGTGCTCGTCCTCGATCTCGATGCCGGTCAGCGCCGCCTCGATCGGGCCCATCTGCCCTTCGGCGTCGTTCGGGCCGACGTTCCAGGTCGTAGGCGCGACCACCTGGTAGTTCTTGATGACACCGTCCTCGATCTCGATCCAGTGCGCGAGCGCCCCGCGGGCGGCCTCCGTCGCGCCGAAGCCGACGCCGTCTTTCTCCTCCGGCTTGATGTAGAACTCGCCGTCGAGGTCGACCTGCGTGAGCCACTTGTTGACGTTCTCGAAGAGGATCGGCGCCTCGTGCATCCGGGACAGGACGCGCGTGAGGACGCTGGGCCCTTTCTCGCGGATGATGTTCTTGAAGAGGTCGTTCTTCGTCTGGTGGTCGAGGTTGTCTGGGTTGCCAAACATGATGCAGCGGGCCAGCGGGCCCACCTCGGCGGCGTGGCCGAGGTAGCGCGGGGCCTTCGACCAGGAGTACTTCTCCTCGAAGTTGGTGTCGTCGAGGATTTTCGAGGGCACGGGCGTGGGGATGGGCTCCTTCCACGGGTGCGAGGGCGGATGGTCGGCATACCACGAGTGCTGGACGTGCTCGACGACCTGCATGTGGTCGAAGGCGTGGTAGTCCTGGCCGTCGTAGAAGCCGCTCGGGCTGATGAGCGCCTGGTTGCGGCCCTCCACGGTGGGCTTGTTGTAGCGGTCCTTGTGGAGGTAGGTGCCGTACGTGAGGAACTTGCCGACGCCCCGGCCGATCTCGTCGTAGCCGTAGTCGAGCGCGGCGCGCAGGAAGAGGCCGAGGTCGCTGTTGCGGTGGCTCTCGTTCTCCTCGACCCACGCCATGAGGTCGTCCCAGGTCTGGATCTCGAGGTAGCGCTCGATGGAGCAGCCGAGCCAGATCGGTTCGAGCCAGTTCTGGCGGTACTCGTTGAGGATGGCCGTGGCGCGCGTGATGTCGCTCAGGCGCGGGGCGCACATCACGCCGCCGGGGACCATGTAGGACGAGTGCGGCCACTGCCCGCCGAAGAGGGCATAGACCTCGACCGGCTTAGCGCTGATCGCCACGCCGGCCTCGAACGAGGTCCCGACGAAGGCGGCGAAGCGACGCGCGACCTCGTCGTAGAGCGGCTGGCCCGCGAACTTCTTGTTCACCATGTCGGTGGCGAAGATGGCGTAGAACCAGCGCGGGATGCTCTGGATCGTCTCGCAGGCCTGGCCGATGGCGCGCAGCAGAAGCGCGTTGGGCGTGAGCGTGGTGCCCCACGCGGTGTCGAGTGCCGAGGAGGCGCAGTAGAGGTGCGAGCCGCCGCAGATACCGCAGATGCGCGGCGTCACGATGAGGCCCGACTGCGGGTCTTTGCCCTGCATGATCCGCTCGAAGCCGCGGAACATGGAGGCCATCGTGTAGGCGCGGGTGACCGTTCCGCCGTCGATTTCGACGCGCACGTCGAGGTCGCCCTCGACGCGGCCTACAGGTGAGATATTTAAGGCTTTGGTTGCCATGGGTCTGGGGTCTATGGCTAGGGGTCGTTGGCTAGGTCGGTCTCAAGTCCGCGCCGGGTGCGGACCGAGGACGCCAGCCTGGAAAGAAGGGCGAGCGGCAGGTGCAGGGATGCTATTCCCTCCTCCCTGCGTCCTACCGCACGGCCCTAGTGCACTATCACCGAGAGGGGCAGAGGCTCGCTACTTCGAGGTCTCGACCCGCTTGTGGTTGTGCGGATAGAAGAACTTGGTCATGCCCGCTTTGAAGTAGTAGACCAGCTTGTTCTCGCCTGTGGGCACGTCCTTGGGTAGGAGCCCGAAGTGCTTTGGCGTCTTAAGGACAGAACCCTTGGCAAGGTCGTGGTGCGGGAAGCCCGGCTCGGTGCAGCCGAGGCAGGGGTGGCGCGCCCGGGTCTTGGACGACGTCCGGTTCCAAAGGATGTTGTTGCACGACGCCTGCGTCATCGGCCCGCGGCAACCCACCTCGTAGAAGAGGCACCCGGCTCGCTCGCCGAAGCCGCCGTCGATCTTCTCGTGGAAGCTGTACTGGTTGGGGCAGCCGTCCTGGACAAACTGCGTGAAGAACGTCTTCGGGCGATGGTAGTCGTCGATCAGGAGGTCGCCGCCCCGGCCAGTCGCGACGGCCACGAGGACCTGCGTGATCCAGTCGGGGTGCGCCGGGCAGCCGGGGATGTTGATGACTGGCAGGCCCGCCTTCGAGACAAAGTCCGGGCCGAGGAAGCCGCCTTTGGCCTCACGGTGGAACTGGAAGCCCGTCGACTCGCTCGGGTTGGGCGGGACGGCGGGGATGCCGCCCCAGCACGCGCAGTCGCCCACAGCCACGACGTAACCCGCCACAGCCGAAAGCTCCTGGATCCACTCCTGCATGGGGCGGTCGGCGAAGTAGTTCATCGTGCCCGTACCGTTGGGTCCCTGGATGATGGACCCCTCGAACACGAAGATGTCGAGCGCGATCTTGCCCGACTTGCAGTCTTCGAGGAGGTGGGTCACCTGGTGGCCGATCTCGAGACCGATCGTGGGGTGCCACAGGATGTTGATGCCGAAGTCAGTGACGAGGTCTACGACGGTCGGCTCCTCGGCATCGAGGAAAGACATCGTGTTGCCGCTGCAGGCACCGCCTTGGAGCCAGAGTACGTTGGCCATGCTTCTGGGGAGCTAGGGCTGAAGAACAGGACACGAGCACCCCGGCGGTTAGGCCACAGCGATACCGAAGCCCACCCTTGCCAGGGCGGAGGCATGCTGGAAGCGCTTGCAGTATCGTCCGAAACGTCCGCTGTTTGTCGCAACTCAAACGATTTATCAGACTTGGATCGACGCGCCAATTCTAGGGGATACCCCCAGCCCTGTCAAGAATCCCGGAAGCGTTTTTAGCCGTGGTGGCTAATTTAGAATTTATCTAAATTCTTAAGCGGAGTATGTATTCGACTTACCGATCAGCCTCAGCCTCACAGCCTACGTCGGGAACGACCAAGACGACACAGCCCTGATGGTCGTTGGCCCCGCCATCACCTACCGAGGCTGAGCACACCCAAGAGCTCGGCGACCGCCTGCGCGTGACGAATCCTGTCGGCCTCGCCTTCCCGAAACTCTCCGCGCGCGTCGCAGCCCACGCTCTCGCCGTCCATGAGGTAGCGGATGCAGTCGCCGTCGGCGTTGTAGTAGACGCGCTTGGAGCCTTCGCCGTAGTCGTAGTAGAGAAACATCGGCGCGCCGCCGTCATCGAGCAGCACCTCTGTGCGCGTCTGGAAGGCTGCCGTCTGGTCCTTCATCACGACGAGGTGCGGGACCGGGAGTTGGTTCTCGAACAACGTGTAGGTGAGCGTGATCTCCTGGCGATAGGTCCCGATGGCCGGATAGTCACGCGCGTCGGGGTTGTCGACGACCTGGAACTGGTAGAGCCCTTCGGCTTCGGGGTTGTCGGTGGCCCCGTAGTAGCGGTCGCGGATGTCCTGGATGCGCGCGTCCTGCGCAGTCACGGTGGGAACGACGAGGAGCAGGGCAACGAGGGCAAGCAATAGACGCATCGGAGGTAGGAGCGGAGTCAGAAAACACGAAGGCGAGCGATGCGCACGTCGTGCATGCAGCATGGCTCGCCTCGGTACGCGCAGCCACCCGACGAAAGGGCGCACGCGCCGCGGGGTATGGACGTGTTCGAGGGTGAACGCGTAGGCGCTCGACGCCCTACTGTCCAAGATGCCCCCTTCCCTGACCAGACGGCTGTGCTAAGGACGCCCCGCTAACGCTTTCCTTCTCCCCTCTAACTACCCACACTTCCGTCCAGGCCATGCTGGTCGACCCAGGCCTGGAGATCGGCGCGGGCCTCGTCGGAGAGCGCGGGCGTGGTCACGTCGAGGGTGACGAAGAGGTCGCCGGTGGCGTTGGCGGTCTGGACGCCCTGGCTGCGCAGGCGGAGGCGGTGGCCGGGCTGCGTCCCGGCGGGCACCTTCAACTTGATCGCCGTGCCCTGCGCCGTCTCGATCCGGCGCTCCGTGCCGAGCATCGCCTCGATGGCGGTAATCGTCTCGGTGAGGTGGAGGTCGTGGCCCTCGCGGCGGAAGCGGGGCGAAGCGGCCACGCCGAACGTGATAAAGAGGTCCCCGCGCTGGCCCGATGCGTCGGGGGTGCCGCGCCCGCGCAGGCGGATCTTGGTGCCGTCGGCGACGCCCTGCGGGATCGAGAGCCGGATCGTCTCGCCGCCGGGCAGGGTCACCTCACGCTTGCCGCCCGCGAGCGCCTCGTCGAACGAGAGCCGCATGCGCGTCTCGGTGGCCTGCGGACCGTGCGGCGCACGCTGGCCCGAAGTGCGTGGGGTGCCGAACGGGCTCGCGTCGCCGAACGGACTCGAGCCACTGCCGAAGGGCGACCCGGAGAAGCCTGCCTGCCCGCCGAACGGGCTGCTGCCGCCGAAGAGCGAGGCGAGTAGGTCTTCCATGTTCGGTGCTGCGCCGCCCGCCGACTCGAAGCGGATGGAGCCGTCGGGGCCGCGTGAGAAGCGCACGTCCTGGCCGCCGAACGGATTACCGGATCCGCCGAACGGGTTCGTGCCGCTGTTGGGGTCCATGCCGCCGAACGCGTGCGGGTTGGCGCGGAAGCGATCGTACTTCTTGCGCTTGTCCGCGTCGCCGAGCACCTCGTAGGCCTGCTGGACCTCCTTGAAGCGCTCCTCTGCCTCGGGGTTGTCCGGGTTGCGATCGGGGTGGTACTCCCGTGCGAGGCGACGGTAGGCTTTCTTGAGGTCCGCCGCCGACGCGCGCTCCGCGACGCCGAGCGTCTCGTAGTAGTTCGGGATCGTAGTCGTGGGCATGGAAAAAGCCGGAATGGCAGCGTGGTGGCACGAATCTCGTCGTGGGTGAAGGGCACGAGAACTGTGCCGCGCCGCTGTCTCTGCCGCTTTGGCAGAGCCGATCTTGCTGGGCACGATCTCGCTGCGTTGCGCGTCTGTGCCGCTCTCCCTCTCCCATTTACTACCCTCTCAGCCCCCCGCCATGCTCCTCGCCGATCAAACCGTCCTTGTCACCGGAGCCAGCCGCGGCCTCGGAGCCGCCCTTGCCCACGCGTTTGCCCGCGAGGGCGCGCGCGTCGTCGTGAACTACTACCGGAGCGCCGAGCGCGCGCAGGCCGTCGCCGACGAGATCGCCGCGGCGGGCGGGCATGCGTTCGTGGCGCAGGCCGATGTGCGCGACGCCGACGCCGTCCGCCAGATGGTTACCGACGCCGAGGCGCACTTCGGCACCCGCATCACGACCAGCGTCCACAACGCGCTCGTCGACTACCGCTTCGACCCCACGACGATGCCGACGGCGGCGACGATCACGTGGGCGCACTACCTCCGCCAGCTCGAAGGCAGCGTCCTGGGCCTGATGAACGTCGTCCAGGCGACGATCCCCGCCATGACGGAGGCCGGCAGCGGGCGCGTCATCGCCATCGGGTCGAACCTCGTCCAGAACCCCGTCGTGCCCTACCACGACTACACGACCGGCAAAGCGGCGATGCTCGGGGCCGTGCGCAACCTCGCGCAGGACCTCGGGCCGCAGGGCATCACCGTCAACCTCGTCTCGGGTGGCCTCCTCCGCACCACCGACGCCAGCGCGGCCACCTCCGCCGAGGTGTTCGGCATCATCGAGGCAACGACGCCGCTGCGCCGCGTGACCACGCCCGAGGAGATGGCCGACGCCGTGCTCTTCTTCGCCTCACCCTGGGCACGCGCCGTCACGGGGCAGAACCTCGTCGTGGACGGCGGGCTGGTGAAAAACTGAGTCGCCCCGGACCCTAGTGCATGGACAACCGGTCTTTTGCGTTATCTGAAGCCATGTATGGAAGCTGCTAATGCAGTTCCCCTCCTGGATAGGAGGGGACAGGGGTGGTTGACCGAATCAGCTACCCTGTCACGTCCAAGGCCGAAAGCGCAGAAGACGCCTTGAGTGTGCACTAGCGGATCGCGACGGGCTGAGCGACGTGCCACCAGTCCGCGTCGCTTCCCCTGCCTGCTATGCCTGACCCGACGACGACCAATCCGAAGACGAACGACCCGACGGCCCCTGCCTCGAACGCCCCCGTGCCGAACCCCTGGCGCACGCCGCGCCGGTGGATCCTCGTCGGCATCGCTGCTGTGGTGCTCGCGTTTGCGTTCCAAGAGGTCCTCGATCCGTTCGGCGAGGACGGCTACGTGGAGATCTTCCACGGTGACCACTCGCACTTCCTCCCCGAGAACAACCTCCTCGACGACCCGGATGTGTCGCTGTCGGATTTCCCGACCTCGCCGCCCGGCCCCGACGAGATCATCCTCCCCAACGGACGCGTCGTGCCACGCGCGCAGGTTGAGCGATAGGTCCTCGACATGCTGTTTCCGTGCGACGGGAGACGGCTAGCGAGTGACCGTGAGCGGGAGCACGCGGCGGCCTCCCGGCATGGTCCCTCCACCAACGGTGACCGCCGCGAAGTACACCCCCGGCACCAAGCCCGACGTGTCGAGCGCCACCGTCTGTTCGCCGGCACCTAGCGCCCCGCGCTGCGCCTCGACCACCGTGCGCCCGAGCCCGTCCACGACCGTCACCGTCACCTCGGCTGGCGCGGCGAGCGCAAACGAGAGCGTCGCCGCTCCGCGCGTGGGGTTGGGCCACACCGCGTCGAGCACCAGCGCGTCCGGCGCGCCCTCCTCGGCGTTCACGCCGCGCCGCTCGACTTCCAGGGCGGTCGTGTAGATGTAGTCTCCGTCGAACCAGCCGTTGCCGTTGGCGGCGTTGCCCGCCGCGTAGAACGTGACCCGCGTCGGCGCGTCGTCCGGGGCCAGCCAGCGGACAGTCCACGTGTCCACCTGGATGCCTGCGCTCGTGTGGGTGACGTAGTTCGTGCCGCCGCCTGCAGCAAACTTGGTGCGCGTCGCATCGATGATCTCGAACTCGCCGACGGGCTCGCCGGCCTGGTCGCGCACCGTCACGAGGAAGCCCTGGTTGGGCGTCGGGTCGCCCGGTGTGGTGTTGTTTACGCGCACCGTGAACTCGTAGGGAGTCCCACCCACGTAGCCATCGGCAGGTACGTTGATTTCGACGCTCCCGGTGCCGCTGTTGAGTTCGAAGCTGCCGTGGCATCCGGCGGTGGCACAGGTGCGGTCGCCGGGAGCGCCGGAGACGCCTGCCGACGCCCCCGAGGAGCGCGAGTGCGCGTCGCGGGGAGCCTGGACCAGCGCCAAGGCGACAGCTACGACGAGAACCAAAAATAGACGGAGCATCAGGCTAGGGGTCAAACCAGTACAGCGGTGCAGAGGATACACGACCCGCACGACCGCTGCAATGCCTAGTCGCGTGCCAATGTGCTATCACGTCACACGTCCACGAGCACGTCGCCCGTCATCGCCTCGGGGATGGGCAGGCCCATCAGCGTGAGGATGGTCGGGGCGATGTCGCCGAGCTTGCCGGGGCGAAGGGCGCCCTGCCACAGCTCGCCCGTGGCGGGGTCGGTGCGGAGGAGCAAGTGCGGAACGAGCACGGTCGTGTGCGCCGTGTGCGGCGAGCCGTCGGGGTTGCGCATCCGGTCGGCGTTGCCGTGGTCGGCGATGATCTCGACGGTGTAGCCCAGCTCGCGCGCCGTCTCCACGACCAGCTTCGCGCAGCCATCGACCGCCTCAACGGCCTTGACGGCCGCCTCGAAGACGCCGGTGTGCCCGACCATGTCGGGGTTGGCGAAGTTGAGCACCACGAGGTCGGGCGTCGCCTCGCGCAGGTGGGTGCTCACCTTCTCGGCGAGTTCGGGCGCGCTCATCTCGGGCTGGAGGTCATAGGTCGCCACCTTGGGCGAGTTGACGAGGATGCGCGCTTCGCCCTCGAATGCGACCTCCTTGCCGCCGTTGAAGAAGAACGTGACGTGCGGATACTTCTCCGTCTCCGCCGCGCGCAGCTGCGTGCCGCCCGCCTTCGCAACGGTCTCGCCGAGCGTGTCCGTGAGATCCTGCTTCGGGAAGGCCACGGGCACGTCGAACGCCTTGTGGTAGGGCGTGAACGTGGCGTAGTGAAGGTCGAGGTCGCCTGCCTGGGGGAGGTCGTCGCGGAGCGCGTCGTAGTCGGGGAGCAGCGTGCCGGTGAACGCGCTCGTGAGCTGGCGGGCGCGGTCCGCGCGGAAGTTGTAGACGAGCACCGCGTCGCCGCTGGTGATGCGCGGCGTACCGCTGGCGAGGATTGGCGCGGCGAACTCGTCGGTGGTGCCGGCGGCGTACTGCGCCTCCAGCGCCGCGATCACGTCGTCCGTGGCGGTCCCGTCGTCGCCAACGGTGCCCGTGGTGAGGAGGTCGTAGGCTTTGCGGACGCGCGGCCAGCGGCGGTCGCGGTCCATCGCCCAGTAGCGCCCGACGACGCTGCCGAGGATGCCCACGCCGAGGCGGTCCATCGCGGCCTGCACGGTGCGGAGGTAGCCCGCCCCGCCCTCCGGCGCGGTGTCGCGCCCGTCGGTGAAGGCGTGCACGACGACCTGGTCGCCCGAGAGCCCTTCACGCTTCGCGAGGTCGAGCAGCGCCACGAGGTGGTCGAGGTGGCTGTGGACGCCGCCGTCGGAGACGAGGCCGAGCAGGTGCAGCGTGGTGCCGTGGGTCTTCGCGTGCTGCGCCGTACCTCTGAGTACGGCGTTGTCGAAGAAGGCGCCGTCCTCGATGGCCTTGTCGATGCGGGTGATCTCCTGGTAGACCACGCGCCCCGCGCCGAGGTTGGTGTGCCCGACCTCCGAGTTGCCCATCAGCCCGGCGGGCAGCCCGACCGCGCGCCCCGACGCCTCCAGCGTCGAGTGCGGGGCCGTCGCGAAGAGGTGGTCGAGGAACGGCTTCTCGGCGGCGTCGATGGCGGAGACGGCCGGGTCCTCGGCGAGACCGTAGCCGTCGAGGATGAGGAGGAGGACGCGATTCACTAGACGAGCGGTTGGCGCAACGAAGAGGCAAACGGAAGGGGCGCGCCCAAGCTAGCGGACGCGCCCCTTCCGTGCTGTGAAGCGTCGCCGTTGAACCGAACTCTGTGGCTAGGGTGCCGTGACGGTCAAGCGGATCGGCGCCTCCGGCTTCGATTCCGCCCCCGCTTCGTTCGACACGTCGCCCGACCCTACAGGATCGTGCTCCTCATCCGCCTTGCGGGAACGAAATCGCTGCGGCGTGACCGCTCAACCGTCTGAACGTCACGACTCCTAGTGCATGAACAACCGGTCTTTTGCGATATCGCTGCTCGGGCATGGAAGCCGCAAACGCAGTTCCCCTCCTGGATAGGAGGGGACAGGGGTGGTTGACCAACCTGGCAACCCCGTC
>JBCCLD010000121.1:0-11721 GCA_039027055.1 Bacteroidota bacterium
CTTCATCCTCGGCGTCAACCTCACAGCGGCGGGTAGCGCGGCGCTCATCATGGCCTCGACGCCGGTGTGGACGGCGCTGATGGCGCGCGTGGGCGGCCAGGAACGGCTGAGCGGACGCGCGTGGCTCGGCCTCGCGGTCAGCCTGGCGGGCACGGTGGTGGTGATCCTGGCCGGCGGCAAGACGCTCGACCTCGGCATCGACGATTTGGGGTCGGGCAAGCTGCTCGGCAACCTGCTCATGCTCGCAGCGGCGCTGTTCTGGGGACTCTACACGGTCCTCTCGAAGCCGTTCATGGCGCGCGGGGCCTCGCCGAACGGGCTGGCGTTCTACGCCGTCATGGTGGCGCTGCCGGGGATGTATGCCTTCCACCACTTCGGCCCCGGCCCGGCGGACTGGGCGGCGCTCGGGCCCGACGTCTGGGCCAGCCTCGCCTTCTCCGGGGCGCTCTCCATCGGCGCGGCCTACGGGCTCTGGAACGTGGCGGTGCGCCGGGTGGGGGCCGCCTACGCGACGGCGTACGGCAACCTCGTCCCGTTCGTCGCCATCGGCGCGGGCGTGTGGCTGCTCGACGAGGTAGTGACGGTCTACCAACTCCTCGGCGGCGCGCTCATCATCGGCGGCTTGCTGCTGCTCCGCCGCGCCCGCATGGCTCAGAAGTCTCCGACGAAGCCCCTCGAAACCGAGCCTGTCCTGGAGCGGGGCGACTAAGGGGCTTCAAGCGCAGACGGCGCTGCGTATGACCAAAGTTAAATACGCAACACGGGTATGGCAGCGGTCCTGCCCGAGTGGGCGCGTAGAGCCGTCCCCGCACCTGGATCTCCCGACCGCGCCGTCTTCGCAACGCCTGGGGTTATGCATGCTTCCTGGAGGTTTTGACGAGCCTGTCTCGGAACAAAGCCCACCGCCGCTCCATCCCATCGCCTCGCAGGCCTTCATCTGGCCTCCACATCTCTACGCCTTTCCCCCAACCTAGCCTCTCTCATCATGGCAAACGACAAGCACACCGAGAACTGGCCCGAGCTGGCCATCGGCCTCTACGACAAGCTCACCGGCCGCGGTGCCGAGATCACCTATGAGTTCGAGGATACCGACATCCACGTGCCCAGCGGCACGGGCCCGAACGCCACCCACGCGCACTGGAAGCTGAATGGCACCATCAAGGTCCGCACGGCGGACGTGCCGAAGTAGAACGGCTGCTGGTCCGGTCGCGGCGCTCCCATGTGGGATGGCCCGTGGGACGTTCGCCCTCGACTCACCGTGGTTGGTGGGCGAGGTAGATCCTGCCCCTTACGCTCCCAGCTGCCTCTAGTCGCCAATCGCTCGTCGCTTTCCACCAGTCTCATGCCGTTGCTTCCCGACGACCGTCGGCTGCCCGTAAGCGTCTACGCCGATCTTGACCTCAACCTTGCTGGCGACGCCGTCACGGTGCGCTCGGACCGCGAGGCCGTGCGTGTGGACGTGGCGGATGCTGGCGCGGCGCTCCGCATCGCCCGGACGCTGCAGGGTGCGGGCGCGGCCTCGGTGTTTGGTGCCGTGCCCGAGATGCTAGGCACTACCGGCGTCAACGTCGAGATCCGCGTGGCGAGGCGACCGGTGGCGCGCATCGGCCCGGCCTACGGTAGCAACCGTCTCGGCAAAGCCGTCGCGCTCGACGGCGTCTCGGTCTACCCGTGGCGCTTCGTCCAGGCGTGGCTGCGCGGGTAGCTCCGGCACAGTAGGTCTGGCGCATCGGCAGCAGCTCCTCGGTGGGCGGTGCTCCGGCACAGCCCACCGCTTCTCGTCTCACCGTCCTTGCTCCCGAGCAGCAACGACCCATGACCCTCGACCTCGACCCTCGACCAAGCCCACCGTTGCCATCGCCGGGGCCACCGGCTTTGTGGGGACGAGTCTCCGCGAGGCGCTCCAGGACGACTACGCCCTCGTCGGGCTGACCCGCTCAGCCACGCGGGCCGCCAACACCGACCCGTCCGACCCGACGGAGTGGCGGCGCTGCGACCTGTTCTCGCTCCTACAACTGGAGCGCAGCCTCGAAGGCGTCGACTACGCGATCTACCTCGTCCACTCCATGCTGCCGTCGTCGCGGCTCACGCAGGGGTCGTTCGAGGACCTCGACCTCATCCTCGCCGACAACTTCGCGCGGGCGGCCGAGAAGGCGGGCGTCAAGCAGATCCTCTACCTCGGCGGGCTGATGCCCCGCGACGGCACCCTCTCGCTGCACCTGGAGAGCCGCTACGAGGTCGAGCAGACGCTCGGCGCGCGGTCGGTGCCGCTGACGGCGCTCCGGGCCGGTATCGTCGTCGGGCCGGGCGGCTCGTCGCTGCGCATCCTGGTCAACCTCGTCCGGCGGCTCCCGGCGATGCTGCTGCCGACCTGGACGCGCTCACTCACGCACCCCATCGCCATCGCCGACGTGCTGCGTGCCTTTCGGTGGGCGCTCGGCAACGCGGAGGCCTACGGCCAGACCTACGACATCGGCGGGCCGGAGATCATGACCTACCGCGAGATGATGGCGACCGCGTCGGAGGTCGCCGGGGCCTCCACGCTGATGCTGGACGTGCCCGCGTTCTCGCCGCACCTCTCGAAGCTGTGGGTGTCGGTCTTCGGCGGCGCCGCGCGCGAGCTCGTCAACCCGCTCGTGGACAGCCTCCGCCACGACCTCGTCGCGCGGGACAACCCGCTGCTGCGGCACCTCATGGACGGCGCGACGTCCTACCGCGACGCGCTCGAACTGGCGCTCACCGACGACGGACGCATGAAACCCAACCCGCGCAGGACGCTCCGCAAGAAGGACGACAGCGTGATCCGCGAGGCCCGGCTCGTCCGCTCCGTGCAGCGGATGCCGCTGCCGCCGGGCCGCTCCGCGCGCTGGGTCGCCGAGGAGTACATGCGCTGGCTCCCCACGTTCGTGCGCCCCGTCCTGCGCGTGACGATGGACGCCGACCGCGTGTGCCGCTTCTACCTCCGCCCGATCTCTGAGCCGCTGCTCGAACTGGACTTCTCGCCCGAGCGCAGCTGGCCCGACCGGCAACTGTTCTACGTCACCGGCGGGCTGCTCACGCACGAGTTTCAGCAGTACGCCGGGCGCCTGGAGTTCCGCGAGATGCTCGGCGGCACCACCATCCTGGCGGCCATCCACGACTTCTCGCCGCGGCTGCCGTGGTACGTCTACAACGTCACGCAGGCGCTCGCGCACATCGTGGTGATGCACGGCTTCCGCGTCCACCTCCGGCGGCTGGCGGAGCATGGTCCCCCCATCGAGATGGCAGGGGATGGGACGAGCGTGGACGCGCTCGCGCTGGCGGTGTCGTGATCGGCTGGGTCGGACTGCTCAGGCGGCGGCCTTCCCGCGCGTCGAGATGCCGAGCGCACGGTAGAGCGGGCACATCCCGACAAAGCCCGTGAGGGCGAAGATGGCGGCCACGACGCCGAGGATGATCGTGGCGAGGCCGGAGATCTGGCCGGTGAAGTAGAGCACCGCAATCAGCGCGACGACGGCGAGGCGGACGACGCGGTCCACGGTGTGCATATTCTTGGTCATGGGAGGTCAGGTTGGGTGGAGCGTGGTGTTATGTGGGGCAGGCAGGGCCCACTCTCACTGCAACCTAGCCCGCCCGCCTGCGCATGTCTGTGACGAAGTCACGCGCCGCCGTGCCGTCTCTTCCCCTACATGGCTGCGGCACGGCGAGTCTGGCGAGGTCGGCTTCACAGCAGGTGTTGCCGCGTGTTGCGTATCAGATCGCTCACCACCGTACACTTTTTCTTGACGGTGCCTAAAACGGCTGCATCCTCTCCAGGAACCCCGTTTTTGTCATCCTGAACTTGATTCAGGATCGCTGACGACTCCGTTATAACGAGGTATTGCTGAGATGCTGAACCAAGTTCAGCATGACACGACCTTGGCGATGGCGGCCGAAAGGCACGTTCGGCGTCCTGCGATGGGAGGCTTGAAAAAATGTCCGGTAGTGAGATCAGATCGAATGTCCACACGCCCTAGCCGCGTGGCCGCAGCAGCGCGCGCAGCCCTGCCGTGTCGCGGAGCGTGACGCGGCTGCGGTCGAGCGCTACGAGGCCGTCCTGCTCCAGCGCCTTGAGGTGGCGACTCACGACGGCGCGGGCGCTGCCCAGGTCCGTCGCGATCTGCTCATGCGTGCGCGCCACCTGGCTGTCGATGGCGGCATCGAGCAGGTAGTCGGCGAGGCGCGCGTCGAGGCGGCGAAACATCAGGTCTTCCATGCGCCCGATCACCTCGGCGAAGCGGCGGGCGATCAGGCCCAGCACAAAGCCGCGCCAGGCCTCGGACGTGCCCATCCAGGCCTGCACGTCCGCGAGGCGCACGACGACGGCGCGGACGTCCGTCTCGGCGACGGCGAACGCCGGGAAATCCGCTTCGCCGAGGAGGCACGACGCGGTGAGGACGCAGCTCTCGCCGGGCTGGATGCGGTAGAGCGTGACCTCGCGCCCCTCGTCGCTCTGCACGAACACGCGCACCGTCCCGGCGGTCACGAGCGGGAGCATCTGGCACGCCTCGCCCTCCATGCAGATGAAGCCGCCCGCCGGGACGCTCACCGTCTGGGTGCGGGCGTCGACCTCGGCCAGCAGCGACGGGGCTGCGAGCGTGGGAAACAGCTCCGTGACGATCTCCGAGACACGCGCCGCCATGCCGCTCAGGCGGCCTCCGGCAGCGTCCCGGCGATGCCGATGTGCAGCGCGTCCGGGTCGAGGTGGCGGCGGATGGCCGCGTTGACCTCGTCGAGCGTGAGCGCGTGGATCTTATCGGGGTACGCGTCGAGGTAGCTGATCTCGAAGTTGCGCTCGGCGTTGACGAGGAGCGCCGTCGCCAGCCCGCGCGTGGTGGCGAGGCCGACCGAGAACGTGCCCGCGATCGTGGTCTGCTTCTCGGCGAGCTCGTCGGCGGTGATGCCGTGCTCGACGAAGCGTCGGAACTCAGCCAGCGTCGCCTCGATGCCGCGGTCGAGGTTGGGGCCGCTCAGCGTGACGCGGATGAGGGCGTGGCCCTCGTGCTCCACGGCGATGCCCGCGAGTTGCGCGCCGATGCCGTAGGTGAGGCCGAGATCGTCACGGACGTGGCTCATCAGCCGCGCCGAGAAGTTGCCGCCGAGGACGTAGACGCCGAGGTAGAGGGCGAGGAAGTCGTCGTGGTCGCGGCGCAGCGAGAGCGGGTGGCCGATGCGCACGTCGAGGTTGTGCTTGTCGGCGATGGCGCGCGTGGCGCGGCCGGCGGTCTCGGGCGTGGCGTCCTCCGCGTAGGTCGCGACCGACGTGTGCGGCATCCAGTCGCCCAGCGTGGCCTCGACGCGGGCCGCGGTGCGCTCCGGTTCGAGGTCGCCCGCGAACGCCGCGAGCAGCTGTGTGCTGCCGAAGTGCGCGGCGTGGTAGGCCCGCACGTCGTCCACGGTGAAGGCATCGAGGCGCGCGAGTTCGGCGGCGGCCTCGGCCATGAAGTTGGGGTGCGCGGGGCCGTAGAAGCGGCGGCTGAGCAGCCCGGCCGCCTGCGAGCCCGTCGCGTCCATCGACCGGCGGATGCCTGCGGCCACCTGCGCTTTTGCCTTGGCGAACTCGGCCGCGTCGAAGAGCGGCGTGCGGAGTTGCTCGGCGAGGAGGTCGAGCACGTCCGGGAGATCGTGCGAGAGCGCGCGCCCAGAGAAGCCCACGCGGAGGTCGTCCGAGTAGAAGCTCAACTGCGCCCCGCGGTCCTCCAGCGCCTCGGCCACGGCGAAGCGGTCGCGCGCCTGCGTGCCTTTGTCGAGGAGCAGCACCGCGAGCGTCTGGAGCAGCTCGTCGCCCGCGCCGAGGTCCGGGGCCGTCCAGAGCGAGCCGCGGAACGACACCACGTCGGCGATGGGTGTCGGGAGCGCGAGCACGCGGGCGTGCCCGGCTTGATGGACCGCCACGCGCTCGGCGAGCGGCGTGCGCGCTTCGGTGGACGGGGCCGAGGTGGTGGCAGGCGTGTGGGACGACGCGCCGGTGGGGGCAGGCATGAACACGGGGGAGGTTACGCGGGCGTAACAGCGCCGTATGCGTGCCTGCGCGGCTCCGTTCCCGAACCGCTTCCAGAGACGTGCGCCCCTCGGGGTCCAGAGGTGGCTCCACCGTCTCAGGAGCTGCAGCCGACGGAGGCGTATCGGGGTGTGAAGGTGTGCACGAGGGGGATTGAGCGCGCCGGGGTGCTTCGTACACACCTTCTCAACCCCAGGTGTGTGCCATGCCTCGACGCTGCGCATCAACCCTGCTGTGGGGCGTGGAGGGTAGGGAGTACGGCGCTTTTCACCCCCTCCTTCCCACACCCTACACCGGCCACGCTGAGAAGCCGCCAGGGCACTACTTGCGTTTCATACGTCCACACCCAAACTGGCCCCGTAGTGCCGTCTTGGCTCCTGCGTTGATCCCGGATTGGCGAACGCGTGCTGCGCCGTACCTTCCCTCCTCGTCCTTTCCGGCCGCCGTATGCTCTGCCCTTTGATGCGCCTTTTTGCTCTGCTCTTCCTCACCGGGCTCCTGCTCGCCCCGTCGGTCTTCGCCCAGAACGGGCGCGCGGCCTCGGGCACGTTCTTCCTCGCCGACTGCCGCATCGAGACGGTCGCTGCCGGGACGATCGAGAACGGCGGCGTGCTGCTCCGCGACGGGCAGATCGAGGCCGTCGGGGCCGACGCCACCGCGCCGAGCAACGCCACGGTGATCCCGTGCGACGGCGGGACGGTCTACCCCGGCATGATCGACAGCGGCACACGCCTCGGGCTGCTCGAAGTTGGTTCGCTGGACGAGACGCGCGACTTCCGCGAGGTCGGCGAGGTCACGCCGCAGATGCAGGCGCTCACAGCCGTCAACCCCAACTCGGTGCTCATCCCCGAGGCGCGCCTCGGCGGCGTCACGACGGTGCTCACCGTCCCCGACGGCGGCACGATGCCCGGCACGGCGGCGCTGATCCACCTCCACGGCTACACCCCCGCGCAGATGGACGTGGGCTTCCGCGCCGTCGTCCTCGACTACCCCTCGTCGGCGCGGCGCGGCTCGTTCGACCGCCGCGACCAGTCCGAGATCGACAAGGCGTTCGACAAGGCCATCGAGACGATCAACGAGACGTGGGACGGCGCCGAGCTCTACGCCCGCATCGACTCCGCCTACGCGGCCACGCCCGATCCGGAGCGTGCTCCGGCCTACCAGCCGGAGATGGCCGCGCTGCTGCCCGTCGTGCGCGGCGCCGTGCCGCTGCTCATCACCGTGGACGCCGCGAAGGACATCCAGCACGCGCTCGGGTGGATCGAGGAGCGCGGCGTGCGGGCCGTCCTCTCCGGCGTCGCCGAGGGCTGGCGCGTGGCCGACGAGATCGCCGAGGCGGGCGTGCCCGTGCTCGCCGGGCCGGTGCTGAGCCTCCCCACGCGCGACACCGACCGCTACGACAAGCCCTACCAGAACGCGGCGCTGCTCCACCAGGCTGGCGTGCAGGTAGCGCTGCGCACGGGCGAGGTCGAGAACGTGCGCAACCTGGCCTTCAACGCAGGCTTCGCGGCGGCCTACGGGCGTGACCTCGGCTTCGGCCCTGCGGAGGCGCTTCGGGCCGTCACGCTCACGCCCGCCGAGATCTTCGGCATCGCGGACGAGGTCGGCTCCCTCGAAGTCGGCAAGCGTGCGACGCTCTTCGTGGCGACCGGCGACCCGTTCGAGACCGCCACGCAGGTCACGCACGTCTTCATCGACGGCTACCAGGTCCCGATGGAGAGCCGCCAGACCGAACTCTACGACGAGTTTCTCCAGCGCTCGCCTGGACTAGCGAAGTGACGGGGAAGTGAGAAGTTTGAAGGATGAAGGCAGAAGGTGAAGCATCAGGCTGGACAGCGGGTCGCTTTGGCTTGCTCTCGGCGCTTGTCTTCACCGTTGTGGCTTCTCCACTGCTCGGCTGGTTTGTCTTGATAGCGCTCGACTCATCCCGAGAGCCAACCGTATCGCGTTCCCACGTGGTGGATCTGGCGTGGATCGCGCTCTGGTTTGTCTCAGCAACGTCGTTCTGGGGATACGTACTCGGCCGCCCGCTTGCGCGTGCACCAGCCGTTCGAAGCAACGTGTCTCAGTTCGCGCTCACGGGCGCGCTCGTTGCCACAGCCAGTGCCACCACGTTTGCGTGCCTGCTGATGCTTGAGACCGGTGCCTATCTGTATCTGGGTCAGTTCGTGATCGCGGGCCTGATCGTAGGCTTGCTCGTATCTCCTCTCGGAGCGTTGGCAGGAGTTCTACTGTGGATGCTTAAATCGCCCGCGCGGAGTTGATGCGCGTCTGCCGGAGCGTCTAGCTCTTTTCGCTCCCATCTCGCTGATCGTCCTCTTCACCGGGGAACGTGACGCCGTCGTAGAGCGCGTTCACGTCGAGGGTGATGCCGAGCGTGTCGATGGGGAGCATGGGGCGCTCGGGCGTGGCATCGGTGAGCGCCCAGGTGCCGTCGTCGCCACGCTGGAAGACCTCCACGGCAGCGGACGATTGCTCGACGATCACGTAGGCACGTAGGGATTCGATGGAACGGTAGGCGCGGAACTTCGCACCTCGGTCGTAGGCCTCCGTGGAGTCGGACAGCACCTCCACGACGAGCGTGGGGTTCGTGAGCGTCGTCTCGGTATCCGTTGCAAACTGCGGAGGGCCGCACACGACCGTAGCGTCGGGGTAGACATAGTGCGCGCCCGCATCGACTTCGACGCGGAGGTCGCTGGAGTACACCTCGCGCGGCGTCCCATCGAGCGCGTTGCCAAGCTGCCGAAGTATCCGAGCACCTAGCAGCGCGTGCCGCGCTGTGCCGCCGGACATGGCAAAGACTTCGCCGTGATAATATTCGTGCCGCTCGACCTGCTCCACTTCCCAGGCGAAGTAGTCGGCAGCAGTGAAGAGCAGGCGGTAGGCAGGCAGGGCAGCCATTGCATACGACGTTGAACCGGATGAATCGTTTGGTATGATACAGCCGAGGCTCGCGGCCTCTTTGCTCCTCACTCTTCACCCTGCCCCCGTGCGCGTCCTCGCCTCGCTGTTGCTGCTCGCCACCGCCGTCGCGCTCGCGCTTGGATGTGCGCGGCTGGCTCCCCCCGTGGTGTCGAGCGACGGGACGGCGGACTGCGTGGTGCTGCTGCATGGGCTCGGCCGCTCGGCCGCGTCGATGGTGCCGATGGCGGACGCGCTGCGGGCCGAGGGCTACCACGTCGTGAATGCGGGCTACCCGTCCACGGAGTACCCCATCGATACGCTCGCGGCGCGCTACGTGGCCCCGGCGCTGCGCGGCGGCTGCCGACCGGTGGCGTATCCCGAGCGGCGCCTCCACGTGGTCACCCACTCGATGGGCGGCATCCTCATGCGGGCGCTCGCGGCCCAGGACGGCCTGCCCGACAATCCTGCCCGCTCGGACAACATGGGCCGCGTGGTGATGCTCGCCCCGCCGAACCAGGGCAGCGAGGTCGCCGAAGCGCTCAAGGACTGGTGGCTCTTCCAGCGCACCAACGGTCCGGCAGGGATGGCGCTTGGCACCACCGACAGCACGCCGCTCGCGCTCGGCCCCGTACCGTTCGAGACAGGCGTAATCGCAGGCACCCGTAGCTTCGACCCGTGGTTTACGCTGCTCTTCGACGGGCCGCACGACGGCAAGGTGGCGGTCGCGCGGGCCCGCGTCGAGGGCATGGCCGACTTCCGGACGGTCGCCGCGAGCCACACGTTCGTCATGCGCCATCCCGAGGTCATCGCCGACGTGCTCTTCTTCCTGGAGCACGGACAGTTTCGCCCCGAGGCCGGCTCGTCTCCGTGAGGCAGCCGCGTTCTCGTGAGGTACGTGACCGTGAAGGACGAATGAAGTGCCGGGATCTTCGCTCCGAGCGAAACGTACGGGAGAAAGCGCTTTTTCAGGCTATTTGCTCCAAGGCGCTTCTGCCGATCCGACCCCACAACCACCCGCCTTCCATGACGCGCTACCACGCCAACCTCGTCGGCTGGGGCATGAGTGTCCCGCAGAACGTCCTCACCAACGACGACCTCGCCAAGATGGTCGACACGTCCGACGAGTGGATCCGGTCGCGCTCGGGCATCGTCCAGCGGCACATCTGCGAGGAGGGCGAGACGACCAAGACGATGGCCGTCGAGGCGTCGCAGAAGGCGCTCGGCCGCGCGAGCCTCACGGCGCAAGACCTCGACCTGATCCTCATCGCCACGTCGAGTCCTGACGAGTTCATTCCGCCCGTGTCGAGCCGCATCCAGCACGAGTTGGGCGCGCAGTGCGGGGCGATGACGCTCATCGTCGGCTGCACCGGCTTCCTCTACGGCCTCGTGACCGCCGAGCAGTTCATCGCCACGGGCGCGGCGAAGAACGTGCTCGTGGTGGGCGTGGAGACGATCTCGCGCAACCTCGACTTCACCGACCGGACGACGTGCGTGCTCTTCGGCGACGGCGCGGGCGCGGTCGTGCTCCAGGGCACCGAGATGCCCTGCGGCGTGCACAGCCACCTCCTCGGCTCCGACGGCTCCGGCGCGGACCACCTCATCGTCCCCGGCATCGGCGCGAAGACGCGCATCACGCAGGAGACCATCGAGGAGGGCGGGCACTACCTCCGCATGAACGGCCGCGAGGTGTTCAAATTCGCCACCGGCAAGATGGTCGAGTCGCTCGCGCAAGTGATGGGCGACGCGGACGTGAGCGCCGACGACATCGACCTCTTCATCCCGCACCAGGCCAACCGCCGCATCATCGAGTACGCGGCCGAGCAGGCGGGCTTCCCGATGGACAAGGTCTACGTCAACCTGGAGCGCTACGGTAACACATCGGCGGCGTCGGTGCCGCTCGCGCTCAACGAGGCACTCGACCAGGGCCTCGCGGGCCCCGGCGACACGCTTGCGCTCGTCGCGTTCGGTTCCGGCCTCACCTGGGGTGCCACGATCTTCGAGCTCGGCTCGATGCAGTCCGAGGAGAACCTCGCCGCACTCGAGCACGAAGCCGTGGCGGTCTAAGGGGCACCTCGCTTCGCCTGCATCCACGGCGGGTCGAGCTGAGCGATCTCGGCGAAGACGGGGCAGTCGGGTGTGTGCGCGCCGGGGAGGTAGCCGAGGCTCATCAGGAACTCGCCCGTGATCTCGCCGCCGGTGAATTTGAACGTGCGCTTGAAGAGTGTCACCCAGTCCGCCTTCGGCAGCGGGTGGTGGTGGTCGAGCCAGTCGGCGAACGAGCCGTGCTCGTCGCGGAGGTGCTGGAGCGTCCGCGCGTTCTCGATGGCGGCGTTGACCTTGAGCTTGTTGCGGATGATGCCCGCGTCGGCGAGCAGGCGCGCGCGGTCGTCCTCACCGTAGGCGGCCACAGCGTCGATGTCGAAGCGGCTGTAGGCGCGGCGGAAGCCCTCACGCTTCTTAAGGATGGTCAGCCACGAGAGGCCCGCCTGGTTGATCTCGAGGACGAGCCGCTCGAAGAGCACGCGGTCGTCGCGGCTGGGAAAGCCGTACTCGTGGTCGTGGTAGGGGCCGTGGAACGGGTGGCCGGGCGCGGCCTCGCAATAAGTCATATAGCAGAATGCATAGGCATTGATAGCTCCCCTCCTGGACAGAGCCTACCCTCGCGAACGCGGGGGAGGGGCTGGGGGTGGTCGATCATCGAGCTTCGGTCAGCAACCCCCTCTGTCTCCCCCTGACCAGGGGGAGAACTTCTTGGGTAGCCTCTCAACGCTACTGAACATCGCTATACCAAGTCCGCC
>JBCCLD010000122.1:0-11701 GCA_039027055.1 Bacteroidota bacterium
ACACGCTCCGCTACCGCGTCGAGCAGGTCTTCCTGATCCACACCGAGACGAGCCTGCTGCTGCGCCACGCCGCGCTACCGAGCCTTGCCGACGCCGACGAGGACGCCGACATCGTGTCGAGCATGCTCTCGGCGGTGCAGACCTTCGTGCGCGACTCGTTCCACGTGGACGACTCCGAGGCGCTCGACGCGCTCCAGATGGGCGACCTCACGGTGTGGCTCGTGCCCGGCCCCGAGGCCGTCCTCGCCGCCGTGATCCGGGGCACGCCGCCGCAGGAGCTGCGCCTGCTCCTCGCCGAGGGCATCGAGACCGTGCACCGCCGCCACGCGCGCGACCTCGCGGCATTCGAGGGCGACGTGGACCCGTTCGAGGCCGCCGACCCCGTGCTCTACGACCTCCTCGTGGAGCAGCGCAAAGAAGACGACGGCATCTCGCCGATGGCGTGGGTGCTGCTCGTGGTGCTGGCCGCCCTCCTCGGCTGGTGGGGCTGGACGACGTTCGACCGCATGCAGCGCTGGCAGGCTACCCTCGCCGACCTCGACACGCTGGCTGGCCTCGACGTGATCACCGAGGACCGCACGTGGGGCGCGTACCGCCTCGTCGGCCTCCGGGACCCCGACGCGCCGCAGCCCGACTCGGTCCTCGCGCGCCACGGCTTCGCCGTCGAGGCCCTCGCCGACAGCCTGGACCTGGACGCCGTGCGGATGCGCTGGCTGCCCTACCAGTCCGACTCGCCGCCCATCGTGGCGCAGCGCGCCGCGCGCCTCCTCGCCGCCCCACCGTCGGTGGCGCTCACCGTGCGTGGCGACACGCTCGTCGGCACCGGAGCCGCCGAGCGCCCGTGGCTGGCCGCCGCCCCCGACGCCATCCGGTTCGTGCCCGGCGTGCAGGCGCTAGACTTCGAGGCCGTGCAGACCCGCACCGAGGTCGCCGCCGTACCGGTCGAGGCCGCCGTGATCCGCTTCGGCATCGACAACGAACTCGCCGCTGGCGAGGACGCGGTCCTCGCCGCGCTCGTCGCCGACGTGCAGGCCCTCGCCGAGGCAACGGTCGAGGACGACCGGCCCATCGTGCTCGCCCTCATCGGGCACACCGACGGCACCGGGAGCGCCGCCCGCAACCAGCGTCTGAGCCTCCGCCGCGCCGCCGTCGTGCGCGACGCGCTCGCCCCAGCGCTCGCCGAGGCAGACTTGGCCGACCGCGTCACGCTGCGCCTCGTGGCCGCCGGCGACGCCTTCCAGCTCGACGAGGGCGAGTCGCTGCGGAGCCGCCGCGTGACGTTCGAGGTGCAAATCGAGGACGTGACGGCCCAGCAGGCGTAGACGCCGCAGCCGTGGACGCCAAGGCCTGGACACGGTATCTGCGGATCCCGTGGAAGCCCTACCGCGTGGGAGCGGCACGCGCCTACTTAACACTGTTCCCTCGATCGTCATGCCTACCGCCACCCTGAACGGCTCCTCGAACGGCCACGCCGCCGCCCTCCCTGGCTCCGACGCCGACTTCTACGCGCTCGAAGCGCTGCTCACCGACGAGGAGCGGGCCGTCGTGGACCGCGTGCGCGCGTTCATGGAGGCGCAGATCGTCCCGGTCATCAACGACCACTGGATGCGCGCGTCGTTCCCGCACGACCTCCTGCCGGCGTTCGCCGAGACGGGCATCTTCGGACTGCCCTACGACGGCTACGGCTGCCTGGGCGGCTCCAAAATCCTGAACGGCCTCGTCGAGCGGACCATCTCGGAGTACGACCCCTCGATGGGCACCTTCTTCGGCGTTCAGAGCGGCCTGGCGATGGGCTCGATCTACCTCCTCGGCTCCGACGCGCAGAAGGAGCGCTGGCTGCCCGCGATGCAGCGCCTGGAGAAGATCGGCTCGTTCGGGCTGACCGAGCCCAACGTCGGCAGCGCGATCTCGCGCGAGATGGGCACCACCGCCCGCCGCGACGGCGACACGTGGGTGCTCAACGGCCAGAAGAAGTGGATCGGCAACGGCACCTTCGCCGACGTGAACATCGTCTGGGCGCGCGACGAGGCGGACGGCCAGATCAAGGGCTTCCTCGTCGAGGGCGACGCGCCCGGCTTCTCGGCGGAGAAGATGGAGCATAAGATGGCCCTGCGCGTCGTCCAAAACGCAATCCTGACGATGGACGACTGCCGCATCCCGGCTGATGCGAAACTGGAGGGTGCCAACAGCTTCCGGGACACGGCGCGCGTGCTCAAGATGACGCGCGTGGGCGTCGCCTGGCAGGCCGTCGGCTGCGCGGCCGGGGCCTACCAGCTCGCGCTCGACTACGCCAAGGAGCGCCAGCAGTTTGGCCGCCCCATCGCGGGCTTCCAACTCGTCCAGGACCTCCTCGTGCGGATGCTTGGCAATGTCACCGCCGCAGGCTGCCTCGCGATGCGCCTGACGCAGCTCCAGGACGCCGGGCAGATGAGCAACGAGCAGGCCTCGCTCGCGAAGGCGTTCTGCACCGTCAAGTGCCGCGAGACGGTCGGCTGGGCGCGCGAGCTGCTTGGCGGCAACGGCATCCTCCTCGACTACCACGTCGGCCGCTTCGTCGCTGACTGTGAGGCGATCTACTCCTACGAGGGCACCCGCGAGATCAACAGCCTCATCGTCGGCCGCGCCATCACCGGCGAGAGCGCGTTCGTTTAGATCGGTCACAGGTCGTAGGTCCCGTGTCGAAGGTCAACGGAGCCTCCCGGACTTACGACCTGTGACCTTAGACCTGTGACCTTACGCGCCTAGATTTATCCGCCAGATGGTCAGGTTGAGCGCGGCGGCGTAGGTGACCCAGAGGAGGTAGGGAACGAGCAGCGCGCCCGCGAGTGGCTTCGTCGCCCAGAAGAGCCCCATCGTGAGCGCGATGGCGAGCCACAGCCCGACGATGTCGAGGAAGGCGAGACCCATGTCGTGCCGCCCGAAGAAGAGCCACGACCACGCCGCGTTGAGCGCGAGCTGCAGACCATAGACGGTGAACGCTTTGCTGGCCCCGCTGAAACCAACCTCGCGCCAGACGAGCCAGCCTGCCACGGCGATCAGCAGGTAGAGCACCGACCAGGCGACGGGAAAGAGCCAGTTGGGCGGCGTCCACCCGGGCTTGTCGAGCGCCGCGTACCAGGCACCCGGCTTGAACGCCGCGCCCGTCGCCGCCACGAGCGCGACGGCGACGATGAAGCCGAGCAGGACGATGAAGTCACGCATGGGATAGGATCAGCCACGGTTCGAGCGCTCATGGAGCACCATCGCGCCCTCGAATCCATACCAGGCCACGTTCAGGACGATCCCAACCACGAGGAAAAACGGCGACGCGGCGACAAGCGCCCACCAGCACACCCCTGTGAGCACACCCCAGAGCAGCGCGCGCACAGCGCGTGGTCCTACGGCTCCCTTGCGGCGCATTCGTGCGAGCTGCGCGATCAGCAGCCGCGAGCACAGCACGGAGCCAAATGCTGCGAGCGCGGCAAGGTAGAACATCGCGGCTCAGTCGAGCAGCGCGTCGAGGCGGTCGCCGCGGAGCGCCACGCCGTCGATGAGCGCCTCGGTGAGCGTGCCGTCGTCGGTGAAGCGGCAGGCGGCGGTGCCCTCCTGCGGCTGATTGCGCGTGTTGATGACCTCGTAGCCGAAGACCACGCTGCCGTCCTCGACCTGCAGCGTCCCGTCCAGGACGGTGACCGCGTTGGGCAGGCCGTGGTAGTGCTGCGCCGCGTCGGCACAGGTTGCTACGAGCGGGTCGGCGGGGGCCTGGCAGCCGAGCCACACGAGCGGGAGCAAACACAGCAGCCATGTCCGGCTCCCCCCGCTCCGCTCCCCATGAAGGGTCGCGAAGCTGTCCCTCTCACACATGAGGGGGACAGTTTGACCGCCACCCTGATATCCCGTAGGGGGGCGTGTCAAACGGGGACAGCCGTCCCGATGCAGAGCATGTGGGTAGTGCATAACAGTCAGAGCGAGCGGAGGAGATCGACGAGTGCCTGCACGGCGGGGCGGTCGTCCGGGAGCGCATCGCGCCAGGCCAGCGCGGGGCCGCCCGGAGGATTGAGCGCGAGGCGGTGCGTCAAGCTACCACCAGCCTCGGGCAACGCCGCCTTCCAATCGACCGCCGCGACGGCGTCGGCGAGCGCGGTGCATTCGGCTGCGGTGAGGGCACGGCGGTCGGCTCCGTGCGTGACGTAGCTCCCGCTGAACACCTCCACCGTCCCGTCGGCGAAGACCTCGACGGACGCGCTGTAATCGTACTCGCCCTGGATGATGTAGCGGAGGTGGATCAACGTGGCGGTGTAGTTGAGAGGGTACCCCTCTGTCCTGCCTTTGCAGGGGGCAGGACAGAGGACGCTACTCTTCTTGACATCCTGAGCGGAATTCGCGTAGCGAATGGAGTCGAAGGATCTCCGTCGTATTTCCAAGCAGAGTTGAGACTTGGATGCTGGTCCGAAGATTCTTCGACTCGCTGCGCTCGCTCAGAATGACATGGGTTTGCGTGGGACTTCCCTTGCCGACTTGTTGAAGAAGAACGTTTCCCGGCCACACTTCCACACCCTCACACCCCCACGCGCTCTGCCGGGCGCACGACGACCGTGCCGGTCGCGGTGCGGCCGTTGACCTCAGGCTCGTACATCAACTCGGCCTGCGCGGGCGGGTGGACGAACGTGCCGGGCGTGGTCGCGCGGGCGAGGTAGGTGTAGGTGTGCTCGCCGCGCCGGAGGTAGTCGGCGAAGAGCAGCACGCGGTCGTCGCGGAGTTCGGTGTGGTTGAACGAGCCCCACCACTGGCCGGAGCCGGTCTCCTGCTGCGCGAGCACGCCGGAGGTCTGGAACGCGGGGTTGAGCGCTTCGAGGCCCGCCGGTAGCGCGTCGTCCACGACGACGTAGTTGCGCGTCGCCGGGCTCATCAGGCGCAGCGTGACGCGGACGAGCTGCCCCGCGTCGAGCGTGAGCGCGCGGCTGTCGGTCGGGACGGGGTTGCCGACGGGGTTGCCCGAGCCGTCGAGGCGCTGGATGGTGCGCTGCACGGCGAGGCCCCGGTTGGCAGCCTCGACCGGCGCGCTGGTGTACGTCTCTGCGAGGAGCGAGTAGTACGCCCGCCCGGTTCCGTCCACGTTCACCTCGATGGGCAACTCCTCGCCCGACGGCATCGCGGCCGGATCGACGGTGGCTTCCTCGGCGGTGAGCGAGCGGCCTCGGAACGAGGCGCTGAGCACCTCGCGCCCGGCAAGCTGCACCGTCGCGGTGAAGTTCGGGTCGGTCGTCTCGAAGGCGGCCTGGTAGGCGCGCAGCGCGTCGAGGACGGCAGCGTTCTCCTGCGTGCTCGCCCAATGACCCGTGGTGCGCGAGCGGATGAGGTACTGCACCATCCGCTCGGTCAACTGCCGCACATCACTCGACGGCCCTGATGCCGATGTGGGGGCTTCGATCAGCGCGGTCATGCCGAAGGCGGTCGAGCGCACGTCGGACGAGAAGATCCAGCCCCAAGACTCGCCGGTCTGCGCGGCGAGGTAGGCCGTCGTACCCTCCGTCGTGGTGCGACCTCGTAGCCCATCCACGAGTGGCTGTGCGTAGCCGTTGAGCGAGCCACGATCTGCGAGCGCGATGGTGCGGAGGAGGTGACTCTGTAGCTCCGCACTCGGCGTGGCGGTCGGCTGCGTGTAGCGCTCCGCGAGCGCCTGCACCTCCGCTTCGAGGACGCGGTCGTGGCGGGCGAGCGCGTAGAGCATCAGCGCGCGCGACGTGTCCCAGACGTCGCGGGTGTAGTAGTCGGGCTGCATGCCGCTGTCCTTGACGAGCGTGGCGAGCGCGTCGACGGCCTCGCGGGTGAGCGGCTGCGGCACGTCGAAGCCCGCCGCGTCGGCCTCGGCGAGCGCAAGCACGGCGTAGGCGGTGGCGTACGGGCTCACGAAGCGCCCGCCCTTCCAGAGCGCGAAGCCGCGCCCCATCCAGTAGGCGTCGAGGCTGCCCAGCCATTCTTCGACGACAGTCGCGCGGTCGCCATCGAGCGCGTCGAGGTCGAACAGGTCGAGCAGGTCGTCGGCGACGAGGAGCGGGCGGATGCGGCTCGTGCGCTGTTCGAGGCAGCCGTAGGGGTACTGGAAGAGGTAGCGCGTCGCGCCGTCCAGGCCGACCATCGCCGTGGAGGCCACGCGGACCTCGACCTGCCCGACGCCGGGCACGCGGTCCGACGGCAGCACGAGCGCTTCCCGCGCGGCATCGCGCCCAGAAGATCCAACAGAGGCGAACGTCGCCGACGCCTCCTTCGTCACAGGCAGCGCGATGTCGAGCGGCACTTCGAGCCCGTCGCGCTCGCTGCCGAGTTCGGCGGTGAAGCGGAGGTTGGCGGTGCCCAGTTGCTCGATGTCCCAAGCGAAGCGCACCTCGCGCGTCTCGCCCTTCGCGAGCGTCACCGTGCGCCGCGCCTCGCCGTCGAGCGCGATGCCGTCGGCGCGGGCGGTCACGACAGCCGGGCCAGCCTGCCCCGTGCGGTTCGTGACGAGGACGCCCGCCTCGAACGTGTCGCCCAGGCGCGCGAACCGTGGCAGCGCCGGTTGCAGCACGAGCGGCTTCGTCACCACGATGTCGGTCTGGCCCTGCCCGAAGCGGTGGTCGCGCGTCAGCCCGACGGCCATCAGCCGGAACGTCGTCAGGTTCTCGGGCAACTCGAACGTCACCGTCGCGCGGCCATTCGCCCCCGTGCGAATCGCCGGGGCCCAATGCGCGAGCGGGCGGAAGTCGGAGCGCAGCAGCCGGTCGGCATCCTCGCCACCGCCGCCGCCTTCATCTTCTTCCTTCTCGCCAAAGGCGCGCTGCTCGACGAGGTTGGCGAGCGTCTCGCTCGTCGTTACGCCGAGGGCGCGCGGGCCGTAGAACGTCTGGAACGGGTCGGGCATCGCGTAGCCGATGAGGTTGAGCACGCCCGCGTCGGCGGCGGCAAACGCGATCTCGCCCTCGACGCCGCGCCCGCCGTCGTCCGTGAGCCGGAGGTCGACCGTAACCGATCCGCCCGGCTAGTAGGTCTCGCTACCCGGCTCGACCTCAACAGTTAAGTGCCGTCCTTGCGCGCTGACGGGGAGGTTGACGTAGCCAATCTTGAAGCTGGGCGCGCCGAGGTCCTCGCCCGCCGATGGCTGCGCAGTGCGGCCCGAGAGTAGGATCACGCTCACAAAGGCGTTCGGGAGGTGCTGCTCGCCGAGCGGCACCTCGATCTGCGGCGCGCTGCCCTCGACTTCGACTACGCGGCTCGAAATGATGCCTTCGCGCTCGACGGTCACGAGGGCGGTCGCCTGTTCGTAGGGCGACGGCACGAGGATGCGCGCCGTCTCGCCGGGGGCGTAGCTGTTCTTGTCCGCGACGAGGTCGAGGTGGTCGTCGTCGGAGCGCTCCCAGGCGACGTAGCCTGCACCGGTGGCGTAGAAGTAGGCCTCGGTCTTGATGACGTTGCCGCGCACGTCGTAGCCGGTCGCCCGGACGATGTAGCTGCCGCCGAGGCGCACCGGCATCCGCAGCCGCACCGCGCGACCGGCCTCGGTCTCGACGGTCCGGCTGCCGACGACCTCCTCGGTCCGCTCGGAGCGCCAGCGTAGCCGCCCATCCCCGCCGACCTCGCGGACGGAGTTCCACTGCTGCCGGATGAGTTCGACCTCCAGATTCTCCGCGCCGACGGGCGCGCCGTTCGGGTCGACGGTCGCCACGTCGAGCGCCATCACCTGGTCGCGGCTCAGGTCGAGGAACGTCGTCTCAGGCTTGAGGCCGATGTAGAACAGGCCGGGGTGCAGCGTGACGGTCGCCTGGTCGGCCTGCTCCTGGCGGCTCGGGTCGGTGACGGTCGCCGAGAACTGGAGCGAGGCGGGCGCGCCGCGCTCGTTGCCGGGGAGCGGGACGCGGAGCTGCTTCGTGCCGTCGGCGGTGAGCACGGTGTCGCCCTGGGCGAGCGTCTCGTAGAGGCTGTAGGTGCCCCGCGCGATGCCGAAGCGGTAGGCGTCGTAGCCGGGCGGCGTGTAGCGGCCGTTCTGCTGGACGAGGCGGTAGCGGAGCGGCTGCCCGCCCATCGCCGCGCCGAAGAGGTAGCGGCCCGTGACAGTGCCCTCGAAGAAGTCGCCCGCGACGAAGGCACGGGCGGCGGGGACTGCGTCCACGGCGAAGGTGGCCGTCCGGAAGGCGTCGACGCGGAAGGTGCCCTGGGCGAGGTCGCCCGCCTCCCACGACTCGCGCTCCTCGGCCTCGGCGTCGTCGGCGCGGACGACGCGCACCCGGTAGACGCCGAGGCTGGCGTCGGTGGGCGCGCGGTAGGTGAGGTCGAAGCTGCCGTAGTTGCTCGGCTGCAGACGGCGGTCCACCACGACCTCGTCGCGCGAATCGGTCACGAGCACGCGGATGCTGTCGGTGAACGTCGCCCAGTCGCCGTCGGTGCGGCCGCGCAGGATGCCCTTGAGGTGCGCTGTCTCGCCCGCGCGGTAGAGGCCGCGGTCCGAGAACACGGTCCCGGCGTAGGTCAGCGGCTCCGGGCTCCAGTCCAGGTCGATGTCGAAACGGTACGGCTCGATGCCATCATCGAAGCGGCTCGACGTGAAGGCGACCTGCCCCTCGTGCTCGACAGACGCGTACTGCACCGGCGTTTCCCAGCGCTCGCGCTTCTCCAGCCCGAGCGCCGCCCACCCCGGCGACTGCACGATGCCCCGCGCGTTGGAGGTACCCTGCCAGAGCTCGGTGCCCGCGTCGTCGTAGACCGTCACGGCCGCGCCCTCGACGGGCTGGGCGTCGGCGAGCGTGGTGACGAAGAAGAGGTTCTGGTGCGGCGAGAACTTGGCCGTCAGCCCGAGGGTGGTCACCTGCGCGAGCGCCACGCGGACGCGCTCGTTGCCCTCCTGCTGATAGCGAAGGTGGACGCCGACCAAGCCGCCGTTCTCCCCGTCGAGCAGCGAGTCGAGGACGAGCGGGACGTAGGTCGGGCGGTTGCGGTCGATGGTGAGCGGCACGCGGCGGCTCGCGGCGACGGGCTCAGGCTCCTCGTAGTCCTCCGGGAAGGGGCCGTACCAGTGGCGGTCGTCGTACGTGGGCAGCTTGCGGATCAGGTCGGCGGGCGTGAAGCGCTCGAAGCCGACGTTCACGGCGTCGATGTTGGTCACGCGGAGCGGCACCGCGCGGTCGCGGTCGGCCTCGATGACGAGGAGGCCCGTCGGCATGCGCAGCGTCGGTGTGAGCGCGGCGGTGCGGAAGACGCTGATGCGGTTGCCGATGCGCTGGTCGAACACGTCGCGCAGCCCGTCGTCGAGCGTGAGCGTGTACTGCGTCTCGGGGTCGAGCGGAAGCCGCAGGCTGTGCTCGGTGCTCTCGACGGCGTCGCGCGCCTCGATGCCCGCCGGAAGCTCGACGGCGGGGCTGAACGACATCGCCTGGCGCAGCGCCTCGAAGCGGACAGGCGTCGAGAAGGTGAGCGTGAGCGCGCGGTCCGGCGCATACGGCTCGTTGCGGTACCGCTGCCCGACGCTGCGCAGCGCGAAGTCGCCATACGTCCGGAAGCCGAACTCGACGGCCTCCGCCGTGCCGAGCGTACCGACAGCCGCAGGCATCTCGGGCGAGATCCGCACGCGGTAGGCCGCGCCCTTCGCCAAGTCTCGGGTCGGCGACACCACCACCGACGAATCGCCCGCCTGCTCAACGGTGACGCCCAGCGAGGTGCTGCCGTCGCGCCGCAGCTCGATGAAGCGCCGCACGCGGTCGGCCCGAACGGGGAGGCTAAAGAACAACCGGATCGGTTCGCCCGGGTCCGCGAACGATGCGCCGCGCGACGGCTCGGAGGCCACAAGTACCGGGCGCGGCGTCTCGAACGTCCAGGTGTACGGGTTCGCCAACGCCTCCTCTTCGATACTCGCAAGCCCTGCGGCGAGCGTCGCGGTGTAGTTCGTCGCCGGGACGAGGCTGTCGGGCTGGAAGACGAGCGTCTGCGTGCCCTGCCAGCGGAGCGTCCCCGCCACCGGCCCGCCGGGTCCGCGCAGCGTGAGCGCGTCAGCGGCGGGCTCCGGCGTGCGTCCGAGCGGCACCATCGGGCGGCTGAACGTCACCGAGATCGCCTGGTTGGGGGCCAGCCCCGCCATCGCGCCGAAGGGCGACGCGCTCAGCACGCGCAGCGGCCCCTCCAGCGTCGGCACGAAGCCCGTCACGCCCGCCGGCGTCTCCAGCGCGACCAACTCCGACGCGAACGAGAGCGGTGCGTCCGGGTCGCCCGCCCCATCGCCGCAGCCGACGAGGACGAGGAGCGTGGTCAGGAGGGCGAGTGAGCAGGGGAGGCGCAGCATGGCACGGCGAGGCTAGTGGGGCGTCGCCTGCAAGAAACGATAGCGCCCCCCATGCCTGACAGTCTCGCGCCGGATTTGCTACGGTGCCACGCGCTACCGCGCAACGTGGGAGGAGCGGGCCTAGGCCCAGGCCGACCTCTATGGCCCGGAGCACGAGCGCATCCTGGAGCACGGGGAGAACGCCGAGCCTGTACCGCCGCCTGAGGAGACCATCAACAGCGGCAGGTTCTGAGCCAGCGGCTGAGATGGCGGGTGCGGCAGACGAGGCAAACTTGCTGAAGGAGTTTCGGCTGTTGACCAGACACGGTGACACGTATTATCGAGAATAGACCGATAACCCCTGGGCCGTCATGGAGCGTCTAGGCGCTAGAGACGGCGGTGCCCTCTGGACACCCTTCCACCTTTGAACATAACCCCTGTGCGCGTCCTGCCGAATGCGCTCGGCATAGCAAGATGTTATCCCGCAAAGCAAATGGCGAAACGGACACCACCATCGCAGAAAACTGTAAAGAAGCTCTTCGCTTTATCCGGTGGCCGGTGCGCATTTCCCGGTTGTAGGACACGGCTCGTAGATACCAATACGGGCGCGATGCTTGCGGAGATGTGCCACATTCGGGCGGCGTCACCCGGCGGCCCTCGCTACGACGAGCACCAACCGGAAGACGAACGCAATGGCGAAGAGAACCTCTTGCTGCTGTGCCCCACGCATCACAGCCTGGTTGACCAAATTCCAGACGAGTACCCCGTTGATTGGCTAGTCTCAATAAAGCGTCAACACGAGCAATGGGTTTTGGAACGACTTAACAAAGAAGTTAGTGTTCTGAACGTGAATCAGGCTACTGATCTCGCTCGACAGGTTGGCGAAAAGTCAGTTGATTTCGCGATCATAGTTGCGTTGGAAAAGGAATTTACAGCAATTAAACGATACTTTCCTGAGCTAAAACGGGCAACAAACAATACCGACTTGCGAACCTATTATACCGCTATTATACCAACTGCACTTGGAGGTTCATACCGAATCGTCGTCACATTGATGCACTCAATGGGAAATCTAGATGCCGCAAATTCAGCTGCCGATTTGATCCGCGAATGGAGCCCAAGATTTGTTCTCATAAACGGCATTGCTGGGGGTTTGAATCGTGAAGAACAAAATTTTGGTGACGTTGTAGTCTCTGATCATGTCGTCTATTACGAGCTCGGCAAGGTTCACAAATCAGGGATAGAGTACCGAAATAGACAGTTTCAATCCGACCGCACTTTGCTTGATGGAATGCTTAATCTTCGTGACACACAGTGGAAACATCGTCTTCCTGATCGACCGTATGGGAATGAGCTACCGCAGATTTATTTTGGGCCAATTGCTTCTGGCGACAAAGTAATTGCAAGCGCCGATGCGGCAGACCAACTAAGATCAATTAA
>JBCCLD010000123.1:0-11680 GCA_039027055.1 Bacteroidota bacterium
ACTGCGCGATCACCTCTGGACGTGACGGGGTTGCCAGGTTGGTCAACCACCCCTGTCCCCTCCTATCCAGGAGGGGAACTGCGTTTGCGGCTTCCATGCCCGAGCAGCGATAGCGCAAAAGACCGGTTGTTCATGCACTAGTAGCGGCTCGGACACCTGCGGTCAGCGTTGCATGTCGTGCCACGCCTGTTTGAGGCACGCACGGTCCTCCTGGGTCGTACGCCATGCAGCGTGGCCTTCGCGGACAGGTGCCGGGATGACCTGGTAGACCTGGCGTGCCAACGCGCGGTGCGCGCCCAGCAAAGCCGCTACGAGTTGTCCAGTCGTGATGACCAACGCGCCGGTCCCGATCTCGGGGCGGCCCTGAAATGGCCGGTCGCGATGGACGGAGACGCGCGCACCGGTGCGCTGGAGGTGCAACGTTCCAGAGCCGTAGGTCTCGAAGGCAACGGCGTCGGCACCTTGTACCAGTTCGGTGGTAGCGTGCGTCCACATGCGCAGGACGGGTAGGGCGAAGAACTCCTCCTCGAAGCGGACGGTGTCGAACGAGATCCGCAGCGCCCCGCCCCGCCCGAACGAGCCAGACTGAAAAAGCGCCGCGAGCCTGTCCTCGTCGATCTCTACCCTGCAGCGGACGTGCTCGATCTCGCCAGCGTCCATCGCTACACGTCGAACGACTCGCCGCGCTCGGGGATGACAACGTCGTCCCAGCCGTCTTCGTTGAGCGCGTGCGCCATGGCTTGCTGGCGTTCGAGGTCGCCGTGGACGAGGAAGATGCGCTGGAGGCGGTCGCGGTCCTGCGTCCCCACGAAGTCCACGAGCGTCGGCTCGTCGGCGTGGGCGCTGAAGAAGTTGAGCACCTCCACGCCCGCGCGGAGCTGGTGCGGCTGGCCGAAGATCTTGACCTCGCGGCGCTGCTCGACGATGCGCCGCCCGAGCGTGTGCTCGGCCTGGTAGCCCACGATCAGCACCGTGTTCTTCGGGTTCTCGATGTGGTTGCGGAGGTGGTGGAGGATGCGCCCGGCCTCGGCCATGCCGCTCGCTGAGATGACCACGAACGGCATGCTCATCTGGTTGAGCTGCTTCGAGCGCTCGGCCTCGCGGACGTATTCGAGACGCTTGAAGCCGAACGGGTTGGGGTCGGCGAGCATGTAGTCGAGCAACTCGCGGTCGTAGCACTCAGGGTGGCTTTGGAAGACGCCCGTGACGTTGACCGCGAGCGGGCTGTCGACGAAGACGGGGAGGTCGGGGAGCGCGCCCTCGGTCGCGAGCTGGTCGAGGTAGTAGACGAGCGTCTGCGTGCGCCCGACGGCGAAGGCCGGGATGATGACCTTGCCCCCGCGCGCCGCCGTCGCGCTGATGATCTCGCGGAGGCGGTCCTTGGCCTGGTCGGCGGGCTCGTGCGTGCGCCCGCCATAGGTCGACTCGGCGATGAGCACGTCGCAGTCGGCCATCGGCTGCGGATCGCGGAGGATGGGGCGGTCGGGCATGCCGAGGTCGCCCGTGAAGCCGACGCGCTTCGTGGTGCCGTCCTCCGTGACCGAGAGCACCATCGACGCCGAGCCGAGGATGTGGCCCGCGTCGCGGTACTCGACCGAGACGCCCCCCTCACCGATATGTGCCAGGGGCGAGAACGACTGCCGGTAGCCGACGCCGACGAAGAGGTTCATCACGTCCTCGGCGTCCTCCATCTCGTAGAGGGGTTCGACCTGAGGTTGGCCGCGCTTGCGGAGCTTGCGGTTGTAGAACTCGGCATCCTTGCCCTGGATGTAGGCGCTGTCGCGGAGCATGAGCGCGCAGAGGTCGCGCGTGGCGTGCGTGGCGTAGATGCGTCCGCGGAAGCCCTCGCGGTAGAGCTTCGGCAACAGCCCCGCGTGGTCGATGTGCGCGTGCGAGAGCAGCACGGCGTCGAGCGAGGCGGCGTCGAAGCCGAAGGTGCGGTTGATGCGGTTGGCCTCGGAGCGGCGGCCCTGGTAGAGCCCGCAGTCGAGGAGGAGGCGGTGGCCGCTGGCGGTTTCGACGAGGTGCTGCGAGCCGGTGACGGTGCGGGCCGCGCCCCAGAAGGTGAGTCGCATGGGGGAAAGGGTCGGGACGAGAGGATGCCGAAGTGTAGGGAAGATCGGGGGTGGAAGGCGACTGGTGAATAGCGACTGGCGACTAGGAGAGACCAAGGCGAGTGCGTTTGGGCGCGCTGAGCACGTCGGTTTGCTTCTACGCAACACACAACAAACCACAGCGAGCAGCGCGGGCGTCCCACCGACTACAGGCGGCGAAGCTGCCGTCCTACGAGGGAGCGAAGCGACCGAACCACCTCCAAAAGGCCGCAGCCCGTCCAGCTGTCCAGAAAAGGGCTTGCAGCCTTGGGGGAAAACTAGGAGATTAGGGGCTCACCCCCACCCGCATCGCCGCGCCCCTCGGCCTCGCAGCTCCCGCTTTCGTGTCCCCGGCGCGCCTGCTCGTCTCGATGTGGGTGCGTCTTGTTTGCTCTTCAGGATGGCGACCACGGTCACCAGCAACGGTTCCCCTTCACGCGCTGCGGCCACTGCCGGGCTGCTCGGGCGCGTATTTCGCTTCCTGCGCCGCCCCCCCAAGGCCAGCCCGGCTGGCGTGGCCCGGGGCGACCTCGAAGCGCTCTTCGGTATGCCGGTCGGTGACCTCGCGCTCTACGAGCGAGCGCTGCGCCACCGCTCCGTGCTGCGCGGCCAGCCCGACAGCCATCTGCTCTCCAACGAGCGTCTCGAGTTCCTCGGCGACGCCGTCCTCGGCATGATCGTCGCCGAGCGGCTCTACGACGAGTTCCCCGACCGGGACGAGGGCTTCCTGACGCGCATGCGCGCCAAGCTCGTCAACGGCCAGGCCCTCGCGGCCTATGCTGAGGCCATCGACCTGGGGGCGCTCATCCTCATGAGCGACAACATGGCGTCCACCGACGGCCGCCACAACGCGACCATCCTCGCCGATGCCTTCGAGGCGATCCTCGGCGCGCTCTACCGCGACCAGGGCATCGAGGCTGCCCGCACGTTCGTCCTGGACCTCCTCGACGAGCGCGTCGACCTGGACGACCTCGCCGCGACGCGCAGCAACTACAAGAGCTTGCTCCTCGAATACGCCCAGGCTCGTGCGTGGCCACAGCCGTCGTACTCGGTCGTTCACGAGGAAGGCCCGAGCCACGACCGCCGCTTCACCGTAGAAGTGCACGTGGGCGAGAACGCCTACGGGCGAGGCACGGCGCGCTCGAAGAAAAAAGCCGAGCAGAAGGCCGCGCGCGTCGCGCTGGAGTTCTTCCGCCAAGCCGAGGAGGCGGGCACCGCCGTGATGGTGGGCGACGAGGACACGCAGGAGCACTAGCAAGGCCTGTCACCAGCAAGGCCTGTCACCAGCAAGGCCTGTCCGCTTCGGCTCGACGAGGTGAGCGGGCCCTACAAACGTAGGAGGAGCGGGCGATGGTCGGAGACTTCAGGCGTCGAGACGACATCGAACTCGACGACAGCGCTGACGTCGTTGACCAGCATGTAGTCGGCAAACCGGCCCGGCTTCTTGTAGTGTGAGGTGCGTGTCCCAGCGAATCCCCCGCGGGTGACCAGGTCGGTAAACCCAGCCTGGGCGAGGAGGCGCAGCGTCTCGCTATCGGGCTCCACGTTGAAGTCGCCGCAGATCACCGCAAGGTCGTCGGCGTCAGCCACCGCGTTGGCGAGGCCGAGTAGTCTATGGGCCTGCGCTGCACGCTCGGGCGTGTCGGCTTTGCCCTGGAGGTCGCGCAGGCCGTGCATGTGGGTGATGCTCACCGTCCTGCTCTGCGGGTAGTCGAAGACCCGAACCGCATGGGCACACCGTGACCGCGGGTGGCGCCCGTAGCTGAAGGGCGAAAAGCGTTTGTGCACGAAGCCCTGGACCTGAGCGATGACCGGCGTGGCTTCGTGCACGAAGGTGGCTAGGCCCCATTGGGACGGAATGGCCACGTCGCCGTCCCACAGGACACCCTGGGCCGCTGGGCAGAACGTGGCGGCGTGGTTCGGCAGCGCCGCGCAGATGTCCTGGAAGAAGTTGGCGCGCTGAGGCAGAATGTGGTCGCCGTCTCGGTAGGTCAACCATGCCTTCTCCGCGCGGGGGCTGTGGACGACTTCCTGAAGGCAGAGTACGTCCGGACGGAGATCCGAGAGATAAGACTGGAGTGCCTCGTGGAGCTTGCCACCCCACCCGTTTAGGCACAGGATCGTCATGCGATGCTACCGAACCTACTCCTTGCCTTGCACGGCGGCGATGGCTTTGCGGTCGAAGCGCAGCTTGGTCGTGTTGCCGTCGACCTCCACGAGCACCGTGCCGTCGTCGAGGCTGTGGACCTTGCCATGGATGCCGCCGATGGTGGTGACGCGGTCGCCCTTCTGGAGCGCGTCGATCATCGCCTGGTGCTGCTTCTCGCGGCTGCGCTGCGGGCGGATGATGAAGAAGTAGAAGACCACGAAGATCAGCCCCATCATGATGAGGAAGCTCGGGTCAAAGCCGGGCGCGGCTTGGGCGAGAATGGGCGTCATGGCAATGCAGGTGAAGGGTGGAGGTGTTTTTCAGCGCAGAAGATACGCGGGGGGGCTTGATCCTACCGTGCGGCGCGCGTGGATTCGGGCGTCCGATTGGGACGGTCTAGCGGCGGGGCTGCGTCGCCCCCCACACCCATGCGATGAGGAGGCCTTGTGCCGGCAGGCGGGCCCACCAGACCCACGCGGGCAGCCCGAGGTCGGCGTAGTCCGCCGGGTTCAGCGCCATGGGAACGTGGACGAGCAGGAACACCACGAGCAGCGCGACGAGGCCGAGGCCCGCCCAGCGCCGCGTCGCGCGCGGGAGCACGCCAAGGCCGCCCAGCACCTCGGCGGCGCCGCTCGCGTAGACGAGCAGGAGCGCACCAGGAAGGTAGGACGGGACGAGACGTACGTAGGGCGCCGGGGCCACGAAGTGCATCACGCCTGCCCCCACGAATACCACCGCCAGGGTCCATCGCGCCCAGCGTCTTCCTCGGCGCTCTCCGGTCTGCCGTGTCACGCCTCGCCCTTGTCGAGGCGGGCGAAGTAGCGGCGGCGGTCCATCGCCACGATGCGGATGCGCGAGCCGGCCGCGATAAACTCGCCCTCGGTCTGGACCTCCACGCGCTCGCCGTCGATCTCGGCGACGCCCGTCGGGCGCAGCGGCGAGACCGCAGTCCCTGAGCGTCCAAGGTAGCGTGCGCGCGTCTCCTCCTCCAGCAGACGCTCCGACGACGAGGTCCCGAGGTCAGACTGCAAGATGAACCGGTTCCAGGCACCGGATCGCACGAGGGCTACCCCGAGCAAGCCACTGAGCACGACCGCGCCCCCGAGCGTGACCGCGCCCCCGACCAGGCCGCTCGTCACAAACGCATAGCCCACGCCCAGCATCAGGCTCAGCACGCCTGCCACGCCGACCACGTTGAGACCGGGAATGAAGTAGACCTCGGCCGTGATCAGCGCGAGGCCAACCAGCACGAAGAGGAGCGGAGTGATGAAGTCCACGGAAGCGCAGCGAGGAACGAAAATGAAGCCGCTCAGAGCGGGCGTTGTGGCGAATCTACGGGACGCACCCGCAATGAGATACATGGTTTTGGTAGGGAGTGTGCGGGAGGGTCGCGAATTCAAGCGCAGGTGCGGACCCGCGCGGCCCTACCCGAGAAGAAGAGGGGAGAGTAGAAGAGAACGACGGTGAGGCCTCCGCGGACGCCGACTGGGTCGCTCTGGGACGCAGGAGACTAGGAGAGCGGGTCAGATGAAACGTAGGCGTACCCGGGTAGGTGGGAGTCGGTATAGAGCGTTAGGTTAGAGTTCCGAAGACGTGGTGGAGGTTACGAGCGTGCTACAGCGGAGAGCCAACGCCAGTCGCCACGAGCCGCCTTGCCGATGGATCTCGCATCCGAAGCCGGGTGGCTCCGTAGATTGCACCGTGCCACCTGCGGTCGGCGCTTGCTGCCGGTCGTCCCGTCGTCCATCGACGCGCTCGTTAGCCCCTGTAGCCCCACTCCCCAAGCCCATGCGTAGCACCGGAGCCATCGTCCTTCTCGTGATCCTCCTCGTCCTCGGCTTCGGCGGCTGTGCCGGGTGCGGAGCCTACAATGCCCTCACCGCCGCCGACGAATCCGTCAACGAGGCCTGGGGCAACGTCGAGAGCCAGTACCAGCGCCGCGCCGACCTCATCCCCAACCTCGTCGCGACGGTCGAGGGCGCGGCCGACTTCGAGCAGGAGACGCTCACGCAGGTCACCGAGGCCCGCACGCGCGCCGTGAACGTGAACCTCACCGCCGAGGACCTCAACAACCCGCAGGCCGTCGAGCAGTACCTCAACGCGCAGCAGCAGCTCGGGGCCGCCACGGGCGCGCTCATCAACGCTGTCCGCGAGGACTACCCGGAGCTTGGCGCCACGGAGGCGTTCCGCGACCTCCAGGTGCAGCTCGAAGGCACCGAGAACCGCATCTCGGTCGCCCGCCAGCGCTACAACGGGGTCGTCACCGACTACAACCAGCAGGTCCGCCGCATGCCGACGGCGATCATCGCGGGCATCTTTGGCTTCGACCGGCGTGCCCAATTTGAGGCCGACGCCGGCGCAGAGAACGCGCCGACGGTGAACTTCGACTGACGCGGCTCCGGCTGCGACTCCTGCGTCCGTGGTCCCTTGGCCTTGGGGCGTCCTTTGTCCTTCGTAGGGGGTGCTCTCCGAGGCTCCTGCTCATTTCCAGCTTCGTGCGCGTTCGACTCCTCTGGTTGTTGATCCTCTTGCCAACGGTAGCGTGGAGCCAGGTGCTCGACGTGATCCCGCCGGTGCAAGACCTCGTGGTGGACCGTGCCGGGTTGCTCGCGCCCAGCGAGGCGCAGGCGCTTCGGCAAGACCTCCTCGCCTACGAGCGCGAAACGTCCACCCAGATCGTCGTGGTGACGCTGCGCGACATTGGCGGGGCCGACCCGGGGAGGTATGCCACCGAACTCGGGCAGACGTGGGGCGTCGGGCGCGGCGACGTGGACAACGGCGCGGTGCTGCTGGTGGTCAGCGACACGCGGCAGGTCTACATCGCGACGGGCTTCGGGCTGGAGGGGG
Organism: Bacteroidota bacterium; assembly: GCA_039027055.1. Lineage (GTDB taxonomy): Bacteria > Bacteroidota > Rhodothermia > Rhodothermales > Rubricoccaceae > JBCBEX01. The sequence goes on from JBCCLD010000123.1 coordinate 7,090, forward strand.
CCGTCCCGGACGCGCTCGCGGGGCGCATCGTGCGCAACGTCATCGTGCCCGCGTTCCGCCAAGGCGACTTCTACGCCGGTCTCCAGCGCGCGGTCGATGCCATCCAGGCGGCAGCCGCAGGCGAGTATGAGCCGGTTCCCGAGGCCCCCGAGGGCGAAGGCGTGAACGTGGCGCTGATCTACCTCGGGATCCTCCTCGCCTACTTCGTCATCAGCGGTTTGCTCAGAGGCCCTGGCGGCGGCGGGTCCTCGGGCGGGCGTCGCCGCCGGCGTTCCGGTCCGGGCGTGGTCGTCCTGCCCGGTGGCTTTGGTGGGTCGGGCTACGGTGGCGGCGGGTTCGGCGGCGGTGGCTTCGGTGGGTTCGGTGGCGGTGGGTTCGGTGGCGGTGGGTTCGGTGGCGGTGGGTTCGGTGGCGGTGGGTTCGGTGGCGGCGGCGCGGGCGGAAGCTGGTGACGTGAGCAGGGCGACCGCACGCTAATTTTTAACGCACCCACAGCCCTCTGTCCCCGAGGGCGACCTGCCAATACGGTCTGCGTTCGCAGGTGCCGACTGCGAGACGCGTCCAGATTTTTAGCGTGCGGTCGCCCTGGAGGGGTCCCTTGCTTCTGTGACCCCGCGTTACGGTCGGCGTATCTTCGTATCCCCACCGTTTCTCCGCGTTTCCCACGCGCGCATGGACCGAATCCAGACGCTCCTCGACTACTACAAGGACGACCCTGAGGACCCGTTCACTCGCTACGCCCTCGCCACGGAGTACCGCAAGCGCGACCAGACGGACGACGCGCTCGCGCTCTTCGAGGGCCTCGTGGCCGACCACCCGAACTACGTCGGCACCTACTACCACCTCGGCAAGCTCTACGAAGACCTCGCGCGCACTGACGCCGCCGTCGCCACCTACCAGGCGGGCATCCGCACCGCGCAGCGCCTCGGCGACCAGCACGCCCGCGCCGAACTCCAGAGCGCCCTCCTCGAAGCTGAAGGCCTCGGCTTCGACGACTGACGACGAGGACGACTGACGACCAGCACGACCGTGCGCCCCAGCCCCGTCGCTCCGACTATGACACGCCTCCTCCTGCTCTGCGGCCTGCTGCTCTTCGTTGCGGCACCGCCCACGCTCGCCCAGACCGCCACCGAGCACGTCGTGGAGCGCGGCGACACGCTCTTCAGCATCGCCCAGCGCTACGGCACCTCGGTCTTCGACCTCCGGCAGACCAACAACCTGCTCAGCAACCGCATCCAGGTCGGACAGACGCTCCAGATCCCGAGCACCGCCCCTCCGCCGCCTGCTGAGCCACCACCGTCCCCACTGGCGGCGACGCCCCCCGTGCCGGCTGTCCTCGACGACACAGGGACGCTCGTGCACACCATCCGCGCCGGCGAGACGCTCTACCGCCTCTCGGTGTGGTACGACACCTCCGTGGACGAACTGATGGGCTGGAACGGCCTCAACAGCACCCAGCTGAGCGTGGGGCAGCGCATGGTGGTGCGCCCGGCTGCGCTCGTCGCCGAGGCGGTCCCTGTCCAGGCCGCACCGTCCAACCCGCCCCCCCCGGTCAGCGTGTCCCCCGCGCCTGACGTGACTCCCGAGGACGAGACCGGACCAGGTGGAGTCGACGAGCCGCAGGAGACGGATCCGGGGGCCCCTGACGAAGCGGTCGCAGACGGAGCGGGCGGTGGCGTGCCTGCCTCCCCGGAGCCTACCGACCTCGATGCGGAGCCCGTCCGGCCATCAGGGCCGCCTGTCACTACGCCTTCACCGGTCACCGGACCTCCGCCGGTGCCAGGCGCTACGCTGCCCGGCGGTCTGTCCGACGCCTACCTGGCTGACGACCCCGAGGACGGCGCTCCGTCTGAAACCGCGCCGCCGAGTGAGCCGCCGCCGGCACCCGCCGTGCCGCTTCCGCCGCCGCGGACGCTCCAGCCTGCGGAGGCCGTCCAGCTTGCCACGGCTCCACCGCCGTTCGTGATGACCGACACCACCGTACCCGCCGATGAGGCGCACCTCGTGCGGCGCGGCGAGACGCTCTACGCCGTGGCGTCGCGGTACCAGATCAGCACGCAGGTGCTTGTGAACGCCAACCCGGGCCTGACGACGGCCCCACTCGTGGCAGGCCAGCTACTGATCCTGCCGGAGGAGGTGGGTACGATGCAGTATCACCGCACCGTCCAGGCTGCGCTCCCGCCGCCCTTCGAGACCGGCCAGGTGCTCGTCTACCCAGATGGTCTTGCGGGGCGGGCGATGGCGAGCGGCGTCGCCTACGACCCCGATGCGCTCCTGGGGAGCCATCGCGACTTGCCCTTTGGCAGCGTGGTGCTCGTCACCAACCCCGCGCTCCAGCGCAGCGTGTTCGTGCGGATCGCCGACCGTGGCCCCGTGAGCGGGCAGTTTGTGATGGAGCTCTCGCGCCGTGCCGCCGAAGCGCTCGGTCTCGATCCTGCGCAGGCGGCGAGCGTCGATATCAGGATGGTGCCGTAGGGACGGCCTTCGGCTTGTCGGATGGCGGTTGCATTGCCGATGGTCCGTGGTTCGGTCGCTAGGCTCCCTCGTGACACGCTCGCGATGCTCGCTGTGGTTTGTAGGAGAAGTAGGGTCTGGTAGGTTGAACCCCTTCTTCCATTGCGTTGCCCCCCACAAACGCGGGGGCCCACGAGATCACGCGGTCGCCTCAGTATGCAAGGCGATGCCCCGTTGGCACGCGCCTCAAGACAGCGCGCTCCTCGTCTCGCCGGTTCTCCGCCTCCCCGTCTCGTTCTGTGCAGGCCACGTGAAGCCGGAGGGATGGTGCTGCCACGACTGCACCCGGGCATGGGGTTTGGCGTATACCGACGCGTCAAGTCATTTCCACCAACCGCTGCCAGAACGGCAGGCTGGCCATGACCACCAACGCGTTTCGCACCGCGGCCCTGATGGCCGCGCTCATCACCCTCTTCGCCCTCATCGGGCAGGCCCTCGGCGGCAGCCAAGGCCTCATCATCGCGTTCATCTTCGCCGTCGGGATGAACTTCTTCAGCTACTGGTTCTCCGACAAGATCGTGCTGAAGATGTACAAGGGCCGCGAGGTCACGCGCGACGAGGCGCCCGAGCTCGTCGACATGGTGGACCGGCTGCGTCAGCGCGCCGACCTTCCCATGCCGAAGGTCTACGTCACGCCCAGCGACCAGCCCAACGCCTTCGCTACGGGCCGCAACCCGGCCAACGCCGCCGTCGCCGTGACGAACGGCATCGTGCGGATGCTCACCAAAGAGGAGCTCGAAGGCGTGATCGCGCACGAACTCGCGCACATCAAGAACCGCGACATCCTCACGTCGACGGTCGCCGCTACGGTCGCCTCGGCGATCACGCTGCTGGCGCGCTTCGCCATCTTCATCCCGGTGGGCCGCGACAGCAACGGCGGGGGCGGGCTGCAGGCCCTGCTCATGCTCATCCTCGCGCCCATCGCGGCGATGCTGATCCAGATGGCCATCTCGCGCGCCCGGGAGTTCGCCGCCGACGCCACCGGGGCCGACATCGCAGGCACGCCCAACGGCCTCGCCGGGGCGCTCGCCAAGCTGGAGCGCGGTGCGGCGGCCATCCCCACGGACGCCAATCCGAGCACGGCGCACATGTTCATCGTCAACCCGCTCGCAGGGCGCATGGGCGGCCTCCGCAACCTCTTCGCCACGCACCCGCCCACGCAGGACCGCATCGAGCGGCTGATGGCACGGTAGGGCTGTCCGCGCAGGGCTGCTGGCTTATCGCTGGCGCCTCTCAGCGTGGCCAAAAACCACAGCGCCCGGCTTCCATCACAGAGGCCGGGCGCTCGCGTGTAAGGGACGCACGTCGTCAGCTGCAGTGCTTTGAGCTAGGCTTCGGGACGGCTACTTCGTCCTAAACGACTGCCACGCTCTGGAGTAGGCAAGTCTGATCCACTGGCCTACTGAATCACCGAAAAACTGACGCTAAAACATCTTCGGCGGCTCGTTGGTCTTCTCAGCCTCCTGGACGTGGCGCTGGAATTCCTCGTCGTTCCAGCCCTGGTAGATCGAGACCGTGGCGAAGAGCGCCATCGCGAAGGCGACTACGAGGAAAGCGAGGACGAACAGGCGATTCTGCTTGCGGTTGAGCGGCATCGTCGTGGGCAGTCTGGTGAAGCGGCGCGGTGTGTACGGCGAGCCGGGCCGCGCGTTCGATTCGGCCTGCCGGATTCGCACGCCTTCCGCTAAAGACGCTGGGCCTCGGGGCGATACTGCAGGCGAAGCCTGCGTCCATTCACGCCCCCACTCCCTTCGTCATGGGTCAGAAACAGTTGCTGCTCCTCGTGCTCACGGTTGTGTTGGTAGGCCTCGCCACGGTGGTGGGCGTCTCGGCGTTCAACCACGTTGCCGAGGCGATGGCCGACGACGTCACCCTCGGCGCGGACACCTCGCGGGCGATCGGGCAGGTCAATCCCTAGCGCAGCTAGACCGCGCCGTGTGCGCCCCAGTAGCGGACGAGGGCCTTCACGTAGCCGAGCGTCTGTTCGAGGTTCTGGACGGTGTTCCACTCGAAGACGCTGTGGAAGTCGTGGCCGCCCGTGAAGAGGTTCGGCGTGGGGATGCCCTGCTCGGAGAGG
>JBCCLD010000124.1:0-11594 GCA_039027055.1 Bacteroidota bacterium
CGCGCTCCTCACACGCCTTGCGAGCCCGCAAACGGTGTCTCGTGACCGCCTGACCCCCTTATTGTCCACACGCCCTAACAAAACCTGGCGTGCCTGGCGAGAGCGAGCGAACGCCGCGCTTCGCAAGGCGCGCGAAGCGGGCGTCCCCGCTGCGGGACGCCGATACAGCGCAACGCCCCGCGCGTGGCGTGCAGCCGCTCGCAGCCCACCAGCGGTTTTGTTAGAGCCTCTTGTTGTTGGCCGTCCTCCCCGCTTCCACACGCCCCCCTCATGGCCCTTTTTCTCGGCATCGACACGTCCACCACCGCCACGAAAGCCCTGCTGCTCGACCACGCGGGCCGCGTCGTCTCCGTCGGGGCGACCCCGCACACGCTCTCGACGCCGCAGCCGCTCTGGAGCGAGCAAGACCCGGTGGAGTGGTGGGCGGCCACGGCGCAGAGCATCCGCAGCGCCCTCTCGGAAGCGGATGCTGCTCCGTCCGACGTGGAGGCCGTGGGCCTGACCGGGCAGATGCACGGGCTGGTGCTGCTCGACGCCCAGGGTGCCGTCTTGCGCCCGGCGCTGCTGTGGAACGACGGCCGCGCGCAGGCGCAGTGCACGACGATCCGCGAGCGCCTGGGCGGCCTCGACGCGCTCGTCGCCGAGACAGGCAACGACGCCTTCGCGGGCTTCACCGCGCCGAAGCTGCTCTGGGTCCGCGAGCACGAGCCGGAGGTCTACGCGCGAGTGGCGCACGTGCTGCTGCCCAAGGACTACGTCCGCTACCGCCTGACCGGCACGCTGGCGACCGACAAAGCGGGCGCGGGGGGCACGCTCCTCCTCGACCTCGCGGCGCGCGACTGGTCTGCGGCGGTGCTCGACGCGCTCGACCTCCCGAGTGTGTGGCTGCCGCCCACGCACGAGGGCACGGAGGCGACGGGCCGTGTCTCCGCAGCCGCGGCGCACGCCACGGGCCTCGCCGCAGGAACCCCGGTCTTCGGCGGCGGTGGGGATCAGGCGGCGCAGGCCGTGGGGGTCGGTGCCGTCGCTCCGGGCGTGTGGGCGCTCTCGCTGGGCACCTCCGGCGTCGTCTTCGCCCCCACCTCGAACCCGTTCACCGCGCCGCGCGGGGCCGCGCACGCCTTCCCGCATGCCGTGCCAGGCCGGTGGCACCTGATGGGCGTCATGCTCTCGGCAGCCGGGTCGCTGCGGTGGTACCGCGACACTTTCGCCCCGAGCCTCGACTTCGACGCGCTGATACGCGAGGCGGCCTCCGTGCCTGCGGGCGCGGAAGGGCTGACGTTCCTGCCGTACCTCGCCGGGGAGCGGACGCCGCACGCCAACCCGCGGGCGCAAGGGGCCTTCGTGGGCCTCACGCTGCGCCACGGGCGCGGCCACGCCACGCGGGCCGTCCTCGAAGGCGTGGCCTTTGGCCTGCGCGACAACCTGGAGCTGCTGCGCCGCTCCGGCGTCGAGGCCCCGACGCAGCTTCGCGTGGCGGGCGGCGGGGCCGTGAGTCCGCTCTGGCGGCAGATCCTCGCCGACACGCTCGGCGTGCCGCTCTCGCCCGTGCAGACGCCCGAGGCCGCCGCCTTCGGCGCGGGGCTCCTCGCCGCGGTGGGCGTCGGAGCCTGGCCCGACGCCGAGGCCGCCGCGCGCGAAACGGTAGCCCTGGGCGCACCAACCGAGCCCTCGGACGACCGATCGGACGAGGCCTACGCCCGCTTCACGCAGCTCTACGGGCTCGTCGCGCCGTCTTTCCCTGACGCCTGAGCGTATCCTGCCCCGTCCTCCCACATAGCCTTGACCTTCGCCATGCGTCTCGCTGGGCATGCCCTCCTTGGCCTTCTCGCCGCCTCGCTGCTCGCCGCTCCCCTGCTCGCCATAGCGCAGCCGCGCCCCGACCTTGACGGCGTGAGCGTGCGCGAAGCCGCCGCGGTCCCGCAGACCAACGACGAGCACCCGATCCGCATCGCGCGCAACCCCGCCGATGGTGCGCTCTACGTACTCGCGACCAGCAATCCCGGCGGTACCGGTGCCACGACGAGCACCATCTATCGGCTCGACGCGCAGGCCGGCGAGACGTTCGATCTCGTCCCCGTGCTGACCCACAACGCGCACGGTACGCCCCGCGCTGTGGGGATGGCGTTCGGGCCGGACGGGTCGTTCTACCTCGTCGGCAACGCGGAGGCTGGCGACGACCGAACCCGCTTGGTCGTCCGCCGAGGCACCCCGGTCGGGACGTCCTGGCGCTGGGCGACGGTGGCAACCTCGGAGCCGTATCGGCTGAGCCGCACCTGGTTTGACCATCGCGCCAACGCCGTCGCCGTCACGCCCGACGGCAGCACGCTCATCGTCAACTCGGGCGCGCGCACCGACCATGGCGAGATGTACGGCGGCGTCCGCGAGGAAGGCCTCACGGCGATCCTGCTCCAGATTCCTGCCGCCGCGCGTGACCTCGTCCTCCCCAACGACCGCGAAGCGCTGCGGGCAGACGGCTACCTCTTTGCCGAAGGCATCCGCAACACAGCCGACCTCGCTTTCGCCCCCAACGGAGACCTGTTCGGCCCTGAGAACGCAGGCGACCGCGACGACAGCGAGGAGCTTAACTGGCTGCGCGAAGGCCGCCACTATGGCTTCCCCTGGCGCATCGGCACGAGCACGACACCGATGCAGTTTCCGGGCTACGACCCGGCCGCTGACCCGTTCGTGTCTCCCGCGCGCAACCTCGACAACGAGGCCGACACGGGCTGGTATTTCAGCGACGACCCAACCTTCCCGGCCCCGCCCGACGGCGTCGCCTTCACCGAGCCGATTCCGAACGTGGGCCCCGACGCCGACCGCTACCGCGACCCCGTCACCGGGGCCCTGCTCGACGCGAGTGATACCGGCACGGCCGCGGGCACGTTCACGGCGCACCGCTCCCCGCTCGGGCTCGTCTTCGACGCCGACTCGGCGCTCGCGGCCCCGCTCACCGGCAGCGCCTTCGTGCTGAGCTTCAACGGCCCGGGCGACTCCCTCCTCGACCGGATGGGGGGCGGGGGCAACGACCTGCTCGCGCTCGACCTGGAAGCGGGCCCCGGCGGCTACACGCTGTCGGCGACGCTCGTCGCGTCCGGCTTCGACCACCCTGTCGATGCCGCGATGGGGGACGGCGTGCTCTACGTGATCGAGTATGGCAACTGGTTCGGGCCGGGCGGCAGCCGCTCGGTGCAGGCCGTCACCCTGCCGCGCCGCGCTACCGCCTCCGAGCCGCTGCCCGACGCTCCGGACCTCGCCCTTGCCGTCGCCCCCAACCCTGCGCGCGACGCCGTGACCCTTCGCGTGACCCTTGACCGTCCTGTGCACGCCCGCCTCGACGTGCTCGACGTGCTCGGGCGCACCGTCCTACGCGCGCCGCTCTCGGCCACGACCGGCACGCAGGTGCTTCCCGTATCCGTCCGCGGGTTCCCGAGCGGCGTCTACGTGGCGCGCCTCGTCACGGAGGACGGCGTGGCGACCCGCTCGTTCACCGTGCAGTGATGAGCGAAGGCAGGGAAGCAGGGCGACGGGGCTCGATCTAAGTTGGACGCGACCCAGACTGCCGCCTACTCGCGCAGGACGGTGACCCGGAGCGTCTGCGCCTCGGAGCCTGCCTGGAGGCGCACGACGTAGACGCCGCTCGCCAGGCCATCGGCGGAGAGCGAGACGGTGTGCGCGCCCGCAGCGTGCGGCCCTGCAGCGAGCGTCCAGACGGCGCGGCCCAGCAGGTCGTAGACCACCACCGAGGCGTCCGTCGGCGTCGCCAGCTCGTAGGCAATCTCTGCTTGTCGCTGGAATGGGTTCGGGTAGCTAGCAAGCCGGACGACCTCGACGGGCTGCCCCGGCTCGTTGGCGGGGGCGATGGTTTGGAGGTACTCCCGCATCCACATAAGCGCGGGGCGCTCCTCGCCGCTGGGACGGATCAGGAAGGCGTCCAGGTCGGTGCGCCAGTGGCCGACGCGCCAGCCCCAGAGCGTCACGCCTTCCACGGCGGGGTGCTCCCAAATCAGCGGGAACACGCGCTGCATGGTGGCCAGCTGCGCCGCGTCCGACTGCGCCGCCGTGCCGTTCGGGTTGCCGTCCACGTCGAACTCGGTGACCTGAAGCGGGAGGTCGGTGTCGGCGAGCAGGTCGAGTACCTGGGTGATCGGCGAGCCCTGGAACGTCGAGAAGGCGTGGCCCTGCACACCAATGGCATCGATGAGGCCGCGCTGCTGAAGGAGGCGCACGATGCCCAGGTAGCGGTTCGCGTTGGACGTGCTGCTGAGGATGTTGAAGTCGTTAATCATCAGCTTCGTGTCCGGCGGGAAGATGTCGCGGGCCATCTGGAAGGCCGTGAGGACCCAGTCCCACCCCGTGTCGCCGGCCCCGCCGAGCGCGTTGAAGTAGTTGCCACTGCCCGGGTCATCGGGCTGGTTGGTCGGCGGGTCGTTGAGCGGCTCGTTGACGACTTCGAGGAAGTCGATGTCTGGATAGCGGTCGGCCACGGCCCGGAACCACTCCTCCAGTTCGTCGAGTTGCTCCTCCGGCGGGAGGCTGGCCATCCAGAGCGGCTGCTGGCGGCCCCACACGAGGACGTGGAAGCGGAACGGGTTGCCGTTGTCCTTCGCGAGCGCGTAGGCGATGTCGAGTTCGCGCCAGTCCATCACGTCGCGGGTGCCCTCCACGCTGCCCCACTTGCCCGCGTTCTCCGGCGTAACCTGGTTCCAGTAGCGCGCGGCGTCCTGGAGTTGCGCCTGGCTGTAGATCATGCCGAGGAACGTGTCGAAGGGCGTGGCGAGCGGCTGCGTGGGCGGGTTGTCCAGCCCGGTCTTGACGTCGTCGCCCTCACCGCCTGTCTCGAGGGCGGTCCCACGGAAAAACAGGTCGGAGCGCCCGAAGGCGAGCTTGTCGATCCGTAAGCCAGCCTCGCGCACCCCGATCTCGAAGCTGGGCGTGAGGTTGTCGCCCGCCACGAAGAACGAGTCGGCGGCGGCTCCGCCGTAGCTGTTCTCCGAGAGGTTGACCCACTTCCAGACGTCCCCGAGTGCCTGCCCGGCGCCATCGACGTAGTCCTCGCTGTCGTCGAAGCCGGCGATGAGGAGTCGCTCGACCGTCACCCAGTCGGCTTCAGCGTCTGGGTCGCGCGGGCCGAAGGTCGTGCCGTGGAAGAAACTGTCACCGGCTGGACCGTCGGCATCGACGTAGATGCGGGCATAGAGGTCATACCAGCCTGGCGCTTCGAACGGGGCGCTCACGGAGACGGTGCGGCCCGCTCCGGGCGCGCTGCCCGCGCCATCGGCGGCGGCCGTCACGTAGCCGATGCCCGCGTCGTCGCCCGCCGTCACACCGTCGCCGAGCGTGCCCATCTCGGCGTCGAGCACGATGGCGTTGCGCCCGCCCTCTTCGTTGAAAATGCGGAGGCCATCGACGTAGATCACCGCGCCCTCGTTGCCCGCCGCGCTGAAGTGGATCGGCGCGCGGATTTCCGTCTCGTCGTCGTCCACGGTGAACTCGAACCGGAACGTCTGCCACTGCTCGGTCACCGTCTCTTCGTTCAGGCGCCCGTACTCGCGGAAGGCTTGGTTGCCCACCGTGAAGCTGACCGTGGCGTCCCCAGAGGCGACGCGCGCGCTGACGGCATACTGGTAGGTGGTGCCGGGCACCACGGGCAGCGGCGCGGCGATGGCCTGGATGTCGAAGGCGTTCGGCCCGAGGCCGTCGACGGTCACGGCGAGGGCGCGGGTGCCCTGCGCCACCGGGTCCTCCACGATCTCGAAGGTGGGCGGGGCGCTCACGCTGCCCGCCACGTCCAGCAGCCAGCCCTCGATGCCGCCCTGCAGGTCGGTCACGACGCCCGGCGCGGTCGCCTCGAAGCCGCCGTTGGTGTTGATGGGCACCTGCGCGAGGGCGAGGCCAGCCCCCAGCATGAACGGGGCGACGAGCAGGACAGAACGCATGAGCCGGGTCATCAGGGGCCTCGGGGATATGGGATGCAGAATCTCGTGGGGCGACGCGGGTCGAAGATCGTTCGACATTGAAACTAATTGAAGCGCTATAATACAGGAATCGCTTGCCTCCTGCAACCGCGCTCCGACGGCGCGCTTCGCCTCTCGCTTTCCCGGCCCGAATCTATGCCGACGCCTGCCGCCTCCGCCACCGCCACGCCGCTCTACCGCGATGCTGCGGCCTCCCCGGAAGCCCGCGCCAACGACCTCCTCGCCCGCATGACGTTGGAGGAGAAGGTGGCCCAGATGACCGGCATCTGGAACGACAAGGACACCACCCTCATCGACCCGGAGACGGGAGCCTTCGACCTCGCCAAGGCCCAGACTGCGTTCGGCCACGGCCACGGATTGGGCCAGGTCGGTCGCCCGAGCGACGCCGGAGCCACGCTCGCCCATCCGGAGTGGGGCCTCGACGCGCGCGGCATGGCGGCGTTCACCAACACCGTCCAGCGGTTCTTCCTGGAGCACACGCGCCTCGGCATCCCGGTGTTCTTCCACGAGGAGTGCCTCCACGGGCTCGCTGCGCCCGGCTCGACCTCGTTTCCCCAGCCGATCGGCCTCGCGGCCACGTTCAACCCCGACCTCGTCGAGCGGCTCTATGCGATGGCGGCGGAGGAGGCGCGGGTGCGCGGGACCCACCAAGCCCTCACCCCGGTCGTGGACGTGGCGCGTGATCCGCGCTGGGGCCGCGTCGAGGAGACGTTCGGCGAAGACCCCTACCTCGTGGCGCGGCTGGGCGTGGCTGCCGTGCGCGGCTTCCAGGGCGACGCGACCTTCCACGACCGCACGCATGTCATCGCCACGCTCAAGCACTTTGCCGCCCATGGGCAGCCCGAGTCGGGCATGAACTGCGCGCCGGTCAACGTCTCCGAGCGCGAGCTGCGCGAGGTGTTTTTGATGCCGTTCAAAGAGGCGATCCACGCGGGCGGGGCCGTCAGCGTGATGGCGTCCTACAACGAGATCGACGGCGTGCCGAGCCACGCCAACCCGTGGCTGCTGCGCGACGTGCTGCGCGGCGAGTGGGGCTTCGACGGCTTCGTGGTGTCGGACTACTACGCCCTCTGGGAGCTCCACGACCGCCCCGACACCCACGGCCACGGGGTGGCTGCGAGCAAGAAAGAGGCCGCCCGACTCGCGATCCGAGCAGGGGTCAACATCGAGTTGCCGGAGGCGGACTGCTACCTCCACCTGATCGAGCTTGTCCGCGAGGGCGCGCTCCGCGAGGGCGACCTCGACGCGCTCGTGCTGCCCATGCTGCGGGCCAAGTTTGCCTTCGGGCTCTTCGACGACCCCTACGTGGACCCCAATGAGGCAGAGCGGATCGTCGCGTCGGATGCCCACCGGGCGCTTGCCCGCGAGGCGGCCACCGGCGCGGTCACGCTGCTCAAGAACGAGGGCGGCGTGCTCCCGCTCGACCTCGGGACGCTGCGCAGGATCGCCGTCGTGGGGCCGAATGCGAACCGCAGCCTGCTCGGTGGCTACAGCGGCGTGCCGAAGGTCGACGTCACCGTCCTCGACGGCATCCGCGTCCACGTCGGCGACCGCGCCGAGGTGCTCTACGCCGAGGGTTGCCAGATCACCGTCGGCGGCAGCTGGAATCTCGACGCGGTCACCCCCAGCACGCCCGAGCACGACCGCCGCCTCATCGCCGAGGCCGTCGCGGTCGCCTCCGAGGCCGACGTGATCGTGCTCGCCGTCGGCGGCAACGAGCAGACGGCGCGCGAGGCGTGGGCACGCAACCACATGGGCGACCGCACCGACCTCCAGATGGTCGGGCGGCAAGACGAACTCGTCGAGGCGATGTGCGCCACCGGCAAGCCCGTCGTGGTGCTGCTCTTCAGCGGGCGCCCGCTCGCCGTGCGCGGCGTGGCCGCGACGGTGCCTGCGCTCTGCGCGTGCTTCTACCTCGGCCAAGAGACGGGCCACGCCGTCGCCGACGTGCTCTTTGGTGCCGTCAACCCCAGCGGCAAGCTCCCCATCACGTTCCCGCGCTCGGTGGGCCACCTCCCCGCGTTCTACAACCACAAGCCCTCGGCGCGGCGCGGCTACCTCTTCGACGATGCCAGCCCGCTCTTCGCCTTCGGCTACGGCCTGAGCTACACCACGTTTGACGTGGCCAACGTGCGGCTCGACGACGCGGCGATGGCGCTCGACGGCGCTACGATCGTGCGCGCCGACGTGACCAACACGGGCGACCGCACTGGCACCGAGGTGGTCCAGCTCTACATCCGCGATGTAGCCGCTTCGGTGACGCGGCCTGTAAAGGAATTGAAGGGCTTCACGCGCGTCACGCTCGCGCCGGGCGAGACGCAGACCGTCGCGCTTCCCATCACCGAGAAAGCGCTCGCCTTCTGGCGCATCGACAAGACCTACGGCGTCGAGCCGGGCGACTTCGTGGTCATGGTCGGCACCTCGTCCCGCGACGCCGACCTGCAAACTGTGACGCTCACCGTGGTGGCGCCCTGACGGCCCGCCCTGATGCCGCTCCCTGACGAAGCCGTAGCCCCTTCCCCCACTCGTGCTCCCGCATGACTCCTGCTCCCCCCGCTGCACCAGACGCTAGTCACGTCAAGCTCTCTTTCTGGGAGAAGGCGGGCTATAGCCTCAGCGACGCCTCGGCGAACTTCGTCTTCCAGCTCCTTATCATCTTCCAGGCGGGGTTCTACACCGACGTGATGGGGATCAGCGCCGCCGCGCTGGGGACGATGCTGCTGCTGGTCCGCTTCAGCGACGCCATCACCGACCCCATCATGGGGATCCTCGCCGACCGGACGAACACGCGGTGGGGCAAGTTCAGGCCGTGGCTGCTGTGGTCGGCGATCCCGTTTGCGTTGCTCTTCTGGGTCGCCTTCACCGTGCCGGAGGGGCTGAGCGACCGCGGGCGGCTGCTCTACGCCGTCGGGACCTACACGCTGCTCATGGTCGCCTACACCGTGAACAACGTGCCCTATTCGGCGCTCACGGGCGTGATGACGGCCGATTCGAGCGAGCGCACGAGCATCTCGTCGTACCGCTTCTTCGCCGCGATGGCGGCGGCGTTCTTCGTGCAGGGCTTCACGCTGCCGCTCGTCCAAAAGCTCGGCCAGGGCGACGACGCGCTCGGCTGGTCGCTCACGGTCGCGATCTACGCGTGCATCGCGGTCGTCTTCTTCGTGATCACCTTCTTCAGCGTCAAGGAGCGGGTCCCGCCGCCGCCTGAGCAGCGCGCCGACCTGCGGCAGGACCTCCGCGACGTGCGCCGCAACCGGCCGTGGCTGGCCATGTTCGGCATGACGCTCTTCGTGTTCATCACGCTCTCGCTGCGCGGCTCGTCGAACTACTACTACTTCACCTACTTCCTCAGCCCCGAGGCCCTCACGGAGTTCGTCCGCGCGGCGGGGCTATTCGCCGAGGCGGGCGCGAGCGGCCTGGGGTTCCGCATCCTCGACACGTTCGGCCTGATCGTCACGCCGGGCGACAGCCCCACCGCCGTCGGGTTCAGCCTGTTCAACATGACCGGCACGCTCGTCAGCATCGTCGGGGTGCTGCTGGCGAAGCCGCTGGCCGACCGCTTCGGCAAGAAGTGGGTCTTCATCATCGGGTTGGGCGGGGCCACGGTCGTGCAGGCGTCGCTGGCGGCCCTCGGACCGGCCGATGTGAATGCGCTGTTCGTCCTCACCATCCTCGGCAGCGTCTTCTACGGCCCCACGATCCCGCTCCTCTGGGCGATGATCGCCGACACGGCGGACTACTCCGAGTGGAAGACGCGCCGCCGCGCGACGGGCTTCGTCTACGCAGGCATCATCTTCGCGCTCAAGGCCGGGCTCGGCCTTGGGGGCGCGATCGCGGGCTGGATCCTCGCGGGCTACGGCTACACCGTCGCCACGGCGCGCACGCCGGAGGTGCTCGAAGGCATCCGGCTCTCGGCCACGCTCTACTCCGCGATCCCGTTCGCCCTCGGCACGCTCTGCATGCTCGCCTACCCCATCTCGAAGGCGATGGAGCAGCGCATCGCCGCCGACCTCGTTGCCCAGCGCGTCTCTGCCGCCGCTGGCCTCACCTCTGACTCGCCTACGCTATGATCCGCCTCGTCTCCCTCGCTCTTGCCGTCGCGGCGCTACTCGCGCTGGGCGGCTGCACCCCGCCCGGCGAGTCACCGCCCACCGAGACACCTGTGGCCCTTCCGCAGGGCGCGCAGCCCTCCGTTCCTGCGCTCCACGAAGTCTACTCCGACGCCTTCCTAGTCGGGGCGGCAATCAATCAGGCCCAGTTGCTCGACGAAGACCCGCGCGGCAACCCGCTCGTCGAGAAGCACTTCAACACCATCACGCCCGAGAACGTGATGAAGTGGGAGACCATCCATCCCGAGTTGGACGTCTACGACTTCACCTTGCCCGATGCGCTGGTGGCCTATGGCGAGGCGCACGACCTGCTCGTCGTGGGGCATGCCCTCGTGTGGCACGAGCAGACGGGTGCCTGGGCGTTCGAGCATCCCGACGGCACGCCGCGCACGCGCGAGGAGCTGCTCGCGCTCATGGAGGACCACATCAGCACGGTCGTCGGGCGCTACAAGGGGCGCGTCCATGGCTGGGACGTCGTCAACGAGGCCCTGGCCGACGACGGCTCGCTGCGCAACACCCCGTGGCACCGCATCATAGGCGACGACTTCGTGGAGCAGGCCTTCCGCTTTGCCCACGCCGCCGACCCGGACGCGGAGCTGTACTACAACGACTACGGCCTCGAACAGCCCGAGAAACGCGCCGGGGCCGTCCGGCTCCTGCAGCAGCTCGTCGATGCCGGTATCCCCGTCGCGGGCGTCGGTGTCCAGACGCACATGTGGATGGACTGGCCCTCCGTGGCCGAGATGGAAGCCCAGATCGAAGACCTCGCGCCGTTCGGCCAGGTGATGGTCACCGAACTCGATATCGGCGTGCTGAGCGACTTCCCCGGGCGTGGCTCGGCCGACATCTCCCTCCGGGCCGACGGCTCCCCAGCACTCGATCCCTACACGGAGGGCCTTCCCGACGCGATCCAGCAGAAGCTCGCCGAGCGCTACGCGGAGACGTTCGCGCTCTTCTACAAGCACCGCGACGTGATCTCGCGCGTGACCTTCTGGGGCGTCACCGACGCCGACTCCTGGCGCAACGGCTGGCCCATCGCGGGGCGCACGAACTACCCGCTCCTCTTCGACCGCACCGGGGCACCCAAGCCTGCCTTCGACGCGGTCGTCGCCATCGCAGCGGAGGATTCGGCCGATGACGGTGCGTCGAGGTAGGGCGGGTAGGAGCCCGACCGCGAACGTCTCGGGCGCGTCGCCATTGCAGTCATGTTCATGACAGTCATGTTGGCTGAGCAGCGCGCTCTATGAAGCCTGCTACGCTCGACACGCGCTCGGTCAAGAGCGGCCTGCACCGCTTCTCCTACGGGTGATAAGCACCTGTGCAATAGTTGCCAGGCATTTCTCCGGTGCGGCTCCCCCTGTCCTGGGTCGCCTTCGTTCTGTCGAACTCCGCTCCTCGGACTGTCCCCCTCACGGATGAGGGGGACAGCTTGTGCGCCGTCGCAGGCGTACAAGCGGGGGGAGCCGACCGTGCCTCCCCGTGCCGATATACCGCAGAACTTCTGCAC
>JBCCLD010000125.1:0-11433 GCA_039027055.1 Bacteroidota bacterium
AACGGAAATCGACAACCCTACGGATTCCAGACCGCCTCGAAGAAGTTCACCGCGTTGGGGTCGATGGTCGTCTGGTACGTCGCTTCGTTGCCAAGCAAGTCTTTCACAACCACCGTGACCGGAGTCTCCAATGTGAACGTGCCACCGTACGCGCCAGCCACATCCCGAAATTCCAGCACGGGCTGCGACGTGTAGGACGAAGGGAAGCGCGCCTGATCATTGGTAGTGAAGACGCCTGAGGCGTCTGTACGGCCCAGCCATCCCCAAATCTCTGGGAGCGTGCGCAAGAAGGGACACTCGGAAAACGCCGCGGGGATGTCTGCTTTGACGCCGTCGACGTCCACCTCGATGAAGTAGATCCCCCCCGGCGTGACGAATGCGTCGGGGTTCGCGGGGTCGTAAAGCGCAAACGGGATCACTTCTTCGTACGTGCCCGCTGCCCGTTGGCCGGACCCAAATTCCGCCAAGAAGCGCCCTTCCCGGTCCTTGACGAAGAGGCGCACAGCCGCATCTTGCGTGATCGTATACCGAACCGTTGCAGGCGTGCTTGGGTCTGAGGGCGAGGCAAAGACCGGCCCGACGTCGAAGTTGGGCACGCCGTCTTCGAACCGAGTCGTGGCCGTCGAATCGATGTCGAGGTCCGTGCGGAGCATCACGAGGAGATCCGGCACCGGAGCGCCATTCTCGTCAACGACGGTGATCTGAAAGAGCGAATCGGCCGCAGGCGCGTTGATTGGGAGGCCTGGTGTGATCGTACCCGCGTTGGTCGGTGGCGAGATCGGCTCAGTGGTCGGGTCGATGTCGGTCGCGTCGCAGCCGGCGAGGACGACGAGTGCGGCACAGAGGGCCAGGACGGTGGAGCGGAGCATGGTCGGAGGGAGGCTGGTGTCGTGCGATGGCGAGCGCGCGGGCGGAAACGGCTGCTCCTAGGGTGTGCAACAAAAAGCAAGCCAGCCTAAGCGAGTGGCATTTCAATGCGGGGGATCGGTCCATGTTCGAATCCAGCCGCTACGTTTTCAGCGAATAGTTACGAACGAAGCCGTTCGCGTGTCTAGCCAACGATTTCGTACACCTCCACCCTCGGCACACCTCACGCATGCTGTCCCATGTCTGGTCCAGCGCCGTCCACGGCGTAGACGCCCTCCCTATCGAAATAGAAACCCACATCGAGCCGAACCTACCGCGCTGGACGGTCGTGGGCCTTCCCGACGGGGCCGTGCGCGAGAGCCGCGACCGCGTGTGGGCCGCGCTCAAAAACTCTGGGCTCCCTGTGCCACGCGGTGCCGTGACGGTCAACCTGGCCCCTGCTGACGTGCGCAAGGAAGGCTCCGCCTTTGACCTCCCCATTGCGTTGGGCCTCATCGCCGCAACCACCGAGCAGATCCCGCAGTCGACGCTGGACGACCTCTTTGTCTGCGGGGAGTTGTCGCTCGACGGCTCGCTACGCCCAGTGCGCGGCGTCCTGCCAATGGCCGTACGTGCCCGAAAGGAAGGACGGCGCGGTCTCGTGGTGCCCGAGCTAAACGCGGCCGAAGCCGCGGTGGTGGACGGCCTCGACGTGTTCCCGGTCCGTACGCTTGGCGAAGCGTTTCGTGTCCTGGCGCAAGACCTCGACCGGACGCCGCCGTTCACGCGCGACCTAAACGCTCTGTTTGCCGAAGCAGGCCGGCACGCCGTCGACTTCTCAGACGTGCGAGGGCAGGAGACGGTAAAACGCGCCCTTGAGGTGGCGGCGGCGGGCGGCCACAACGTTGTGCTCGTGGGACCGCCTGGCGCGGGCAAAACGATGCTGGCGCGCCGCATGCCCACGATCCTACCGCCGCTCTCGCCCGACGAGGCGTTGGAGACGACGAAGATTCACAGCGTTGGCGGCCACCTGGCCCGCAACGGACACGCGCGTCACGGGCTGATCGCAGCGCGCCCCTTCCGCGCACCGCACCACTCGATCTCTAACGCGGGCCTCTGCGGCGGCGGCTCCAACCCGATGCCCGGTGAGATCAGCCTCGCCCACAACGGCGTGCTCTTTCTCGACGAGCTGCCCGAGTTTGACCGGGCTGTGTTGGAGGTGATGCGCCAGCCGCTTGAAGAAGGCCGTATCACGATCGCCCGCGCTCGGGCGACGGTGGACTACCCCGCCCGATTCATGCTTGTCGCCTCGATGAATCCTTGCAAATGCGGGCACCTGAACAATCCCCAGAAGCCCTGTAGCTGCTCGTCGTCTGAAGTCCACCGCTACCTCGCCCGCGTCTCCGGCCCCCTCATGGACCGCATTGACCTCCACGTCGAGGTCGTCCCTGTGCCGTTCGAGGACCTCAACCGCCGCGCGCCGGGCGAGCCGAGCGCTGCCGTACGCGAGCGCGTGATTGCGGCTCGTGAGCGCCAAGCCGCGCGCTTCAAGGACGTGCCCGGTGTCCATGCCAACGCGCAGATGCCCAGCCGCCTCGTCCGCGAGCACTGTCGCCTGGACGACGCGGGCCAGAACCTCCTCAAGATGGCAATGAACCGCCTCGGCCTCTCCGCGCGCGCCTACGACCGCATTCTGAAGGTGGGCCGCACCATCGCTGACCTCGACACCGCCCACGAGCGCGCTGATACGGTGACTGCCGCGCACGTCTCGGAGGCGATACAGTACCGCTCGCTCGACCGATCCTGGTGGAACGGCTAAGCCCTGTCTACTCGGCTAGCGCGCGACCGTGAAGCGTCGCGTGTCAGTGCGCTTGTCACCCTGCACCTCGACCACGTAGACTCCCGCAGGCCACCCCACCGTGTCCACCGCGAACGTGCGTGTGCCGGTGAGCACGCTGTCGTGGACCACCGCGGCGGTACGCCCGCGCAGGTCCGCCACGACAACGCGCACCGGCAGCGGCGCGTCCGCCTCCACCGAGATCTGGACCGTATCTGACGCCGGGTTCGGGTACACGCTCAGTAGCAGCTCCGGCCTGCTTGGCATCTCAGGCACCTCAGACTCCGAGGCAACGACCACTGATTCAGACGTGCGCCCTGCCCCCACCTGCGTCGCTGCGGCCAACCGCCCCGCGCTGTCAAATGCTAGGGCATGCACCCAATGCCGACCAAACCCCAACCCGGCCTCCGTCCACGTCGCTCCGCCGTCGCGCGTCACAACGAATGTCCCTTCCCGAGGTGGATTCCCATCCACCGACGAGAGCCCCACCCAGAGCGCGCCATCGAGGGCCACTGTGATCTGCGCTTGCCGTGGCTCACCGTCGAGGTAGTCGCCAGGGGAGTCCGGCCGGAACCACACGAACTCGCGCCACGATGCGCCGCCGTCGGTGCTCACAAGCACGACCGCCTCGAACGACGAGGCGAGGTAGAGCGTCCCGTCTGAGGCCTCCTCGATCTGGTCCCAGTCGGCGTTGAGGACCCCCCTCGCCTCTTGCCAACTTGCACCAGCGTCGTCGGAATAGCGGATCACGCCCCGGAAGCTCATCACGAGCCTTCCAGCCCATGGTGAGGCTTCCGGTCCCAATCGGGTGTCGCCAGCGAGCTGGCGTACGGCGTAGGCGTTTGAGAAGCCTATATCGAAGTCGTGGCGCACGTACCAGGTACGCCCCTCGTCGGTGCTCTGCCACAGGTAGCCGCCCTGCCCGGCTGCGAGCACACCGAGCGTTGGACTCTCGAAGAAGCCGTTCACGTTGGCGTCGCCCGCAATAGGCTCGCCGTTAAGGTATGCCGGGGGGATGACCCACGTGACACCCCGATCAGGTGAATAGTTGAGACCGCGTTTATCGGAGAGATGAGTCCCGGCAGCCGTGACGAAGTAATGCTGTCCTGGCGATGGATTACCGCGTTCATTGAATTGAGGCCCGAAGAACGCGTCTCCAGGGTTGAGGCGAAAGACACTGACGCCGTCAACAGCAAAGAGGGTGTCGGCGAAGGGATCGCCTTTGGCCGCTGGCTGGTTGGCGATCCCTTCGCCGAGATGGGCACGGCCGAAGCGGCGCTCGGCCCCTGGGCCGAGCGAGTCCCAGCGTACCTCGATGTCGGTCGCCGAGATCGGCAGTGCTTGCACTACTTGTGCGCGCAATGGTTGCGCGGTGAGCAGTGTGCTAACTGCCTGAACAGCAAGCGTAATAAGCGACTGCAGCAGCCAGCAGTGGTGCCACATCGTCTAGCGGGGATCAGCGTACGATGGTGAATGTACGGGTTGGCGAAGCGGCGAGACCCAGTGCGCGCACCAGGTATAGGCCCGGCGCGAGCGTAGACGTGCTGAACGCGCAGGTATGAGATCCGGCGTCGAGACGGCCCTCGGCCAGTGTGGCTACACGACGGCCGAGCACGTCGTAGACGGTGACCTCTACCTCGGTGGCTTCAGCGAGCACCAGTGGCACAGTTACCGACTCGGCCGTGGGGTTCGGGTACGGGGGGGAGTGTCCAGAACTTTGTGTAAGCGGCTTCCTCTCACCCTGACTGCTTACCAGCCATGACGATCCCAAAAAAACTCCTCGACCAACTCCTCAAGCACTGCGACGACCCGCAGCAGCTCCTCGCCCAAGGCGGCTTCCTCCACCAACTCACCGGACGCCTCGTCGAGCGTGCCCTCGAAGGCGAGATGACCGACCACCTCGGCTACGAGAAGCATGCTCCCGACGGCCGCGGCTCGGGCACCTCCCGCAACGGCCATTCCGCCAAGACGCTCCAGAGCGAGCACGGCTACATCGCCATCCGCGTCCCCCGCGACCGGGGCGGCACCTTCGAGCCTGCGCTCGTCCCGAAGCATCAGCGACGCCTCCCGGCCCTCGACGACAAGATCCTCGCGCACTATGCGCGCGGGATGACGACTCGCGACATCCAAGGGCATCTCGAAGAGCTCTACCACACCGAGCTCTCGCCGACGCTCATCTCCAACGTGACCGCCTCGGTCCTCGACGAGGTCACAGCCTGGCAGAACCGACTGCTCGACGCCCTCTACCCCATCCTCTCGCGGATCGGAGATTCGCGCTCGATGCGCTCTTCGTCAAGATCCGCCATGAGGGGCGTGTGCAACGCAAGGCCGTCTACCTCGCCGTCGGCATCGACCTCGACGGGGCCAAACAGTTGCTCGGACTGTGGATAGCCCAGACCGAAGGAGCGAAGTTCTGGCTTGGCGTGCTGACCGAGTTGCAGAACCGAGGGGTCGAGGACGTGCTCATCTGCTGCGTTGATGGGCTGACGGGCTTCGAGGAGGCGATCACGGCCGTCTACCCGCAGGCGCTCGTTCAACTCTGCATCGTGCACTTGGTGCGGGGCAGTCTGCGGTTCGTCAACTGGAAAGACCGCAAGGCGGTCGCGCGTGACCTGCGGGCCGTCTACCGCGCCCCGACCGAGGCGGCGGGCCGGGCTGCGCTGGCGGCGTTCGGCGTGCGATGGGACGCCCTCTACCCGACAGTCCGGCCTGCCTGAGAGCGGCACTGGGAGGTGTTCTCGGTGTTCTACGGCTTCCCTGCGGAGATCCGGCGGGTGATCTACACCACGAACGCGATCGAGTCGGTCAACCGTCAACTGCGCAAGGTGCTCAAGACGTGGGGGGCACTGCCGTCGGACGCGGCGGCGCTGAAGCTGCTTTACCTGGCCTTGCCGCGGGCCTCGCAGAAGTGGACGCGTCCGATCCAGAACTGGCCAGGTGCGCTCAACCGCTTCGCCATCGAGTTCGAGGGCCGTATCCCTCTACCCTAATCCCGGCGCTTACACAGAAATCTTTACACCCCCGGAGGCATGAAGTTCATGCGTACGTCGAAATGGAGGAACGCCTTAATCTCCTCGTCATTTTTTGCCTCTCTGGATGTAAACCTTTTCTAAATCCATGGCGTTGCCTGGAAAACCTATACTCCCCTTCCCTCAGCGACTTTTACACTCTCTGCCAACTCACTCGAACTAATGAAGCATCTACTAGCCTTCACCCTTGCCCTCATGGTGGCAGTTCCCTCCTGGGCGCAAACGCGCTTCGGTGCCTCCGTCGCTGTGGCTGAGGGCACCGCCTTCGCCGGCGCCACTGGCGGCGACCGCTCCCCTGGTGCCGTCTACGTCTACACTGATTCGGCGGACGGCTGGGCCGAGCAGTTCCGCCTTACTGCTTCCGACGGGTTTATGGGCGATGGCTTCGGCACCAAACTCGCAACCGATGGCGACATGCTCGCGGTTGGTGCTACCGGTATGGATGACGGGCGCGGGGCCGTCTATATCTTCGCCCGCACTGAAGACGGCTGGGTTGAGGTAAGCCGCGTGACTCCGCCTTCCGACGTCACGCTGATGGGCTTTGGCAGCACCATCGCGCTCCATGATGGCCTCCTTGCCGTCAGTACATCGTCGCAGCGAAACCCTTGGGGCATGCCTGACCTGACGATGCAGAACGCCGTGTATGTCTTTCGTCATGACGCCACTACTGGTGAATGGGCCGAGGAGGCTCTGCTTGATGGCCTCGCCGTAGACGCGCACCCGAGCTTTGGTTCCGCTCTAGCCATCGGTGACGGCCTCCTCCTCGTTGGGGCTCCCGGAAGCATTCGCGGAGGCAGCGATCCCGTCGTCTACCCGTACCGCTGGGATGAGACGGCAGACACATGGTCAAGCAGTGACCCGCTCACACCTGCCGAGGAGAATCCAGGCTTTGGGTTTGGTTCCACGCTAGCCATCGATGGCGGCCTCGCCTATGTGGGTGCCCCCAACGACGGTGGCACCGGTGCTGTCTTCGCCTATACCATTGGCGATGAAGAGACACTGGAACGCACGCACACGATGCGTCCCTTTGACGGTGCCGAGGGGCAGCGGTTTGGCAGCAGCCTTGCGATCACGCCAACTACGGTCTGGGTGGGAGCACCTGGTCCCTACCGCGCGCGCGCCAACGGCCACATCTACACGTACACACGAAGCGCCGAGACTGGTGCCTTTGCCGAGGTCACCAAGACCTTTGCGCCCGAAGGAGCGCCAGGCGACTCGTTTGGCTCTACAGTAGCCGCCACCGGAGTCGTCGCCCTTGTCGGTGCCCCCGGCGACGACTACGGTGCGGGGACAGCTACGCTTTTCCAACCCGGTCCCGACGCCCGTTGGGCCTCTATCTCTACCGTGTATAGCGACATCGAAACCCTGCAGGCCGTGGTCGGCGAGCGGATGGGCTGCCAGACGGGCGAGGCCGGTGGCTTTGACTGCGCAGGCATGGAGTTGATGTCGTACCTCCCAATCGGCGAGATCGGCGGCGACCGCGGAGTCCGCCTCAACGACATTTGGGGCTGGACAGACCCAGTTACTGAGCGGGAGTACGCACTCGTCGGCCGTGTTGACGGCACTTCGTTTGTGGACGTCACGAACCCGACGGCTCCCGTCTTCGTCGGTGACCTGCCGAAGACCGAAGGCGCGCCCGGTGCCACGTGGCGGGACATCAAAGTGTATCAGGATCATGCCTTCATCGTCGCCGACGCCTCGCAGCACCACGGTATGCAGGTCTTTGATCTAACACGCCTCCGTGACTACGACGGCTCCCCTTCGACGTTTGACGAGGACGCGTGGTATGGCAACATCTACAGCGCCCACAACATCGTGATCAACGAGGACACGGGCTTCGCCTACATCGTTGGGGCCCGCTCGGGCGGCGAGACCTGCGGGGGCGGCCTTCACATGGTCAACATCCAAGACCCGCAAAACCCGACGTTCGCTGGCTGCTTCGCCGACACCTCGACGGGCCGCCGCGGCACCGGCTACTCACACGACGCCCAGTGCGTCGTCTACAACGGGCCGGACGAGGACTACACGGGCCGGGAGATTTGCCTCGGCTCCAACGAGACCGCCCTTTCGATCGCCGATGTCACGGACAAGGAGAATCCCAAGGCCATCGCCGCTCCGAGCTACCCCAACGTCGCGTACGCCCACCAGGGGTGGCTCACCGAAGACCACCGCTACTTCTACTTGAACGACGAACTCGACGAGTTGGGCGGCGGTCTCGAAGGGACGCGGACACTCATCTGGGACTTGACCGACCTCGATGACCCACAGCTCATGCGCGAGTTTATCCACGCCGTGCCCGCCTCCGACCACAACCTCTACGTGCGGGGCACCACGATGTACCAGTCGAACTACGCCGCGGGCCTCCGTGTCTTCGACGTGTCGGACCCCGTAAACCCGGTGGAAGTCGGCTACTTCGACACCAATCCGTTCGGCACGAACGGCGCGGGCTTCTCGGGTACGTGGAGCAACTTTCCGTACTTCCCGAGCGGCACGATTGTCGTCTCGTCGATCGGCGAGGGGCTCTTCGTCCTCAAGGAAAGCGGCGTCGATAGCTAATTCCCACCTGCCGTCTATCACGCGCCAGGATGCTCGACCGTGTTGTCGAGTCGTTCTGGCGCGTGTTGTGTGTACCACCTAAAGGATTTGTATGCGCCTCCATCATTTGCTCCTCCTGCCTCTACTGATTGCCACCTGGGCCGTGCCGCTCGCTGCGGCGGCAGACGAGGGCGGCCCCTACGTCTACGTCGCTAACCAGCTAGACGCGGCCGTCACTGTCGTCGACATGTCGACGAATGAGGTGGCGGCCACGGTGGACTTGGAAGCGCTGGGCTTCTCTGCCAATGCCAAGCCGCACCATATCGCCGTCGAGGCGGACGGCTCGCACTGGTACGTCTCGCTCATCGGAGACGGAAAGGTGGTCAAGTTCAACCGAGCCAACGAGGTCGTCGCAACGGCGTCCCTTGAGTCGCCTGGCATGCTCGCCCTCGACCCCACAACTGATCTGCTGTACGTGGGGCGCTCAATGTCGGCGGTCAACCCGCCGCCCTCGATCGGCGTCGTCGTGCGTTCGACCATGGAGGCGGATGAGATCGACATGGTCTTCTCGCGCCCGCACGCGCTCGTAGTCTCGGGCAACCTTGGCCAGGTGTACGCAGCAAGCCTCGTCGAGAATCGCGTGGGCAGCCTCGACACCGACGAGGAGACGTTGGAACTGCTGACGCTCGACGGTCCGATCCACACACTCGTGCAGTTCGCGCTCGCACCGGACGGGCAAACGATGGTGGGGACGGGGCAGCTCACCGGCCAAGTGCTCTTCTTCGACCTCGCGGACCCGGCATCTCCCACTGTATCGGGCACCGTCGACGTCGGCGGTATGCCGTGGCATCCTACCTACAGCCCGGACGGGAGTCGCATCTACGTGCCCAACCAAGGCACCAACTCGATTGACATCATCGACGCGGGGACCCGGGCGATTGTCGCGCGTGTCGAGGGACGAGGGCTCGCCGAGCCGCACGGGAGCGCCGTAAGTCCGGACGGCCGCTACCTCTACGTCTCGAACCGCAACCTCAAGGGCACGTACCGCCCCGATGGCGCCCCCTCGCCGGACTCCCCAGACGAGCACGCCGGTCACGACATGAGTGCCATGGAAGAGGCGAGCGACATGGAAGACGTCGCCGAGCACGCCGGCCATGATATGAGCACAGCGGAGGGCATGAACGATGCTAGTGCCCCGGGTGACATGAGTGGGATGGCTGGCATGGGCGAACACGCTGGCCACGAAATGGGTGGGATGGTCATGAACGACAACCCCGACTTTGGCGGCACGCTCGCTATAATCGACACCCAAACAGATACGATCATCAAGGTGATCGAGTTAGGCCGCATGCCGTCTGGCTTGAGTGCCGGCGTGCAGTGAACCGGTGTCTCGGATGAACGCAAGTATGTGCAGACTAGAGTGGTTTGCGATGCGCTTCAGTTCAGCCACTCCGTCGAAAACCATCGGTACGCGCCGGAAGGGGCGCATTCTGAACCACTGACGTACTGAACCACCGATCAAATGACTCTAGGGGCGATGCAATCCTGCAGCCAGGGCAGTGCCCCAGCCATCTTTCTGGCTGTCCTACTCATGCTAGCTGGGTGTTCTAGTACGGGGCCATCGAGCAACCAGACTTTGGAGGCAACGCCTTCAGTAGACTCCGGTGAAGCCGACCCCACGTTTGTACGGCAACCTGCCCCGTTCGAGATCCTTGACGCCGACGGTACAGCCTTCACGTTCCCTGCACTGGGCGGCCTCAATGTGCCGCGCCCTCAACTTGTGGACGTAGATGTGGACGGCGACCTCGACCTGTTCGTGCAGGAATACGCAGGTGAGATCATGTTTTTCGAGAACACCGGGACACCCACCTCGCCCGCGTTCACGTTTCGAGCAGAGCGATATCAAGACCTCGACGTTGGAGAGTGGTACCGGTTCGCTGACCTCGACGGAGACGGCGACCCCGACCTCCTGGCCGAGCAGCGCTACAGCTACGTCAAGGCGTACCTGAACGAGCCCGTCGGCCGTGCTGCCCGATTCGTACCTGCTGTAGACACGCTCCTTCTAGCCGACGGCGCCCCCCTATTTGCCGACCGCCAGAACATACTCAACATCACCGATGTCGACTGTGACGATCGGCTCGACCTCTTCTTGGGCCGCATCGACGGCACGGTCAGCCGCTTTGAGAGCCGGGGGACGGACGAGAGAGGCCTACCACGTTTCCAATTAGTGACGGACCGGTTCGAGGGAATCGAGATTGTCGGCCAGGTCGGCGAGCCAACGTATCCCGGCGACCAGTCCATCCCGAGCGCTCCCGTGCCCAACGTACCCGGCGCAAACATACCCGGGGGCGGGATGCCCCCCCGCGGCCCACAACCCGACGGACTGTTGCCTTACGAGTCGCTACCGGGTGGATCGATGCACGGAGCCAACACGCTCGCGTACGCAGACGTAGATAGCGACGGCGACCAGGACCTTCTGTGGGGCGATTTCTTCGAGCCGAGCCTGCTCCTCATCGAGAACCGAGGCACGTGCGAGCGGCCCAACCTCAGCTCGGTACCGCAGCCCTTCCCGCTCGAACACCCCGTTTCGACGACCGGCTACAACGCGCCCGCGCTGGGCGACATCGACGCCGACGGCGACCTTGACATGGTGGTGGGTGTCCTAGGCGGCGCGTTCAACGCCAATCGGTCCTCTATCGATAACCTCCTCTACTACGAACGCACGGACACCGGCTACCAGCTGCAGACCGAGCGCTTCCTTTCCATGCTCGATGTTGGCGACGAAAGCTCTCCTGCGCTGGGCGACATCGACGGCGACGGCGATCTCGACCTCTTGATCGCCAACAAGCTCGATCCCGGCAACCCCGAGACGTCGGTTATCGTCCGCCTGGAAAACGTGGGCCGTCAAGGTGCTGCTGCATTCCAGCTCACCGACACGCTGAACCTACCCGTTAGCTACCATTTTGCCCCAGCTGTAGGCGACCTCGACGACGATGGTGATCTTGACCTGGTCGTCGGCACGTGGAAAAACCGGCTTCTCCTTTATCGCAACGACCCGGATGCAGGCGCTGGCGCGGAGCAGTTTGTGCTGGCTACCGAGGCGATCGCCCAGATCGACCGGGGTAGCAACACCGTTCCCGCTTTGGCCGACCTCGACGGCGACGGTGACCTTGACCTCGTCGTCGG
>JBCCLD010000126.1:0-11405 GCA_039027055.1 Bacteroidota bacterium
AGAGCCTGCCCTCGCGGACGCGGGGGATCTTGTTCGTATCTCTCTGACAAGGTGGGGCTAGGGTGCTGGCCCATAGATCCTTCGACTCGCTGCGCTCGCTCAGGATGACATCGTTTTGCGAAAACCTACCCCTGTCAGCGCGACCGCGGGGACCCACCAGGTCAGGCCGATGTGCGCATAGCCCTTCTCTTTCCAAGGGGAGGGATGCTCCGATGTGACTTTCCCTTCTCCTCGACTCCCCTTCTCCCCGAATCTTCGACTCCCCGTCTCCCCGCCTCGTCACAGAATGCGGTCGCGGACGGCGGCGGCGTAGGTGCGGCTCACGCGGACCGTCGTGCCGTCGGTGAGGGCGGCGCGGTAGCCGCCGGAGCCGTCGCTCTGGAGGTGCTGGAGCGCGTCGGCGGCGATGACGGTCGAGCGGTGTACGCGGATGAACCGGGCCGGGTCGAGGCGGTCGGCGAGCGCGCCCAGCGACTCGCCTGCCGTGTAGGCGTCGGTGGCGGTGTGGAGCGTCGCGTAGTCGCCCGCGGCCTCGATCCAGAGCACATCGGCGGTGCGGACGGGGACGATGCGGGCACCCACACGGACGAAGAGCCGGTCCGCCCAGGTGTCACGAGCGGTCGGCTCGCGCTGCGTCTGCTGGAGGAGTTGGGCGAGTCGTTCGAGGTCGGACGAGGGGGGTCCACTGGAAGCCGCCTCGCGGCGGTAGGAGTCCACGGCCGCGACGGCCTTGCGGAGCGCGGCGGCGAAGCGGGCGGCGCTGTAGGGCTTCAGGAGATAGTCGACCGCGCTCACCTCGAAGGCGTCGAGGGCGTAGCGGTCGAAGGCCGTCGAGAAGACCACCGCAGGGAGCACGTCGGCCTCGTCTTCTGCCAGTGCGGCAAGGACTTCGAAGCCGGTGCGGCCGGGCATCTGGACGTCGAGGAGGAGCAGGTCGGGCTGGAGGCTCCGCGCGAGGGCCACGGCCTCGTCGCCGTTCGCGGCCTCGCCGACCAGCGCGAGGCGACCGGCGAGGTCGGTGTCGTTGTCGAGAACGGAAACGTACTCCCGGATGAGCGCGCGGGCGGGCGGCTCGTCGTCGGCGATCACGAGGCGGATCGGGTCGCTCATGCCAGGACCTCGGCCGAAGCGGAGACCGTCCCCGCGAACTCGGCAGGGACCGGCAGCGCGAAGCGGACGCGGACGCCGCCCTCGCTGGGCGCTTCGACGCAGAGGCCCGCCGCGTCGCCGTAGCGCGTCCGCAGGCGGCGGTCGGTGTTGCGGAGGCCCACGCCCGAGGCCTCGTCGCTGACCAACGAATCTGGGTCGAGGCCGTCGGGCAGCCCCACGCCGTCGTCGACGATCTCGATGTGCAATGCGTTGCCCTCGACGGTTGCGCGGAGCGTCACCGTGCCGCCCGTGGTGCGCGGGGCGAGGCCGTGTCGGAGGGCGTTCTCCAGGATCGGCTGCACGACGAGCGGTGGCACCGGCACGTCGAGCGCGGCGGCGTCGATCTCGACCTGCGTCCGCAGCCGGTCGGCGAAGCGGTGCTGCTCGATGGCGAGATAGGCCTCGGCCATTGCGGCCTCTTCGGCGAACGGCACCGTGTCGCGCTCCGACGCGGCGAGGGCATAGCGCAGCAGGTCGCCCAGCCCAACCACCATCGCCCGCGCCTCGGCGGTGTCAACGGCCAGCGTCGCGTTGATCGAGTTGAGCGTGTTGAAGAGGAAGTGCGGGTTGAGCTGCGCCCGCAGCGCGGCCAGTTCGCGATCCTGTGCCAGCACCAGTAACTCACGCGCTTGCTGTTCACGCAGCCGCAGCCGGTCCACCGCGCGCACCGCGTGCATCACCGAGACGAAGAGGATGTATTCCGTGAGCTTCGAGAAGAGCATCCACTGGATGTCGACGGGGACGACCTCGAACAGCAGCGACTCGCCGGTGATCGCGCCGAGCACGAGCGCGAAGCTGACGTACCACGCTGCGACGAAGACCGGGGCGAGCACCGCGTGGACGGCCAGCCGCCAGCCCCACGCCGCCTCGTCGAGCTTGCGGATGGCGAGCCACCAGACGGGCAGCAGCCACAGCCCTGTGAGCACATACTCCAGCAGCGACGCCGCCAGCGACGGCCACGCGCTCGGCTCGAAGAGCATCGCCACGGCGTCGTACTGCGCCGTGAGCAGCCCGATCACGACGGCGTAGAGCACGCCGATGGCGGCGGCGAGCGCCAGCCCGCGCAGGGTTAGCCGAGGCGGCGGCGTGGCGAGGTGCATCGTGTTGAAAGTGTTGCGGTGTGGCCGTGCAGCGGTGTTGCGGTGGGAAGCTTCACTGCAACACCGCCGCACCGCGACACTCATTCACTGGACGCGACCTGCGGGAGGAGCACGCGGGACACCCAGCCGTAGGACGGGTTGATCACGAGGGCCTGCTCGTAGGCGACGCGGGCCTCGTCGGGGCGCTCGAGTTCGCTCAGGGCGAGGCCGAGCCAGGCGTAGGCTTCGTCGTGGCCCCACTGCGGCGCGAGCGGATCGGCAGGCGGGTTCGCCGCCTCGGCCTCGAAGAGCGTGATCGCGCGCTCGAAGCCCTCCATCGCGCGCTCCTTGCTGCCGCCCCACATCTTCGGCGTGAAGAGCAGCGACTGCGCCTCGGTCATCACCACGCGCGGGTTGTCCGGGTCGGCGGCCTTGCCGCGCTCCATGATGCGGCCCACCTTCGGCCCGATCAGCATGCCGAGCATCGGCTTCATGCCGACCTTCTGGCCGAGCAGGCTGGAGTGCAGCGCGTACGGCTCGGCGAAGTCAGGGCTGAGCTCTTCGGCCTGTTCCAGGTGCTCGATAGCGGCGTCGATCAGGTCCACGATCTCGTCTTTCTGCTCCTCGCGGTCGAGCATGACGAGACGGCGGCTCATGGCCATCGCGGCATAGTAGTGGGCGTGCGCCTGCACGCGGGCGTCGTCGGCGTTGGTGGCGCGGACGAAGGCGGCCTCGGCGCGCTGCATCGCAGCCTGATTGGCGAGGTTGACCGCGCCGCGCAGCTGGGCGCGCGTGTCGACGATCAGTTGCTCGGACGGCGAGAGCTCGGCTTCGTCCTGCGCGAAGGCTGGTACGACGAGCAGAAGCGCGAGGAGTGTGAGTAGAGCGTATCGCATGGATCGGGTATGGTTGTGTGGGAAGAAACGAAGGGTGATGCTCATGTCTCTCGCTCTTGTCATCCCGGACTTGATCCGGGATCTCAGCTCCGATGAAGGAGATCCTGAATCAAGTTCAGGATGACGTCAATGGGAGACCGAACTCGGCAGCGGTGGAAGGTCAGCGAACCAGTTGGAGGCTGACGCCGGCGTAGATGAAGCGGTCGTAGTCGGAGCGGCGCGCGGTGCGCGTGGTGTAGTCGGCGTTGTAGTCGTAGCCGAGTACGTTGCGCTGGCCGAGGGCGTTGGCGAGGGAGACATAGAACGTCGCCGCGTGGCCGTCGCCAAAGGGCTGGTACCACGAGGCGTTGAGGTCCACGCGCGAGAATGTGGGCAGGCGCTCGCTCCCGACGGGGCCTTCGACGGGGAGGAAATAGCCCGCCTCGGCCTGCTGGGCCTCGACGATGGGCGTGTGCGGGCGGCCCGTGGCGAGCCGTAGCGTGGTGCCGACGGTGAGGAAGCGCCACATGCGCACCTTGCCGACGGCGGTGAGGTGGTGCGTCACGTCGAACGGCGCGGGGCCGTCGTCGAGCGTGGCGGTGTCGCCCTGCCAGCGCGTCTGCGTGCGCTCGGAGCGGAGGAGGCTGTACGAGAGCCAGCCGTTGAAGCGCGTCCGCAGGAACGCCCCGTACTGCGCGAACACGTCCACGCCGCGCGCGAGGCCGGTGCCGTCGTTCGCCCAGCGCGTACCGAACTCACTATTCGCGTCCGGGACGCGGACGAGGAGGTCGTCGTACTGCTTCCAGTAGCCCTCGACGCGGAGGCGCAGGTGCTTGCGCTCGTATTCGCCCCCGGCGATCACGTGGATCGCCTGCTGCGCGCGAAGGTCGGCGCTGCCGCCCGAGCTGCTGTCGAACTGCTCCGGCGCAGGGAACTGGCTGTAGCGCCCGGCGGACACGTGGACGTGGGCGTCCTCGGTGAGTTGGAGCCGCAGCGCCGCGCGCGGGTCGACGACGGCCTGCTGGGCCTCGGTGTGGTAGTCCGTGCGCAGCCCGACGTTGGCGAAGAGGCGACGGCTCAGCTGCGCCTCGGCGAGGGCGTAGCCGCCGGTGCGTACGGCGTTCGCGCGCTCGTCGATGGCGGTTGTGGCGGCGTCGGGGTCGAGGACATCGCTCTCGGTGGGGATCGCGCCGCGGAAGCGCCCGGCGAAGCGGCGCACCTCCGCGCCCGTCGCCACGCGCAGCTTCTCGGAAACGCTGCGCTCGGCGTCGAGGCGGCCGCCGAGGACGGTGTCGTCGGTGGCGAGGTCGAGGTTGCCGAGCGAGCTTGCACTCGTGAACGTCGTCGCGGAGAGGCTGCCCTGGAGGAACCAGTCGCCGAAGACGTCCTGCCAGCGGAGCACGTTGAGGAGGTTTTCCTCGGTGGCGCGGTAGACGCCGTCGAACGAGGGCTGCGGCGTGCGTGCGCCGACGCGGTTTTCGGTCCGGTAGCTGAAGAACTTGACGACGCCGCTCGGGCGGTAGCGGTAGGCCACGCTGAGGTTGGTGTCGTAGGCCCCCGGCGTCTCCTCGAAGTCGGTGTCGAGGCGGTTGACGGCCATGAGCAGGCCCGTCGCGGAGCGGTTGCCGGAGAAGCGCACGCCGAGCTTGCCATCCAAGAGCCGCGCGTTGACGCCGAGCGCCGCCCCCGCGAGCCCCGCGTTGAGCGTCGCCGACGACTGCTGGGGTTCGTCCAGCGTTTCGAGCGCGACGACGCCGGAGAGCGCGTCGCCGTGGCGCGCGGAGAAGCCGCCCGCGGAGAAGTAGGTGTCCTTCAGGAAGAACGGCGGGATCGTCCCGAAGATGCCGCCCGTGGCCGACTCGTAGCGGTACGGGTGCTGGAGCACGGCCCCGTCGAGGAGGATCGCCGTCTCGCCGACGTCGCCGCCGCGCACGAAGAGGCCGGAGCCCTCGTCCACCATCGTCACGCCGGGGAAGGCCTGGAGCGCGCGGTAGACGTCCGCCGCCGCGCCGGGCGTGGTCACGACTTCGAGCGCCGAGAGCGTCGCCGTGGGCGCATCGCCCGCCCGGAAGGCACTGCCCTCGATGGACACCTCGCCGAGCGTCACGAGCGTCTCGCGCAGCCGCACGTTCACCCGCACCGTATCGCCCGGCACGAGCGTGACGGGCACCTCGACGGGCTCGAAGCCGATGAGGGACGCGCCCAGCGTCGCGTCGCCCTGCTGGCGCGTCCGGAAGTCGAAGCGCCCGTTGTCGTCTGTGGCGGTCCCTTCGATGGTCCCGACGAGCGCGACGTTCACGAGCGGCAGCGGCGTCCCCGCGCCGTCGACCACGCGCCCGGTCACCATCGTTGGGGCGAGTTGGGCAGTCGGGTCGGTTTGCGCTACGACAGTCGGCGTGGCGAGGAGAACGGCGAGCAGAAGAAGTAGGGCACGCATGGCAGCAGCGGTCGGAGGATGGCTCGCTCCCCCCTACTGGTCCCTCTCCGGCAGGATGCGCCGCGTTCGATGAGCCGCGTGAGCAGTCGGTGAGCCGCAGCGGCTTCAAGGTTTGGACGTGTGGAGGTGTGAACGTGTGGACGTGGGACTCGGCCGCAGCACCTCACCGCGACCACCGACGTGAACGCACTCGGTGCTAGCTAATCGGGTACAATCGGGTATATAATCGGGTATGATCCGCACCGACACCATCCAGATCACGCCCGAGCTCTTGGCGCTCCTCACCGAGATCGACGAGTTCAACGGCGCATGGCGGGCTATGCCTACGTGCCGTATTCCAGTCTGGAGAGCGTGATCGAGCACAACAAGGAGGGCTACTACCTCGCCCTTCGCCAGACGCAAGGCACGATCCGAACCGACGCGCCGGACTGGCAGCCGTGGCTGCTCTTCTTTGCACGGGCGCTCCAGCAACCGAAGCGCCGCTTGGAAGCGAAGGTCGAGCGCGAGCACCGGGCACTCGCCAATCTTTCGCCGCTCGCGCTGCACATCCTCGACTGCGCGCGCGCAGGGCGAAGGAATCGAGACGTGTCGGAGGGAACGGGACATGAACCGCAACCTAAGCGTCCTTCGTTTGCACCGAGGCAGTTTCCTTGGAAGCGGCAGGAGGATGCGGCTGAACGGTCGCTGACGCCGCTCGCACTCACCGTGTCAATCGGTGGGTCGCCGTCCCAACCAAAGCATCGGCGCGAGCACCAGCGCTGAAACGAGGTGGATCGGCCAACGCCAGCCTCCCGGGACGACGCGCGTCCACGCAGCAGCGCCTGTCGGTTGCGGCGAGGTGCGCGCCCACACCAGGAATGCCTCGCCGACGGGAAGCTGGCCGAAGAGGTAACGCCGCGCGCCGCCCCACTCGACGGGCAGACCGAACGCCTCGCCAAGAGCGAACAGCGCCCGTGCGGTCGCCTCGTCACCGTGCACGCGCGCTGCGCCGGCGCCGACCACGACCGCAGGCCCGCTCAAGCTCAGCACGATGGGACCGGAGTCGATGTCGCCGCGGCCTCGAACGCCGTGCGGGTACTCGCGCACCCCTGGCAGGCCCCACCTGCTCGTGACGAAGTGCTGGCGCAGCGTCTCGTACTGCAACCGAGCAAACGCCGAGTCGGCGTCCACGAGCACGCGGCTCATCAGCGCGAGGCTCGACCCGCGCACGCCCCCGCGCGGTGCTCCGGTGCGGGCG
This sequence comes from Bacteroidota bacterium, assembly GCA_039027055.1. Classification (GTDB taxonomy): domain Bacteria; phylum Bacteroidota; class Rhodothermia; order Rhodothermales; family Rubricoccaceae; genus JBCBEX01. The sequence continues at coordinate 6,778 of JBCCLD010000126.1, forward strand.
TCTGCTGCGTGGGCCAGCGTGTTCCCCGTCGTGTCCTGCCGAGCGCGTGCCGTGTCCACCCACGCCGAGATCGTCGCCGCATACGTGGTGTCGGTGACCTGCCCGCAGACCCCAAGCGCGCCGACGCCCACCGCCGTGTCGGCAGGCCATGCTCGGCCTGGATACGACGCCAGAAACGGCGTCGCGGAGCGGCCCAGCGCCGACGCGAGTTGCTGGCAGTAGCGATCCAGCTGAGCTAGCAACGCAGGTTCGACTCGGGCCGGCGAAGCGGTGCGCACGTATGTGGCGAGGACGTAGGTGCGCCAGCTTGCGTAGAACGCGCCGTGGTCGGGCGGGAGGTAGGCCGGGAACGGTGCCCGCGCCGCGTCGGTGTCGAGACGCTCGACGGCGCGGCGGGCTTCGTCGAGGAGCGCACGCCGCCGTGGGTCGTCCGACGGCAGTTGTTGCGCGGCCTGCGCCGACGCCAGCCCGTAGAGGCTCCACGTGAAGACGTAGCCCTCAGGAAACGTCCGCTGCATGTCCTCGGCCGCGCCCTCGCCGAGCGCCGTCCGCAGATAGGCGAGTTGCGCCAGCGACGTGTCGAGGTCGCCGGGGCTGTAGAGTCTCACGTTGACGATGAGCAGCAGCAGGCTCAACGCTCCCGCTAGAACCCTGGCGAGCCAGCTGCCTACTCGGGCCGTCCGCCGCCTGCTCCTCCGCCGCCCTCTCATCTGTTGCCGATCGGCGCGTAGGTGCGCGTCACGCGGAACCAGCGCGCCTCGGTGCCCGGCGCGTCGATGCGGTTGGTGAAGGCGACGGTGCTCGGGAGCCACGCCCCCGTGCTGTCGGGTGCGAGCCGGAAGGCGAGGTCGAGGTCGGCGTCGAAGAGGACGGACCGGTCGGTGCGGACGAGGTGCGCGGCGCGGATCAGCGCGCGGCCCTCCTCGTCGTCCACCGCGAAGCGTACGCGGCGCAGGCGGCGGTCGTCGAAGCCGGGGCGGACGGCCACGTCCACGAGCGTGAGGCGCTGCCCGGCGACGGTCGTGTCGCGGAGGGCGTAGGCGTACGACTCCTGGCCGCGCGGGGTGAGGTAGGACGGCTCGTCGGGGAGGATGCGCCCGAGCGGGCTCGCGAGCCGCGCGACGGTCCTATCGGCGTCCGCGTAGCGTGCAAAGCCACCGAAATCGAACGCGCCCGTGGAGTCCACTCGAATGACTTCCGGCGAAGCACCTGTCACCATGCGCAGCACCTCCGTGCGCTGCCCGAGCACGGTGCCAAGGCTGTCGAGCTGCGCCGTCTCGGTCGTGAGGCGGTACGGGCGACGCCCCAGTTCGGCGAAGGTGCTGTCGAGCGCGGCGCGGTCGAGGCGTTCGAGTAGCGGCAGCGCAGCGGCGCGGTCGTCGGGCGGGGGCGGCGGGACCTCGTCGCGGCACCCCGCAGCGAGCAGGAGCAGGACGAGCAGCGGGGCGGTCAGACGCACAGGCGGGCGGGGTGTGAGGGTCGAGGGTCGAGGGTCGAGGGTCGAAAAGGTGCGAGGCGATTTCGGTAACGTCAACCGTCTCGCTAACAATGCCGCTATTCTTCCGATCCTTCGTTTTCCGATCCTTCCGAGACTACCTCGACATCGGGCGTGACCGCGATGCGAGCGAGGCCGCCCTTTTGCCTTCTCCCTTTAGCATTCTGCCTTCTCCTTATGCTCGAACTCTCCCGGGATGTCGCGGTCGCGGCGGCCCTGCGCGCCGGGGCCTTCATCCGGCAGCACGCCGGCACGATCACGGCCGACCAGATCCGCGCCAAGGACACGCACGACTTCGTGACGGTAGTCGACGAGGGGGCCGAGCAGCGCATCCTCGATACGCTTGGCCGCGCCTTCCCCGACGACGCCTTCCTCGCCGAGGAGAGCGCGAGTCTCGAAGAAGCAGCCGCGTTCGACGGCCGGCGCTGGATCATCGACCCGCTCGACGGGACGACCAACTTCACGCACGGCGTCCCGCCCTACGCCGTCTCGATCGCGCTCCAGGAGGGCGACGCGGTCACCGTGGCCGTCGTCTACGAGGTCACGACGGGCGACCTCTTCACGGCGGTACGCGGCGGCGGGGCCGAGCTCAACGGCGCGCCGATCCGCGTCTCCGAGGCCACCACGCTCGACGACAGCCTTATCGGCACGGGCTTCCCGTTTCGCGACTTCCGCTACGTCGACGGCTACCTCGCGACCATGCGGCAGTTCATGCAGGCCACGCGGGGCCTACGCCGCCCCGGGGCCGCCGCCATCGACCTCGCGTGGGTGGCGTGCGGGCGCTACGACGGCTTCTTCGAGAGCGGCCTCAAGCCGTGGGACGTGGCCGCCGGGCTGCTGCTCGTGGAGGAGGCGGGCGGACGCATCTCCGCGCTGCCCGGCCTCGACGCGCCGCTGGTGAGCGGCAGCGTGATTGCCAGCAACGGCCCTATCCACGATGCGATGGCGGCCTTGTGCCACCCCCTCGCCGAGGCCTACGGCCGCCGCGACGCCACCCCCTGACGTGCCAATATTGGGTGCCCGTTACGCCACGCTAGGGTTACAGAATCTCCGACCGCCACCACGATTTGCGCCCGAAAGGCCAGTCTGGCTCCACCCTGCGCGGGACCGGGCGTTTGGACCAAGAATTGAGTGCGTAAGTTCTCCACACTACTCCCACCGTCATTACCGACTGGCCCTCCGTCCCATGACCTCCGAGACCCCTTCGCCCTCGGCGGCCCCTGCTCCCACCACCGACGCGCGTCCGACGATCCTCGTGGCGGACGACTACCCGGAGAACCGCCGCCTCCTCTACTTCTACCTCCGTGACGCCTACCGCATCCTCGAAGCCGAGAGCGCCGAGGAAGCCATCGAGACGCTCCGCGCCGAGCACGTGGACCTGGCGATCATGGACCTCAACTTCCGCGACGGCATGAACGGCATGGAGGCCGCGCAGGCCATCCGCGCCGACGAGGCGCTGTCGCACCTGCCGCTCTTGGCGCTCACAGCCTACGCCTACCCCGACGACCGACGCCGTTGCCTCGAGGCGGGCTTCACGGACTACCTCTCGAAGCCGGTCTTCAAGCAGGCCATGCGCGACAAGGTCGCCGACCTGCTGGGCGACAGCGGCGACGGCACCACGTCCGGCGACCCGACGCTCTGGATCAGCAAGAAGTAGGGCCCGGCCCCTTCGACCCAACCCCTTCCGGGCACCTCGTCACACGGCGAGGTGCCCGTTTTTTTGTCCGTGGTCCGTGGTCCGTAGTCCGTGGTCCGTGGTCCGTGGTCCGTGGTCCGTGGTCCGTGGTCCGTGGTCCGTGGTCCGTGGTCCGTGGTCCGTGGTCCGTGGAAAGAAGCAACGCAGCTCCGATAGCGGGAGCAAGCGAATTCGGCACCGATGACCTCCCTACTATTCGCTAGTCGCCAATCGCTAGTCGCCCTCTTTACCCTCGACTCCTCTCCACCTGCAGCGCACTGTGCACGACCGGCAAACCCGTGCCTACTTTCACACACTCACACCGTACCTACGTCCACACTCCCCGACTCATGGCTGCCACCCCCGCTCACGGCCTTCTGACCGACAAAGTCGGCATCGTCTTCGGCGCGCTCGACGAGAACTCCATCGCGTGGCACATCGCCGAGGCGATCCACCGCGAGGGCGGGCGCTTCGTGCTCTCCAACGCGCCCGTCACCAAGCGCTTCGGCTCACTCGAAGGCCTCTCGGAGAAGACGGGCAGCCCCATCGTCTACGCCGACGCGACAAGCATGGACGACCTCACCGCCGTCTACGCGAAGGCCCAGGAGGACTTCGGGCAGCCGTGCGACTTCGTCGTGCACTCGATCGGCATGGGCCTCAACGTGCGCAAGAACCGCGCGTACACGAACCTACACTACGACTGGTACCACAAGACGCTTGACATCTCGGCGATGTCGCTCCATCGCATCATCAAGGCGGGTATCGACGCCGAGGCGATTGCCAACGGCTCTTCGATTCTCTCCTTGAGCTACATCGCCGCGCAGCGCGTCTTCTCGAAGTACAGCGAGATGGCCGACGCGAAGGCGCTCCTGGAGAGCATCACGCGCAACTTCGGCTACTGGCTCGGCGAGCGCCGCGTGCGCATCAACACGGTCAGCCAGAGCCCCACCCGCACGACCGCCGGGCAGGGCATCAAGGGCTTCGACGCGATGTTCGAGTTCGCCGACCGCATCGCGCCGCTGGGCAACGCCGACGCCGCCTCCTGCGCCGACTACTGCGTGACGCTCCTCTCCGACCTCACGCGCATGGTGACGATGCAGACGCTCTACCACGACGGCGGCTTCTCGTCGATGGGCATCTCCGACGCCTTCGTCGAGGTCTTCGCGCAGGCCCTCGACGGCGAGGAAGCGTGAGGATGGTTGGACGCGTGACGGCACCCCCCGTTCTTGCGTCGCCTCCGCGTTCTCCTCTGTCGAGGATGAACGCTCCGCTCCTCAGAACTGTCCCCCTCACACTCTGGACATCAGGGCAGGGGGACAGCTTCTCGACCCTTCAGGGGGAGAGAAGCAGGGGGTGGACGGCAGCCCTCTCCCTGACACTCGCCCTCCTGCTCGCCGCGTGCGACCGCGACCCGCAGGCGATGCGCCCGCAGGACGGCGTCGACGTGCTCGCCTACGA
>JBCCLD010000127.1:0-11373 GCA_039027055.1 Bacteroidota bacterium
GAGACGCCGTTTGCGTCTCCGAAAGGCGCACGAGGAGCGCGATCCCGTAGGATCGAGTGACGAGTGGACCCCCCATTCTGTAGAGGTGGGCGGAGGCCGAACGGAGGCCGTGAGCACCGATCAGACCGATTGTCCACACGCTCTAGGGCGTGCCGGGACGACGTACTCAGGCATAGCGCCTACGCCACGTGTCGCACAGGTTGTGCGCAGCCTCCGGCCACGTCGGGTGCTCGAATGTAAAGCCGTGCTCCACAAGGCGGCCCGGCACGACGCGGCGGCTCTTGAGCACGAGTTCGCTCTCGGTACGCATAAAGGACGCGCCGACCTCTAGCATCCAGGCCGTCGCTGGCAGACCGATGCGCGTCCCCCATGCCTCACGAAGCGCGCGCATGAACGCGGCGTTCGGCAGCGGATGTGGAGCCGCCAGGTTAACCGCGCCGTCGATCTCGTCGTGGTCGATGAGCCACCGGACGGCGCGCACAAAATCGTCGCCATGGAGCCAGGAGACGTACTGCCGCCCGTCGCCTGAGGCGCCGCCGAGGCCGCGGCGGGCGAGGCCGAGCAGCGTGTCGAAGATGCCACCGCGGTCGGCGCTCATCACCACGGCGGCGCGGAGCGCCACCTTGCGGGTCTGCGGCGTGTCGGCCTCGGCGAGGGTGCGCTCCCACGCCTGCGCCACGTCGATGCTGAAGCGCTAGGACGCCGGCGCGCCGGGCTCGGTGCCGCCGATCAGGCCGGTCGCCTCGTCGTTGGGCGCGTCGTAGCGGTGGGCGTAGATCGTCGCCGTGCTCATCTGCAGCCACACCGGCGGCGGGGCCTGCGCCCGCGCAATCGCCTCGCCGACGATGCGGGTCGACGCCACGCGTGAGTCCATGATGAGGCGGCGGTTCTCGGGCGTATACCGGCAGTCGACGCTGCGCCCGGCGAGGTTCACGACCACGTCGGCTCTGTCGAACTCGGCCGCCCAGGGACCGAGCGTGCGTGCGTCCCACGCAACCCCGCGCCAGGGGGCGTCGCTGTCTGGGGAGCGGCTTAGCACAACGACTTCGTGACCGTCCGCGTGGAAGTCGCGGGCGAGGAGCGTGCCGAGCTGGCCGCTGCCTCCGGCAAGGAGGATCTTCATGGCATAGGTGGGAATCACGAACATGGGGACAGAGGATAGTCCATGGGTTGCACCTCTGGCTTTTCGCTGGAGCGCCGCCGTACGTTGAGGCTTCCCCCAACCGACTCCCCGCTCCCATGCTGACGACCGAGCCGACGCTCGCTCCGGCGATCCGCGCGCCGCGCGGGACCACCCTCTCGTGCCAGGGCTGGCACCAGGAAGCCGCCCTCCGCATGCTCATGAACAACCTCGACCCCGAGGTGGCCGAGCGCCCCGACGACCTCGTCGTCTATGGCGGCAGCGGCAAGGCCGCGCGCAACTGGCCGAGCTTCCACGCCATCGTCGCCACGCTGCGTCGGCTGGGGAACGACGAGACGCTGCTCGTGCAGAGCGGCAAGCCCGTCGGGGTCTTCCGCACGCACGACGAAGCGCCGCGGGTGTTGCTCGCCAACAGCCACCTCGTCCCGAAGTGGGCGACGTGGGACGAGTTCCGTCGCCTCGAAGCGCTCGGCCTGACGATGTACGGCCAGATGACCGCCGGCTCGTGGATCTACATCGGCACGCAGGGCATCCTGCAGGGCACCTACGAGACGTTCGCCGAGTGCGCCCGGCAACACTTCGGAGGTTCGCTCGGAGGCCAGTTCGTCGTCACGGCCGGCCTCGGTGGGATGGGCGGCGCGCAGCCGCTCGCGGCCACGATGAACGGCGCGGCCTTCCTCGGCATCGAGATCGACCCGCAGCGCATCCGGCGGCGCGTCGAGACGGGCTACTGCGACCGCATGGAGACGGACTTGGACACAGCGCTGGCTGTTGTGCTCGATGCCAAGGCGAAAGGCGAGGCGCTTTCGGTAGGGCTCGTCGGCAACGCCGCCGAGGTGCTGCCTGAGCTCGTCCGACGCGGCGTGATGCCGGACGTGGTCACCGACCAGACGAGCGCGCACGACCTCCGCGTAGGCTACCTCCCCGCGGGGCATACGCTCGACACCGCCGCTGCCTTCCGCGCGCGCGACCCCGAGGGCTACGACGACGCCGTGCTCGACAGCATGGAAGCCCACATCGACGCGATGCTCGCGCTGCAGCGTGCCGGGGCCGTCGTGTTCGACTACGGCAACAACCTCCGCGGGCAGGTCGCCGACCGCCGCGGGCGCGCCGAGGCGTTCGACATCCCCGGCTTCGTCCCGGCATTCATCCGGCCGCTGTTTTGCCGCGGCTCGGGGCCGTTCCGCTGGGCCGCCCTCTCGGGCAACCCCGCGGACATCGCCGCGACGGACCAGGCCATCCTCGACGCGTTCCCGGAGAAAGAGGCGCTCGCCCGCTGGATTCGGAAGGCACAGGACCACGTCCACTTCCAGGGCCTCCCCGCACGGATCTGCTGGCTGGAGTACGGCGAGCGCGCCGAGATGGGCGCGCGGTTCAACTGGCTCGTCGAGAAAGGCAAGGTCGAGGCTCCGCTCGTGATTGGGCGCGACCACCTCGACACGGGCTCCGTCGCCAGCCCCAACCGCGAGACGGAAGCGATGAAGGACGGCTCGGACGCCATCGGCGACTGGCCCTTGCTGAATGCGCTCCTCAACACGGCGTGCGGTGCGAGTTGGGTGAGCCTCCACCACGGCGGCGGCGTGGGCATCGGCTACTCGATGCACAGCGGCATGGTGTGCGTGGCCGACGGCACAGAGAGCGCCGCGCGCCGCCTCGACCGCGTCCTCACCGCCGACCCTGGCACCGGCGTCATGCGCCACGCCGACGCGGGCTACGATCTCGCCATCGATACTGCGAACGAACGCAGCGTCGACCTGCCGATGGTGAATGGAGCGACGAGGCAATAACGCGTCTCAGCCCCTCCCCTCAAGTCATCCCCGCGAACGCAGGGACCCACGAGGCTGACTCGTTAATGATTGTCTTCGATGGCTGCGTCCAGCGAGGTTCTACAAACTCGCTCCTGTAAATACGTTCGACTCAGCACCGCTCCCTCACGCTCACCCATGCCCAAACCCGGCACCGTCTACATCCTCGCCTCCCGGCGCAACGGCACGCTCTACACCGGCGTTACGAGCGATCTCGCGCGGCGCGTCCGGGAGCACAAGCAGGGCTCGATCCCAGGTTTCACGAGGAATTATGGCGTGCAGCGGTTGGTTTATATCGAGGAATTCGACGACATCCAGGACGCGATGGTGCGCGAGCGACGACTGAAAAAGTGGAATCGCGCGTGGGAGCTGGAGCTGATCGAGGAGGCGAATCCGGGATGGCGAGACCTGTACGAGTTGGTGGTCGCTGGAAGGATTTCCTCTCTGCGAGAATGGATGGACTATGCGGTGTTGTGCTTCTTCGTGGCTTGGTCCCGCTGAGTCGTTGCTTTGCTAAACGTGTGGGTCCCCGCGTTCGCGGGGATGACTGATTTCTTCCTATGGTTATCGACACAATCACCTCGGCTCTCACGATCCCGCGTCTCTACGCGGATCTCGATGCGAGCATCGCGTCGTTGCGGACCGACCTCCAACGTGGACGCACGGGGCGGGTGGCGGCGGCGCGGGGCGTCGTGGAAGACGCGCTCGGGAGCGGGGCGACGTACTACGGCATCAACACGGGCTTCGGCGCGCTGGCGCGGGTGCGCGTCTCCGAGACCGACCTCGAACGGCTCCAGCACAACCTCATCGTCTCGCACGCCGTCGGCGTCGGGCCGCGCGTGCCGAAGGAGGTCGCGCGGCTGATGCTGCGTCTCAAGGTGCACGCGCTCGGGCTCGGCCACTCGGGCGTGTCGCCTGCGACGTTCGACCGGCTGCTCACCTTCGCCGAGCGTGACCTCGTGCCGGTGATGCCGAGCCGGGGCAGTCTCGGCGCATCAGGTGACCTCGCGCCGCTGGCGCACCTCGCATTGCCGCTCCTCGGGCGGGGACGCTTCTGGGACGACGCCGGCCAGCACGCGCGCCCCGCCGCCGAGGTGCTTGCCGAGCACGACCTTGATCCACTCACGCTGGGTGCCAAGGATGGCCTCGCGCTCATCAACGGCACGCAGATGATGAGCGCCTACGGGGCGTACGTGCTGGAGCGCGCCCACCACCTCGTCAAGGCCGCCGACCTCCTCGCGGCGATGTCACTCGAAGCGCTCCAAGGCTCCGCGACGCCGTTCGACCCGCGCATCCAGGCCGTGCGCCCACATCGTGGTCAGGGCCTCGTCGCTGAGAACGTGCGCCAGTTGCTCGCGGGCAGCGAGATCCTGGAGAGCCACCGCGACTGCGGCAAGGTGCAGGACCCGTACTCGCTGCGGTGCGTGCCGCAGGTCCACGGGGCCAGCCGCGACGCCCTCGCGCACGCGGCCTCCGTTGTTGAGGTCGAGATCAACAGCGTCACGGACAACCCGCTCGTCTTTCACCCTGAGGACGGGGGCGAGGGCGACCCGCCCATCGTCGCCCCACCGATTGTCTCGGGGGGCAACTTCCACGGGCAGCCGCTCGCGCTCGCGCTCGACTACGCCGCCATCGCGCTCGCCGAACTCGCCAGCATCGCCGAGCGGCGCATCTACCTCCTCGTGGAAGGCAACGACGGCCTGCCCGCCTTCCTGATGAGGGAGACGGGGCTGAACTCCGGGTTCATGATGCCGCAGTACACCGCCGCCGCGCTCGTCTCAGAGAACAAGGTGCTCTGCCACCCCGCGTCGGTCGACTCGATCCCGTCGAGCCGCGGGCAGGAGGACCACGTCTCGATGGGCAGCGTGTCGGCACTGAAGTGCTTCGATGTGCTGGCCAACGTGGAGCGGGTGCTCGCCATCGAACTACTCACGGCGGCGCAGGCGCTCGACTACCGCGCGCCGCTGCGGCCCGGGCGCGGCGTCGAGGTCGCGCACCAGCTGTTGCGCGATCACGTGTCCCACCGCGAGGCCGACGCGGACTTCCAGCGCGACGGCACGCGCTGCCTCGACCTGCTCCAGTCGGGCGCCCTCGTGCGCGCCGTGGAAGCGGAGGTAGGCTCCCTGCGCTGATGCCCGTCCTCACCGACATCGCCACGCTCGCGACGTGCCGCGCTGACGGCGGACAGGCGGCCATCCACGCAATTCCCGATGCTGCGCTCGTGTGGGAGGGCGACACGGTTCGCTGGGTCGGGCCCGCCTCGGAACTCCCTGACGCTTACGATGGCTGGGCGCATCAATCGGCAGGCGGGCGGCTCGTCATTCCGGGTTTGGTCGATGCCCACACGCACCTCGCGTTCGGCGGGTGGCGGGCCGACGAGTTCGCCGCGCGCATTCGCGAGACGAGCTACCTCGACATCGCGCGGACGGGCGGCGGCATCGCCTCGACGGTACGCGCCACCCGTGCTGCAAGCGAGGACGATTTGGTGGCGCGCGCTGCTGGCTTCCTTGACGCGATGCGCACGCTCGGCGTCACGACGGTCGAGGCGAAATCGGGCTACGGGCTGACCGTCGCCGACGAAATCAAGACGCTGCGAGCGTACCGCCGCCTGGCAGATTCGCAGCCGACGCGCATCGTCCCGACGTGTCTCGCCGCGCACATTGTCCCGCCGGAGTATGCCGACAACCGTGCGGCCTACGTGCGCCTCATCACGGACGAACTGCTCCCGCAGGTCGCCGATGAGGGCCTCGCGCGCTTCTGCGACGTGTTCGTGGAGGACACGGCGTTCTCGCTCGACGAGGCGCGGACGATCTTCGCCGCCGCCACCGAGCAGGGGCTGCGTCCCAAGTTGCACGCCGACCAACTCACCGACACCGGCGGCGCAGCGCTGGCCGCCGAGGTCGGGGCCGCGAGCGCCGACCACCTCGAATGCGTCTCGGACGAGGGCATCGCGGCGCTGGCCGAGGCGGGCGTGGTGGCTGTCTCGCTGCCTCTGGCGACGCTCTACCTGCACGTCGACCCGCTCCCGGCGCGGCGGCTCATTGAGGCGGGCGTGGCCGTGGCCGTGGCGACCGACTTCAACCCGGGCAGCGCGCCGAGCTACCACCTCCCCTTCGCGCTCACGCTGGCCTGCACGCTGCAACGGATGACGCCCGCCGAAGCACTCAAGGGCGCGACGCTCTACGCCGCACGCGCCACCGGCATGGGGACGGAGGTCGGCTCCCTCGAACCCGGCAAGCGCGCCGACTTCGCCGTGATCGACGCGCCTGACGTGGACCACTGGCTCTACCACCTCCGCCCCAACGCCTGCGTCCGCACGGTGATCGGCGGCGAAACCGTCTGGCGTGCCGAGGGCTCTCGTACCGATGCCTAACTTCGTCCCTGCTGCTATTCTCGTCCCTACCGACATCCCGGTTCCGAAGACACTGCCAGACGACCCGCGCCTCGGGCACTGGCTGGCCCGCCACCGCAACACTCCCGACGCGCGCGTGGTGCTCGTCGGCGTTCCCTCGGACGAGGGCGTGCGGCGCAACGACGGACGTCCGGGTGCCGCAGCAGGCCCCGCTGCGATCCGCCGCGCGCTCTACGCGATGACGCCCGACGCGACGAACTACGACGCCTTCGTCGGGCTGCTCGACCGCACCGTCGACCTCGGCGACGTGCGCGTGACCGGCGACGTGGAGGCCGACCAGCAGCGCCTTGGCACCGTGCTCGCGCCGTTGCTAGCGGATGGCGTCGTGGCCATCGTGCTCGGCGGCGGGCACGAGACGACGTACGGGCACATCCTCGGCTACGCTGGGGCGGGCCTCACACCCGAGATCCTCAACTGGGACGCCCACGCCGACGTGCGGCCCTATCCGCAGGGCGCGCATTCTGGCTCGCCATTTCGTCAGGCCATCGAGGCTGGGCACTGCACGCGCTACCGCGTCGCGGGTCTCCAACCGCACCGGGCCGCGCACGCGCACGCCGCCTTCGTACGTGCCCACGGTGACCTCGTATGGCAGCACGACCTGGACGCGCAGCGTGTCACCGACCTCGTCGCCGACAGCGGTCACCCAACGCTCGCCACGTTCGACCTCGACGCCCTCAACGCCGCGCACGCGCCGGGCGTGAGCGCACCCAACGCGGGCGGCCTCCCCGCAAAGCTGTGGCTGAAAGCGGCCTACGAGACAGCTCGTTCCCCACACGTCACCTCGTTCGACGTGGTCGAGTTAAACCCAACGTTCGACTTGGATGGCCGAACAGCTAGGCTCGCGGCGCTCACTGTCTGGACGTTCCTGAAAGGGCTTGCCGAGCGCGCCTAGTCGTGGGACTGGAGTAGGATTCGCGCTTCCGCCCATGGCTTGTTGGCCAGCGCCTGGGCCGCTTCGAGGTGGTCATCGCAGATCCAGTGCAGGCCTTTCGGGTGCCCCACCGTGCGCGGGGGCAGCGGCTCATAGTCCGCGAATCGAACCGTGCGAAAACCGGTCGCACCAGGGCGGCGACGACGACATACCGCACAGATGGGAGGCTTCATGGCAACCGCGATTCGTTTGAGCGCGGACTACAGTCGGATGACGGCATCCTTTTTCAGTTGAGCTAAGATTTCGTTCGCTGCCGTCAGACTCTCGATAAAGATGAGATCCATGACCGTCCCAGTTGTCTTCCGGTATCGGCGTTCTAGCGTGTCTCCGTTGCGCGCTAGCAGCGCGTCATCGCCCATATCATCGAGGATCTGTTTAATCAGCGCAAGAGCGTCCTCGTCAGAGAGCGTTGCCCAATCCTGAATGGGCTCTGTGCACAGCCGACGAGCCAGCGACTCAAGGGACTCAGCGCTCCAATACTCGTGCAGGGTTTGGTCATCAAGGATCATCCCCGTCAATCGTTGGACCTCAGCAACGGCTTCTTCCGCCGTGATTTCGCCGTCTTCGAACGCGCGGATCGCCTGAGCGACACACGACTGGCAGTCCGGTGACGAAACGAGCTCGGGAGCCCCTGCCATTGCTCAACTCACGCCGTCGCGCCGCCGCACGATGAGCCGGCTCCGGCCGTGCAGCCGTAGCAGTGCCGCGCGACGCGGACGGAGCGCGCCTGCCAGGCTTGCAGGTTGAAGTCGCGCAGGTGCATCCGGTCGGTGTCGTGCCGGATGTTGGGGTCCTGCGCCTCCACGTCGGCCTCCATGTCGAGCATCTGGTTGAAGTCGCAGTCGAAGAGGCGGCCGTCCCAGCTCACCGAGATCGTGTTGCGGCACATGAGCCCGCCGATGGCGGCGGGGTTGAACGCGTTGACGAGGCGCGTCAGGTAGGCCTCGACCTGCCCCTTCTCCATGAGCCACTCCAGGTAACGCGAGATGGGCATGTTGTTGAGCGCGAAGAGGCGGTCGAAGGTGACGTCGTGGTGCTTCTTGAGCGCAGCCTTCCACTCCGGCTCCATCGAGGCCTGGCCGCCTGCCAGGAACGCGCCGACGGGGTTGGTGACGAGCGTAAGCACGCGCTTGGGGTCGCCCTGGCCATAGCCCGCCGCGTTGAGCGCGCGAATCGCCTCGATCGACTTGCGGTAGGTGCCGCCGCCACGCTGCGCATCGGTGTTGAGTTCGCGGTAGTGCGGCAGCGAGCACGCCACCTCGACGCCGCGCTCGGCGAACCACGCGGGCAGGTGGCGATACTTCTTGACGCGCAGGATCGTGAGGTTGCAGCGGTCGATCACGTGCAGCCCGCGCTGGACGCATGCCTCGACGAAGTAGGGAAAGTGCGGGTTGAGCTCCGGCGCACCGCCTGTGATGTCGACCGTATGGAGGTGGCCTCCGCCCTCGGACGCGTCGGCCGCCAGGATGTGGTCGATGGCGGCGAGGCAGGCGTCCACCGCCTCGCGGTCCATATTCTCCTCGGTGCGGTCCGGCCCAGAGTCGACGTGGCAGTGGCGGCAGACCATGTTGCACAGCTTGCCGATGTTGACCTGGAAGATCTCCAGCGGGGCTGGGCGGAGCGGCAACCACCCCGAGGCTTCGAGGTCGGCCCCGAAGTTGCCCGTGCCGGTCGGCCCGCCTGTAAGCTCAGGCGCACGCAGGACGCGCAGCTGCTCGGCGGGAGCGGCCAAGGGGGCCTGCCGCGCAGCGATGCTGGCCGAGCGCTTGGGCCGCTTGCCGTTGGGCAGCGGCCGCTGCCCCCCGTGCTCTGGACGTTGCTTGAGGGTGCGGGCGACGGCGGGCGAGAGGACGCGGAGCGGCTGCATGGCGTGAGGAGCTGCGGTCAGTCGTAGACGGGTGGTGGTTCCTGTGCGCGGGGCTGCCTGCTACGCGCCAGCGTCTCCTGGGAGAGCCGTGCGCCGACAGCGCCCCAGCTACATCATCTTGTCGTAGACCTGGTTGAGCATCTGCACGCCGTGGACGAGCGACGCGCCGCCGCGGATGGCGCAGGCCACGTGGACGGCCTCGGTCATCTGCTCCAGGTCGGCGCCCTTCTCCATCGAGGCGTCGGTGTAGGCGTCGATACAGTAGGGGCACTGCACGGCGTGTGCCACGGCGAGGGCGATGAGCGCCTTCTCGCGCGCCGTCAAGGCGCCGTCCTCGAACACCTCGCCATAGTACTTGAAGAAGGACCGTGCGAGTTGCTGATTGCCTTGCGCGATGTCGCCAAACTTGCCGAGGTCTTCGGGCTTGTAGTACGTCTCCATGGAACGAGGTGGGCGGTTGAGAAAGGTGGTGGAACAGAGATCGCGGCCCAAGATAGCGGGCGTGCTGCGATGCCGTGTGGGTAAAAGCTCGTCGACGGCCTGACGCTCTCGCGGGCCGTCGTCCAGGGCAACCGGGTAGACACCTGTGGTCTATGACTGGGCCGTGGCCTTACAGAGTGTGTGGGCCGGTGAGCTCTTACTCACGGCCACGTTCTTGCCCGTCCTCGCAGGTCTGATACCAAGTCCGGAGGCATTCTTCCGGCCTGAGGCTTGCCCGATCAACCACCCCCAGCCCCGCTCCTGCCTTCGCCGTGGCAAGCTCTGTCTGGAGGAAGCTTGGCCCTGTAGGCCAACTGGATACTGAACAGCCGTAGTTGATACGACGCCCCCCTCAGAAAAAATGAGGCCGCGAGGTTACACGGCTCTGACTTGCGTGTCTATCTGTGCACATCCCGATTCAACGGGGGATGCAAGCCGGTGCGACTGAGGGTTCTGTGGTGGGGTCTGACAGTCGCACCGGCGTTTTTTTTGCTCGGTGGCCGAGCGACCCTGGTTGACCAACCTACTGTGTTGACCAACCTAGCCCAAGCTGTGTGCTATGGCTCAGCGCTACGCTGTGGACGGTTTGTGGGGGGAGCGGGTAGGAAGAGGGGCGTCTGACACCTTTTCCGCTCCCTACTCCCCACCCCCGACACCCTCCACGTTGAGAAAGAGCGGATAGGGCACAACTTGAGTAACCTGCTGTGTTCAGGCTACCTGAAATACGTCCACGAAAGGCGTCCTCAGCGCCTCACGGCACGCGCGCGGCGTTGTCTTGGTCGGCGTGCGCCTCGTCGACGAGTGTGCCAAGCAGGCCGGGCCAGGACGTGAACTCGGTCTGGTAGCTCACACCCGCCCCGTAGGCGCCGAAGGTGGTCCCGCCGATGCTCTCGCCGACGAGCAGTTCGTTCTCGCGGCGGTAGAACACCTCCAACGAGACGTCCGGTGTCAGCTTGACCTCGACGGCCACCTCGCCCTGGAAGTCCTCGTTCTGGAGCGCGTCGGAGTTGTCGCGCTGGTAGACGCCCTCGCCCCGGATGATGAGCCGCTCGTCGAGGAAGCGCAGCGCCACACCGTAGGTCACGTCGAGGGCCTCGAAGTCGTTGCCCTGCTGGACGCCGAGGAGCACCTCCACGTTGTCGGAGGCGAGCGCCTCGTTGAGGAACAGGTTGAGCCGCGTCGAGACGAGCTGCGAGAGTGAGGTGTAGATCAGTTCGTCGGCGGTGTCGCCCACCGTGGCGAGGTCATCCGAGGGCGCGAGGAGGAACGAGTTGGTCAGGAGCACGCTGGTGGCATACTCCGCCTGGCGGTCCCCCCGGTTGAGTTCGGTCCGCAGGGCCTCGATCACGCCTGAGTCGAGGCGTTCGCCGGTGTCGAGGTCGAGCCGGAGGTCGACGATCGGCGTGGTGACAGAGCCGGAGAGGTCGGTCTCCACGAGCAGCGGCACGCGCTGGCGGCCAGGCTCTTCGACGCCGGGCAGGCGTAGCCCGGCGAGCGAAGCGCGTGTCTCGTAGGCCGCCGCGAGGTCGAGGCGCGCGTCCACCGGGTCGCCGTCCCATTGGAGCGTGCCGCCGGGCTGCAGCACGAAGCGGCGCGTGAAGACGTCGCCCGCCGTGAACAGGTAGTCGCCCCCCTCGACGTTGAACGTGCCGAAGGTGAGGAAGCGGCCCTCGTCGATGGTCAGTTCCATCTCCCCCCGCCCGACGGCGTCGATCACGTCGCCGGTGGCCGGGTCGA
>JBCCLD010000128.1:0-11304 GCA_039027055.1 Bacteroidota bacterium
ACGATGGCCTCGAACTGGCCACCTGGGGTGACCACTGCGATATCCATCAGGTCCTTGAATCCGACGCCTACCTCCGTGAGCACACGGCGCTGCGCGAGGAGAACAATCTGAGCCTGTTCGCCATCTCGTGCCACCTCGTTGGGCAGGCCGTCGCGGACAAGATTATCGACGGGCGGCACAAGGCTATCGTCCCGCAGCACGTCTGGGGCGACGGCGACCCCGAGGGCGTCCGGCAGCGCGCCGCCGCCGAGGTCGTCAAGACCGCCGAGGCGGCGAAGGCGCTCGGGCTGGAGGTCGTGACGGGCTTCACGGGCTCGCCGATCTGGCACCTGTTCTACTCGTGGCCGCCTAACCTCCCCGAGGACATCGAGGCAGGCTTCCAGGAGGTCGCCGAGCGCTGGACGCCGATCCTCGACCGCTTCCAGGACCTCGGCGTCCGCTTCGCGCTGGAGGTGCACCCCTCCGAGATCGCCTTCGACGGGCCGAGCTGGGAGCGCGCCCTCGCCGCGCTGGGCAATCATCCTGCTTTTGGTATCAACTTCGACCCGAGCCACTTCGGCTACCAGAACGCCGACTACGTCCGCTTCATCCGCGACCACGGCGACCGCATCTTCCACGTCCACATGAAGGACGTCTGGTGGAGCGACGTGCGCACCGAGGCGGGCACGCTCGGCGGGCACACGGAGTTTGGCGACCCGCGCCGCTCGTGGGACTTCCGCAGCCTCGGGCGCGGGCGCATCAATTTCGAGGACATCATCCGCGCGCTCAACGACGTAGGCTACGACGGCCCACTCTCCGTGGAATGGGAGGACATGAAGATGGACCGCGAGCACGGCGCCGCCGAGGCCGCCGCCTTCGTCAAGCGCATCGACTTCCCCGCGTCGGACATCATCTTCGACCAGCAGTTCTCGAAGGCGAGCGAGGCCTAGCAGGGCGTCGACGCACGCGGCCCTTCCAGGCTTGAGCGCGGCACGGCGGTTCGTATCGCGTGTTTCGTGTTCAGATCCAGACACGTATCACGCACCAAGCCATACCCGTGACTCTTCGTTGCCAGGCCATCGTCTTCGACCTCGACGGGGTGCTCTGTGACTCGAACCCCATCGCCGAGCGCCATTGGACGCGGTGGGCGGAGGCGCGTGGGGTGGACGTGGCGCCCATCCTCGCGGCCCACCACGGGCGGCCGACGGTGGAGACGATTCGGCTCTTCGCCCCGCACCTCGATGCCGAGGTGGAAGCGTGCTCGAAAGAACTCGACGAGGCCGACGACACGGAAGGCCTCCGCGCCTTCGACGGCGCGCTCCGGCTCTTGACGACGATCCCGCAGCACCGCTGGGCCATCGCCACGAGCGGACGGCACCGCACGGCGACGAACCGGCTGCGGCACACCGGTCTGCCGATTCCGCCCGTCCTCGTCACCGCCGACGACGTGCAGCGCGGCAAGCCCGCGCCCGACCCCTATCGCCAAGCCATCGACGGCCTCGGCTTCGACCCGGCCGACTGCCTCGTCTTCGAGGACGCGTCCGCGGGTGTTGCCTCCGCGCAGGCCGCCGGCGCGGTCGCCATCGGCATCGCCTCGGCAGGGCATCCCGAGCAGTTGGTAGGGGCCGACGCCGTGATCGCGCGGCTCGCCGATGTGGAAGTGGTGGCGGACGACGACGGGCTGGTGGTGACGCTCGCTGGGGTGTAGGAATGGTGGTGCTCACGACCGAGCGGCTGACGCTGCGCCATCTGACTGACGCGGATGCGCCGTTTCTGGTGCGCTTGCTCAACGAGCCGCCGTTCATGCGCTACATCGGCGACCGCGGCGTGCGTACCGAAGCCGAGGCCCGTGCCTATCTGCGCACGGGACGCTGGGCGCGCTATGCCGACGTGGGGCATGGACTCTACGCGGTCGAACGCCAGGCAGACGGCGTCCCGCTCGGCATCTGCGGGCTCCTGAAACGGGACACGCTCGACGCGCCGGACCTGGGCTTCGCGTTGTTGCAAGAGCATTGGGGCCACGGCTATGCCCACGAGGCAGCCCGCGCCGTGCTCGCTCAGGAAGCTCCTGCGCTGGGACTTGGCCGAGTGCTGGCCATCACGGTGCCCGACAACGCTGCGTCCATTGCCCTGCTTAAACGGCTCGGGTTTCGCGGCGACACGCCTACACAAGACAGCGTGCTCCAGCGGTACGTCTGGACGCCGTAGGCAGCCTCAGCGCCAAGCGTAGGCGTAGCGACGAAGGGCACCGTGCTCCTCGGGCACCGTGCTCTTCGGGCACCGTGTTCAGAGCGAGGAGACGGTACAAGTGATACGCTTTCGGTTGTCGATGGCAGGAGGGCTGAGGGGATGTCGCGTGTTGCGCAGTAGGCGTTGACCTTGATCCGATTCGCAACACCAGCACAGAGCCATCCTGATATCGGAATCCAGAATCCGTATGACTAGAGGCCCGCGACTAGGGACTCCCCAAATATCACATGGTTGGGCGACGCGCGGCGGCGAAGGCGTCGGCTAGCGTGAGGCACGTTCCACCAGCCTCTACGCGCCATGTACTCGCTCCCCCGCCTCCTCGTCGTCTGTGTCACGATACTGCTGGCCCCAGGCCTCAGTGCCCAGTCCATCTTTGAGCGGGCGCGCCGCGCGGCCGAACGGGGGGCCGAGCGGGCCGTCGAGCGCGAGGCCGAGCGCCGGGCTGATCGTGCGGTGACCGGCGCGATTGCCTGTGCGATGGGTGACCACCAATGTGCCCGCGAGGCTGAAGCCGAGGGCAAAGAGGTTGTCTACGTGGACGCCAACGGCGATCCCGTCGAGGACCAAGACGCTGCGGCTCAGGCAACGCGGGGCACCGCGTCCGGTGACCGTCCTGGCATCGGCATCTGGGCCAACTACGACTTCGTCCCCGGCGACCGCGTGCTCTACTATCACGACTTCGAGGGCACGCGCACGGGCAACTTCCCCTCGCGCCTCGATTACATCGCGGGCACGCTCGATGTCGTCGAGATGACCGAGGGCGGTACGGAGAACAAGGTCCTGCGCGTCGGCGAGGGGACGAGCGAGGGCGGACCCGGCGGCACCGGCTGCTTTACGATCCCGCTACCGGAGGTGCTCCCCGAGCGCTACACGATGCAGTTCCGCGTGCGCACCTCCGACCCACAGCGCCGCGCCCGCGTTCGCCTCTTCTCCGACGGGAGCGACGACACGCCCGACACGCGCTGCACCTATCCGCCCAACCCACACGTCGTCATCAACAACGCTGAGCAAGGCCTACAACTGCCCGGGGGCTACGGAGCTGCAAAGGCCACAGGCAACGTTGGCTTTGAGGCCGACACGTGGTACGACGTCGCCATCGCGGTGGACGGGCCGTACTGGAAGATGTACGTCAACGGCAACCGCGTCGCCAACGTGCCGCGCTACGACTTCCCGCGCGCGAGCAAGCTGCACGTGTTCATGAACGCCTACCGCTACGGTGTCTTCCTCGACGACCTGCGCATCGCCGAGGGCGGGCCGCGCTCGCTCTATGATGACCTCGAAGCCGACGGCTTCGTCTCCACGACGGGCATCCTCTTCGACACCGGCAGCGCCCGCCCCAAGCCTGCCTCGACGCCCACGCTGACCGAGGTGCTCGACATGCTCGACGACCACGACGACCTGAGCCTGCTCATCGAAGGCCACACCGACAGCGACGGCTCCGCCGCCTCGAACCAGACGCTCTCCGAGGACCGCGCCGCCGCCGTGAAGGCCTACCTCGTGGACAACGGTATCGACGCGAGCCGCCTCGACACGAGGGGGTTGGGCGAGAGCGACCCCGCGGCCGACAACGGCACGCCCGAGGGCAAGGCGCAGAACCGGCGCGTGGTGTTCAGGAAGAGGGGATAGGGAGGCGCGTGGTGTAGTCAGATCGTCTCTCGATTCCTCCCTCCCCTCGGTTCCCCGATTCGCCGTCTCCTCGCCTCTCCGTCTCCTCGATTCGCTCTTGCACCTGTGCCGTCGCGGCTGCATCTTGACAACGGTATCGTTTTCAGACAGTTGTGAGATGCGTGGTGGCCCTCGTCGGCTCGGTCTGCTCGTCGTGCTCGCCGTGGGGTGGAGCACCGGGCAGGCTGTGGCGCAAGGGGTCGTCGCCAGCGAGCGCGGTGCCGAGCGGGACGTGTGGGCGCCCCGCTTCGAGCGGGCGCACGATGTGGAGCCGCACCTCCCGCAGTCGTCGGTCTACGACATCCTCGAAGACCGGCGCGGCTTCCTCTGGTTCGCCACCCGCGAGGGACTAGGGCGGTGGGACGGCTACACGATGCGCACCTGGCGCTTCGAGCCGTTCGACGAGGCCTCATTGCCGGGCAACCAGGTGCGGCAGATCATCGAGGACGAGCAGGGCGACCTGTGGGTGCGCGCCGAGCGGACCGACCGCAGTCCCGTCGGTGTCGCCCGCCTCGTCGGGCCGGACCACGAGCGCGTGGAGCGCTACGGGCACCACGACGCCGCGCTGTTCGTCGGGCCTGATGGGGAAGCGTGGCTGGCGGACTCGACGTTTCTCTGGCGCTTCGACCGCACAGCTGGGCAGTTCGCGGTCGTCCGGGACCGTCTGACGACACACCGAGCCGACGACGGCTGGAGCCTGTCGAGTGGAGCCGTCTGGGTGAGCACGCCGCAGGGCATCGAGCAGTACACGCCAACGGCGGGCGGCGGCTACGGGGCCGGCTCGTTCGTGCGCGCGGACCGCTCGTGGTGGTCGTCCGAGAACCTCCTGTTCAAACCCTACAATGCCCTGGCGGAAGACGAGCGCGGTCGGGTTTGGGTCGGGGGCGTGCATCTCGGCTACGTCGAGGAGGGCCGCATCGTCACGCTGGAGACGCCCGCGCCGAACGTCTCCGGGTCAGAGACGGGGCTGGATATCATCGAGATGGTGCCGACGCCCGAGGCGCTCTGGCTCGCGACGCTCGACGGCGTCTACCGCTTCGACCTGGCCACGCAGGCGTTCACGCGTTTCTCGCTGAGGCTGCCGGGCGACATCGCCACCCAAAACTGGGTCACGGCGCTCCACCGCGACCGCATGGGGACCTTTTGGGCCGGCACGGTCTGGGGGCTTCATCGCGCCTCGTCCTACGTGCCTCCCTTCCGGCTGATCGCGCACAATCCCGACGACCCCAACACCATCGGGAGCGGCATCGTGCTCTCCATTGAGGAAGACCAGGGCGGCGCGCTCTGGGTGGGCACCCTGGGCGGCGGCCTCAACCGCATCGGGGTCGACGGAGAGGTTGCGCGCTACCGCCACGAGCCCGACGACCCCCGTTCGCTCTGGCAAGATTGGGTCTGGTCCGTCGAAGCCGACGCCGACACGGTCTGGGTAGGAACGGGGGCCGGCCTCAACGCGATCCCCCTCAGTGCCCCGAGCAAAATCGGACGCATCCAGCACGGAGGCCCTCAGCACGATGCCTGGGGACGCAGTGCGATGGGGCTGCATCTCGACACGGCGGGCACGCTCTGGTACGGACGGCCTGGCGGCCTACACCGGCGCTACCCGGATGGCACGACGCGCGTGACGCCGATGCCAGACACAACGGGCGGGCTGCAGGCCATATGGACGGAGGCCCATGAAGCCTGGATCACGACGACTCATGGCCTTCTCCGCTACGATATCAGGACGGAGGGCTTCCGCGTCTTTCGGCACCACACGGAGACCCCCACGTCCATCCCTGACGACGCGACCATTGCGCTTCACGTCGACCAGCAGGACCGACTCTGGGTCGGCACGCAAAGCGGGCTCGCTCGGCGCGACCCCGGCGCCGAGGGGTTTGTGCAGTTCTCGACGGCCGATGGGCTCCCGAGTAGCACCGTGTACACCCTTCTCGAAGCCGAGGATGGCACCCTCTGGGTGTCCACCAATCGGGGCCTCGCCCGCTACGATGAAGGGCAGACGCCGGCCTTCCGCGCCTACGCGCTAGCGGATGGCGTCGGCAACGTCGAGTTCAACCGGCATGCCGCCGCCGTGGGGGGCGATGGCACCTTCTACTTCGGCGGGGACCGCGGGGTGACCGCCTTTCACCCCGATGCGGTTCGGCTCAACCCGCACGCGCCTCCGGTTGTAGTGACGGCGCTGCACCGCGCCACCCAAGACGCTGCTACGACCGAGCACCACGTCCCAGGCGCCCCGGTTCACATCGCCCCTGATGTCTCGACGTTCGCCTTCGAGTACGCTGCGCTCGCCTTCACCAACCCGCACCGCAACCGCTACGCCGTCCGGATGAAGGGCTGGGATGACGCGTGGGTGCCGATGGGAGACCAGCGCCGCGTTTCCTACACGAACCTGCCGCCGGGCCGCTATACCTTCCGCGTGCGCGCCGCCAACGAGGACGGCGTGTGGAACGAGGCGGGCGTGTCCGTGCCGGTCGTGGTCGCGCCGTGGTTCTGGCAGACGGTGTGGTTCCGGCTGCTCCTCGGCGTGGCGCTCGTAGGCCTCGTGGCGTTTGTGGCGTGGTCGTTCTCGCAGCGGGCCTACCAGCGTCGGCTGGCGCAGCTGGAGGCGCACCAGGCGCTGGAGCGGGAGCGGGCGCGCATCTCGCGGGACATGCACGACGAGGTCGGCGCGTCGCTCACGGAAATCGCCATCCTGTCCGAGCTGGCACAACTCCATGCCGCCCGTTCAGGTGGCGACGGTGCGCCCGCTGACAGCACGGTCCTCCCGGACACCGCGGCGAGCCGCCTCCAGCAGATCGCCGACACGTCGCGGGCGACGCTCGACGCGATCGGACAGATCGTGTGGGCGCTCAACCCGCGCAACGACCGGCTCGACCACCTGGTGGCGTATCTGCGCGAGAGCGCGGCCCAAGCGCTGGAGCCGACGGGCCTGGACGTGGCGCTGCGCTTCCCCGACACCATACCAGGGCGCTCGGTCACGACGGACTTCCGCCGCAACGTCTTCCTCGTTCTGCGCGAGGCGGTGCACAACCTGGTGAAGCACGCCGGGGCGCAGCGGGCGACGGTGGCGGTGCGGCTCACCCGAGACACGTTGACGCTGACAGTGGAGGACGACGGCGTGGGGTTTGCCTCGGGGCGGCGTTTTGGCAACGGGCTGGGCAACATGCGGGAGCGTGCTGAGGAGGTCGGGGCGACGCTCACCGTCGAGAGCGAGCCGGGCGCAGGCACGCGGGTCCGGCTCGAAGCCCCGCTGCCCGTGGAGGTGTGAGTGGAGAGGGTAGCCAAAGCGAGGCCACACCTACGAGCAGGCACACGGGTTACCGCAGCCAGCCGCACCGCCATCGGCTTCTCCGCCCCACTGCACCCAAACTCCCACACCCCCGCTCACTCTCACACCCCCGCTCACTCTCACACCCTCATGCGATTGCATGAGCAGCGTGACGGCCTGACCTTGCCTGTAGCCACTCAACCACCCCCGCCGTGCCCACGCCCATCCAGATCGCCATTATCGAGGACCGGACCGAGATCCGCGAAGGGCTCGCCACCCTCATTGACGCGTCGGAAGGCTTTCGATGCGTGGGGACCTTCGCCGCCGCCGAGCCGGTCGTGGAGCATGCGGCGTCGCTCACGGCCGACGTGGTGCTGATGGACATCGGGCTGCCCGGCATGGACGGCGTGGAGGCCACGCACCGCCTCAAGGCGGCCCGCCCCGACGTCCAGGTGATGATGCTCACCGTCTAC
Organism: Bacteroidota bacterium; assembly: GCA_039027055.1. Taxonomy (GTDB): domain Bacteria; phylum Bacteroidota; class Rhodothermia; order Rhodothermales; family Rubricoccaceae; genus JBCBEX01. The sequence goes on from JBCCLD010000128.1 coordinate 7,633, forward strand.
GAGGACGACGACCACGTCTTCGGCGCGCTCCAGGCCGGTGCCACGGGCTACGTGCTCAAAAAGATGCCGCCGGCGCAGCTCCTTGCCCACATCCGCATGCTCGCCCAGGGCGGCTCGCCGATGTCGAGCCAGATCGCGCGGCGCGTCGTGGAGACGTTCCACCGCCCGGCGCGCTCCGTTGCCGACGAGGCCGACCTCACGAGCCGCGAGCGCGAGGTGCTCGACCTGCTCGTGCAGGGCCACCGCTACCGCGAGATCGCCGAGGCGCTCCACATCAGCCTCGACACCGTGCGCACGCACATCCGGCACATCTACGAGAAGATGCACGTCCGCTCGCGTACCGAGGCCACGCTGAAGTACCTGGGGAAGGCGTAGCAGGCCTGATTCGGAAGGAAGACCCGTGCACGAGACAGAGCGATGGAGCCGAATCAGGCGTCCTTGGTCGCTTGTCCTTGGTCAGAGGTTTCCTGGCGGGCACGGAGGGAGGGTAGGCTGAAATGGCAGGCCTACCTCGCACAAATGACCAAGGACCAGGGACGAGTGACCACCGAATCACATTCTTGGGCGATTGTACGACGCGGCCGCAGCGGGCAGATTGGAGGCGACACTCACACCTGCCGCCGCCTGCCATGCGCCGCCTGCTACCGCTCCTGCTGTTCTCGCTGGCCCTGCCTGCGGCCGCGCAGATCGCCATCACCCGCGCCGATTTCGAGGCCCGCTTCGGCATGGAGGAGCTGTCCTACACCTACGACTTCGAGAGCGAGGTGCCGGAGCTTGCCGTGCTGCCCGACACGACGGGCCTCGGCGCCATCGTCCGTAGTGAGGGGGCCGACCAGACGTGGAACATGGCTACGATGCTCGCGACGCTAGCGTTCGTGGACCGGCGGCTCTTCGTCACGGTCCCACCCGATGCCGACCCGCAGTCGTTCGAGGGGCTGCAAGACCCGTGGTTTGCCGAGAGCGGCACCAACGCCGTGCTGCGTCTCGGCGCGCGGCGCGACCTCGACGAGTCGCCCGACTCCACCTCGTCGCTCTACTACCGCTTCGACGGCGAGGGGGGCTGGAACACCGGCTTCGCCGTCGGCGACCTCGACTTCGACCAGGACGGCAGCCTCGACACGCTCGTCACGCGGCGCTACCACCTCGGCGCCCCGGAGATCCGCTTCCCGACGGAGTTCGGCGTGACGTGGACCGAGTCCTTCATCGACTCGTCGGCCATCTTCGTCCCCAACTTCGGGGTAATCGACAGCGAGAACCAGCGCTCGACCATCGAGCGGACCGCCGACGGCTGGGGCATGCTCGTCACGCCGCGCGGCACGTTCGACGCGCTCCGCCTCCGCCTCGACCAGTCGACCGATCTAGCCCCGCTCGGTCCGAGCCCCGGCGATGCGGTCCTGAAGGGCTACGGCTTCGTGACACGCGAAGGCGAGTCGGCCGTCATCCTCTGGCGCGACAACTTTCCGCAGGACGACCCCGACGCAGTGCTGGAAACGATCACCTACTTCCAGAGCGCCGGTGCTGTCGCCACCGAGGACGACGTGCCGCTCGCGGACGGACCTACCCTCGGCGCCTATCCCAACCCGGCACGCGACGCGGCCACACTGGCCGTCACGCTCGACACGTCCGCGCCCATCACGCTCACGGTCTACGACCTCCTCGGTCGCCGCGTGGCCCTCGTCCACGACGGCACGCTTGCCGCTGGGATGCACGCGCTACGCCTGGGCACAACCGCGTTGCCGAACGGGCTCTACCTCGCACGCCTCACTAGCGCCAGCCACGCCGTCACCCGCCGCCTCACCGTGCAGCGCTGACGCTTGTTCTCTTCGACCTCAACCCACACACGTCATGAACCACCCTCTCCGTACCCTCGGCACCCTGTTCCTGTGCGCCTGCTTCGCGCTCACCCTCGCTGCCTGCGACAGCGACGGTAGCAACGACGATGACAACAACGGCGGCGGCCTTGGAGCCGATGTGACCGCCGTCGTGGACGGGACCACATGGACGGCGACCACACTGTCTGCCGCCGGGCGCGACGAGGACGACACGAGCTTCGGCTTCGGGGGCTTCGCTGCGGATGGGAGCAGTATTACCGTCGCCGTGCAGAGCCTGACGGCCGGCACCTACTCGACCGCCAACCAGGACTTCGTGGGCGTCTACGCCGCCACGTCCACCGGCATCCCGTTCACAACCGCACTCGGCGGCTCGGGCACCATCACCGTGTCGAGCATCACCACCGGGCGTGTCCGCGGTACGTTCTCGTTCACAGCATCGAACGGTAGTGGGACCGTCTCCGTCACGAGCGGCGAGTTCGACGTCGCCTTCGTCGACTGATCCGGTTTCAGAGCGTGCCCGTCCGGATAAGCTGCTCCGAGCGGCGCAGGAGCGCGGCCTTGTACGCCAGGTCGTTGGCCACGGGCAGCTGCGCAACGCCGATCAGCCGCCGCATGATCTCCACGCCCGCGAAGCGATGGGTCAGCGCCCAGTCGACGCCAGCGCGGGCGTCGTAGGCTGCCACGGCTTCGGTCAGCAGGCGCTCCGGACGTTGGGCGAGGAGTAGGTGCGCCAGCAGGACGCCGAGGTCGAACTCCGGGGGGCCGAAGAACCCGAACTCGGGGTCGATCACGTAGACGCGGCTGTCGGCGCGCACCCACGAGCCGGGGAAGAAGTCGCCGTGGAGCAACGCCGGGCCGTCGGCGAGGTACCGCTCGCCCAGGTCGGCGACCGCCGCGACGTAGGCGGCGTGCTGCTGGAGGCGCGCCGCCTCGGCCTGGAGGCCGTGCGTGATGCCGTCGAGGTCGAGTCCGTTGTCCGGACGCAGGGGAAAGACGAAGAGGTGCTCGTGGTTGAGGCGGCGCATCGCCCGGTTGGCGAGGCGGTCGCGCCCGTCGGCCCCGACTCTATCCGCCAGCGGGGCGGCGTGGAGCGCCGAGAGCCAGGCGACGAGCGCCGAGAGCCCGGGCACGTCCGCTGCGCCGTCCTGGTACATCGGCGTGCAGTCGGCGACGGGGCCGAGGTCGTCGAGCACGAGCACGCGGTTGCGCGCATCGACGCCGAGGAGGCGCGGCATCCGGTCTGCCACGGCGGGGAGGCCCTGCACCGCGCCGTAGAAGGCCGCCTCCACCAGCGCGCGCTCGTCCGGCGCGGGGATCTGCGGGTACTTCTCCACCCACGGCCGGGCCTGCTTCACGACCACCGAGCGCGCGGAGGTCGTCACGCGGAGCGCGAGGTTCATGTTGCCCTCGCCAGCCTTCGTCGCCGCGACGAGGCGCTCGTCCGGCGCGAGCACGGCCATTGCGCGGAGGCAGCGGTCAAGGCCGTCGAGGTCGCCTGCGTCGAGCAGGAGGTAGGGGACGGCGCCAGACGAAGCAGCGGCGGGGAGACGGGGGGCGGACACGAGCAGTGGGGGAGGCGGAGCGAGGGCAGCGAGATGATACGCCCGCGCTATCTTCGGCTCCATGCCGCGTCTCGTCCTCGTGTTTCTGCTTGCCTTCCTCGTCGGAGCCGAGGCGGCCGTCGGCCAGCCGAAGCCTAGCCATCCGAAGCCTAGCCATCCGATCCCCAGCCAGGCAAAAGCCGACCCGCCAGCCGTCGACCCGCCAGCCGTGGACCAGGCGATGGCCACCCCGCTGGCGTCTCGCACGGCGCGCGTCGAGGGGCTGCTCATCGGGGCGC
>JBCCLD010000129.1:0-11286 GCA_039027055.1 Bacteroidota bacterium
CGCTTCACCGCGGCCTGCGCCGAGCCTGGGGCTTGCCTCGCCGTCTACTACACCCCCGCCTCTGCCGACGGCGCAATCCTCAGCGTTCCGTTCGAGGCCTGGCACCTCGCCGATACGCCCGACAACCCCGCCGACGACACCCGCATGATCCCGCACGTGCTCGCCAGCGGCGACGAGACCGTCGCGGACTTCGCAGACACCTTCACGGGCACGGACCCGTGGACGCAGGGACCGGGCGCGCCCGTCACCGAGCGCGTCTTCCTGTTCATGGCCGATCGCTCTGACGGCTACGCCCGCTTCAACGAGGCGGCCCAGGGCTTCGGCGGCCCCGGTGCCGTCTACGACCGAGACGCCGATGGGGACACCCAGGAAGACCGTGCCTCGCTCGACGGCGAGGTGTGCCAGTTCCAGGGTCTCTACACCGACTTCTGCTTCCGAGGCGACTCGGGCGATCGCAATTTCCTCTATGCCAACATCGTCTTCGCCGACGCGGCTGGGGATGGGAGTACCCCAGACGTGGGTACCGTCGTGCGCTTCGTGACCATCAAGCGCCAGGCCGTCGCGGACGAAGAAGAGACACCGCAGCCGCAGGCGCTCACGCTCGACGCCTACCCGAACCCCGTGCGCGGCACGGCAACGCTCGCCTACACGCTGCCCAAGACGGGCCGCGCCGCGTTGGCCGTCTATGACATGTTGGGACGGCGGGTAGCGGTCGTGACCGACGCGACGCAGGCGGCCGGTACGCACGTGGCGACGCTCGACACGCGACGACTGGCGAGCGGCATCTATGTGGCGGTGCTCGCGACAGAGGCGGGCCAGCAGACACGCCGCTTCACCGTGCTCCGCTGATCGTGCTTTGCTGACCCCACGCCGCCGTTCGCACAGCGTCCGTCTCTCCGCCATGACTACCGTCGACCCTAGCAAGGTGTACCGTCTCCTTCTTACCTCCCTCCTGCTGCTCACCTGTGCCGGGCCGCTCTACGCTCAAGCACCGAAGCCACGCCACGCCCCCTTCGCCCATGCCAGCGCTCCGGACGACTGCGAGGTGGGCCGCGCCGAAGCTGAGTTGGCCGTGAGCGATGTGCGCGCCCGTCTCTACAACATGGGCGGCCTCTTCTGGCGAGCGCGCTTGCCCGTCTACCAAATCCCAAAGGGCGGCTCGCTGAGCCCCCTCTTTTCCTTCAACTTCTGGATCACAGGCTTCGTCGGCGAGGAATTGCGTGCTGCAGGTAGTCTCTACGGTCCGTTCGAGTTTGCCCCTGGCCCTCTTGACGACACCGGTAACGCGCCCACCGACTGCGCGGCCTTCGACCGCATCTGGACCGTTACCGACCAGGACCTCCGCCGCTACGATACCACCGGCGAGGCCACCGACGACCTGCGCGACTGGCCTGCTGCTCTCGGCGCTGAGGTGATCGACGGCGACGGCAATCCGAACAACTACGACCTCGCCGCGGGCGACCGGCCCCGCCTCTTCGGCACGCAGACGGCCTTCTGGGTCATGAACGACGTCGGCGTGCCGCACCTCAACACGTCGAGCGATCCGTTGGGCGTAGAAGTGCAGGTGACCGCGTGGGCTGTGGCGAGTCGCGAGGCGGCACTGGACCAGGCGACCTACTACCGCTACCGGTTCGTGAACCGCACCACCGTCCCCATCGACGACCTCATCGTGACCTATTTCATTGACCCTGATTTGGGCAACGAGTTCGAGGACGACTACATCGGGAGCGACCCGGCACGCAGCCTGGCGTTCGTCTACAACGCAGACAACGAGGACAAGGGCCATCCAGACAGAGGCTACGGCACACCGCCACCTTCCTTTGGGCTGCGGCTCCTCGATCCCCTGGCCGGCTCAGCGACCTACTTCAATAGCGGCAGTTGCGACGACCTCTGCGAACCAGGACCAGACAACGTGGAAGAGTGGCGGCACTACCAAGTCGGGCGCTGGCTTGACGGGCGACCGCTCACGGTCGGCAGCACCGGGCGTACCGGTACTGAACCGACCAGCTTCGTCTACTCGGGGGAGCCCGGCACCTATTGGAGCGAAGTGTGCCCCAACGAACCCGACTGCAGCGACCCGATTCCCCCCTCAGATCGCCGCTTTCAAATCTCCACCGTCGCCTTTGATCTCCCCGCCGGATCGTCGCGCGACGTAACCTTCGCACTCCCGTTCGCCTTCGGGACGCAGAACTACGGCCCCGTGGGCAACCCCACGGGCTCAGTCCAGGCGATGAAGCTGGCGAGCGACCGCATCCAGGCCGCCTTTGACGACGGCTCCCTCTTCGCGCCCGCCCCGCGCCCGCTCACCCTCGACGCGCCCACGCTGCTCGAACCGGCCGATGGCGCGGTCGTCAACATCGTCGACGGAGAACCACCCCCTACGCTGCGCTGGTCGCCGGTGGCCGGAGCCGAGGGCTACCGCCTTCTCTTCGAGGTCGAACGAGATGGGCAGACCTTTTTCCGATCCGCCTACAGCGCCGATACCGAGCATACGCTGAGCTTCAGTCCGCCCGACAACACGACCTATGTCTACCGCTGGTTGGTCGAAGCAGACGGACGGCTCGCCGACGGTACCCGCACGGCGGGCAGTCGCTCCGATCAAGGCCTGTTCACGCTCTACCGCTACGTGCCCGGTCTCCTCGGCGACAACGGCCAAGGCATCGTCGAGGTGGCAAGCGCCTCCGGCGACGACCCGTGCGCGACCACACCCGACGACGAGGGCTGCGCCGACGGCTTCGGCGGCAACACCGTCTGGCAGGACCCCGACGCGTCCCGCGACTACTACGTGTCCACAAGCGGTTTTCGAGGAGCCCTCAGCTGGATTCAAAGCTTCGGGGACATCGTCCAAGAGGACGAGGTCGAGTTGCGCTTCACCGCCGCCTGCGCCGAGCCGGGCGCCTGCCTCGCCGCCTACGTCTCCTCCCGCGACGGTGAGATTCTCAGCGTTCCCTTCGAAGCGTGGTACCTCGCCGACACCCCCGACGACCCCTCCGACGATCTCCGCATGATCCCCTACGTCTCAGAGACCGGCGAGGGCCCCATCACGGACTTCGCCGACACCTTCACCGGCACCGATCCTTGGGACCAAGGGACGGGCGCCCCGATCACCGAGCGCATCTACCTCTACATGCCGGACCGCCCCGACGGCTATGCCCGCTTCAACGAGGCCGCGCGCACCTTCGGGGGCCCCGGTGCCGTCTACGACCGCGACGCCGACGGCGATGCGCAAACCGATGTCGGACAAGACGGTGAAGAGTGCCGCCTGCAAGGGATGTACACCAACTACTGCTTCCGGGGGCCGGGAAATAGTCCAAACTATCTCTACCGCAACCTCGTTCTAGCCGATGCCGCGGGCGACGGCACCACGCCCGACGTGGGCACCGTCATCCGCTTTGTGACTCACAAGCGGAAGCCCGTCGCCGACGAGGCCGAGACCCCGCAACCGGAGGTGCTTACACTCGACACGTATCCGAACCCGGTGCGGGGCACGGCAACGCTTGCCTACACGCTCCCCGAGGCCAGCCGCGCCACGCTGGCCGTCTACGACGTGCTCGGTCGACGCGTGGCTGTGGTGACAGACGAGACCAAAGCAGCCGGTATCCACACGGCACAACTCGACACGGCCCGGCTGGCGAGCGGGGTCTACGTGGCCGTGCTCGCGACCGAGGCCGGGCAACAGACACGCCGCTTCACCGTGCTACGCTGACTGGGGACGTGTGACCTCAGCCGCGGAGCGTGCTCGCGTGCTTGGTGAGCTTGGCCACGAAGAACGCCTCCATCGTCGCGCTCGGTAGCACGCGGACGGCCGCGCTGACTTCTTCGGGGAAGGCCCGGCCGTTCCATTCCGAGAGCGTCGGCTGCGTGTTCGGCAGCGCAAGCCCCTCGCCGCCGAGCGTGACGGGCAGCAGCTCGATGGCGTCGCCGAAGGTGCGGAGGGCTTTCGCGAGCACCGCCTCGTTCTCCTCGGGTGCGAACGTGCACGTCGAGTAGACGAGCGTGCCGCCGGGGCGCAGCGCCTGGATGCCGGAGAACAGCAGCTTCTGCTGCTTGCTGCGCATCTCCTTGATCTTGCGGCGCGACCAGTAGCGCGTCGTCTCGGGGGTGTCGGCGCGGAAGCGGCCCTCGGTGGAGCACGGCGCGTCGAGGAGGACGCGGTCGAACGCCTCGGGCGTGCGGTGCCAGAAGCCCGCCCCGTTGGCGCACACCGGCTCGGCGAGGGTGCTGCCCTGCTGCGCGAGGTTGTCGCGGAGCTTGTAGTAGCGCTTGCGCACGACCTCCACCGCCACGATGCGCCCCTCGTCCTGCATCAGGGTCGCGAGTTGGCGCGTCTTGCTCCCCGGCGCCGCGCACAGGTCGAGGATCGTCTCGCCGGGCTGCGGGTCGAGGACGAGCGGCGGCAGTTGGCTCGCCAGGTTCTGGACGTAGACGTGGCCGTCGGCATAGGGCGCGCTCGCGAGCAGGGCGGCCCGCTCATCGGCCTCGACCCAGAAACCGTTCGCGATGCCGTCGGCCTCGTTCGGATGCAGCCCCCCGTCACGAAGCGTATCGAGCACGGACGACGCCTCGGCGCGGAGCGTGTTGACGCGGAAGCCGGTTGCCTGCGGCGCGGCGAAGCTCGCCACCACAGCGTCGTAGTGCTCGGGCGGCACGATGGCGCGCAGGCGGTCGCGAAAGGCGTCGGGAAGCGGCACGTGGGAAGTGGGAAGTGGGAAGTGGGAAGTGGGAAAAGGTGGGGCGGCGCGTGCACGCCGTCAAGGGTTCTCGGCGTCCTCCCAAATTCTCCGTCTCCTCGGTTCTCCGTCTCCTCGGCCCGCCCCTTGGCCTTCATCGTTCGACGCTCTCCAGAGTCCGTATACTTGGCTGGTTCCACCGCCTCCCCTCTGCCCCATGAATCCCGTCGGCGACGAGATCATCCGCTGTTCCTTCTGCGGGCGCGCCGCGCACGAGGTGGCTTCCATGGTCGCGGGGCCGGACGTCTACATCTGCGACCGCTGCATCGAGGACGCGCAGCGGATCGTGCAAGGCGAGCTGTTGCCCTACACCGCGCCACCGCCGCGCCGCCCGAACCGCAACCGCCGCCTCGCCCCGCGCGAGATCAAGACGGCGCTCGACGAGCACGTCATCGGGCAGGAGCGGGCCAAGCGCGCGCTTTCCGTCGCGGTCTACAACCACTACAAGCGCCTCGAAGCCCACGACTACCTCCTCGACTTCGAGGACGTGGAACTGGAAAAGTCAAACATTCTCCTCCTCGGACCGACGGGCACGGGCAAGACGCTGCTGGCGCGCACGCTCGCGCGCATCCTCGACGTGCCGCTTGCCGTCACGGACGCCACCGCGCTCACCGAGGCGGGCTACGTCGGCGAGGACGTCGAGTCGATCCTGAGCCACCTTCTGCAAGCCGCCGACTTCAACATCGAGCGGGCCGAGCGCGGCATCATCTACCTCGACGAGATCGACAAGATCACGCGCAAGGGCGACAACGCCTCGATCACGCGCGACGTCTCGGGCGAGGGCGTCCAGCAGGCGCTGCTCAAGATGCTCGAAGGCACCATCGCGGGCGTGCCGCCGAAGGGCGGGCGCAAGCACCCTGAGCAAAACCTCGTCTCGTTCGACACCACGAACGTGCTCTTCGTCTGCGGCGGCGCGTTCGAGGGCCTCGGCGAGATCGTCCTGAGGCGGCTCGCGAAGGCCCCGATCGGCTTCTACGTGGAGCCCGGCACGAACGGCGTGCAACCTGGCGCGCTTGACAAGAACGACCCCGCGCTGCTGAGCTACGTCGAGCCGGACGACCTCGTGCACTACGGCCTCATCCCCGAACTCGTCGGGCGCATGCCGGTGATGACGGCCCTCGACCAGCTCACGCCCATCGAGTTGCGGCGCATCCTGACCGAGCCAAAGAACGCGCTCGTAAAGCAGTACCGCAAGCTCTTCGCGATGGACGGCGTCGACCTCTTCTTCGACGACGAGGCCCTTGACGCCGTCGTGACGCGGGCGCTTGATCGAGGGACCGGTGCACGTGGCCTCCGCGCCGTGCTCGAAGACACGCTTCTCGACGTGATGTTCGACGCGCCCGGGATGCATGGCGTCGCGGCCTGCCGCATCACCCGACGCGTGGTCACCGGCGACGCTACGCCCGTCTACGAGGAGCGCAAGGCGAGCGCGTAAGAGGGCCGAGCAGCCCTACCTCGCTTTCTTGAGGACGACCTGCTCGGTACCGGCCTGCTCGACAGCCGCGAAGAACGCCCGCACGTCGTCGTAGGCCGCCGCGGGCAACTCGCGCGTGCGAATCTCCAGAGTCCGTGTAAAGCGTAGCGCGCCGTCGTCGCTCAGATCCGCGCGCGCCTCGAAGCGTCCGAACTCCGTGTCGAGCACGACCGGCTCGGGAACCACCTCGACCGCGTAGCCCTGGGGAAGCTGGAGCGTGACCTCGTCCGTATCGAGGTAGGGATAGGCGAAGCGGACAGGATGCAGACGCTGCTCCGTCTCCGACGGGACAGTGGGCACGTAGAGCAGGCGGCTGGGCTGGACGAAGAGGCGGCTCCCCATGCTCGTGGCGAAGCGCTGCACGTCCAGCGCGGCCGCGATCTGCAACGTGTCGGTGCGCGCGTCCACGCGGCTGAAATCGGTCGCGGAGAGGTCACCCCCTTGGGCGGCGCGCTCGTAGAGCCAGTCGAGGCGGTCCTGCGGCGAGGCCTGCCAAAGCGCGCGACGTACGCGGTCGACCTGCGCGCCCGTGTAGGTGTAGCGCAGCGTTCCCGAGACGCGGCCGTCCGGGGCCAGCGTGAGAGCGAGGCGTCGGTCTTCCCGGTTCTCCGCCGATGTGCTGGCAGGGGTCCGCGCCAGCATCCCGCCGGTCGGCGTCACCACGAGCGCGTGGCGGTCCTCGTTGCCCGCGCCGATGCGCGCGAAGGCCATGCGGGTGCTCGTCGCTTCGAGCCAGAGCGGCGACTCCGCCTCAGGCAGCGATTCGTCCTCGGGTGTCGCAGCGTCATCCATAGGGACGTAGAGCACGACGTGGTTGAACTCGTTGTAAGGGAAGGCGGGGTCGAGGTCTTCGGCGCGGGAGCCGTTGAGGATGAGCGCCGGGTAGGCCTCGATGCCGACCGCCGCGAGCGCCGCCATGAGGTAGTTCGTGAGCGCCTTGCAGTCGCCGTAGCGCCGCTCGTAGACGTAGGCGGCGTCGAAGGGCTGCCAGCCGCCGAGGCCGAGCTGCACCGAGACGTAGCGCATCGAGCGTTGGAGGTGCTCGTAGAGGAGGCGCACCTTCTCGCGCCGCGTGGCGCCTTGCGCAGCGAGCGCCTGGACCTCCACGCGCGCGTCCTCGGGAAGCTCTGCGCGCCCTTCGCTGAGCCGTCCATACCACTGCCCAAAGGCGCTCCAGGAGTCGAGCCGCCCGCGCTCTCCGCCAATCTCGAACGCGTCGAGCGTGACTTCGACGCGGGGCACCTGGTCGTGGAAACGCGGACCGAGCGCCTCGCGGTCGCGGCACGGTAGCATGCTGAGCATCCAGGTGTAGACGGTGGCGTCGCGTTGCTCGGTCACGGTCGGCTCCGCAGCATCGCCGAGGTGGCGGGCGCGGTGGCGGAGCGGCAGGGTGCCCTTCACCGACACCGTCAGGCGGGCCTGCTCCACCGGGTTGCCCGCTGGCTGCGGGCGCCAGGCAGGCGGTCCGCCGAGGAGCCCGTCGTGCTCCACGTCCGTTTCGAAGACGACGGTGTAGGGATAGGCGTCGTGGACGAACTCGGCGACGCGGACGCGGTTGTCGTCGTAGAGCGAGTAGCTGCTCGTGGCCGGGTAGTCTTCGAAGTCGCGGCGGCCGAGGCAGCGGATCTCCTCGCCCTGGGCGTCGAGGAGGCACGCGCGGAAGCGCTTGAGCTTGCGGAAGGTGTCGTAGAAGACGACGTGCGAGCCGTGGTCGCGCCCGCGCGCATCGAAGATGGTGACGGCGCGGCGCTCGGTCTGGATGGCACGCCCCGGCCCCCGGATCTCGACGCGGGTGTCGTGGCGCCGGACCACGGCCCCGTGGTCGTACAGCTCATAGAGTAGCCGCGCAGCCGCGTTGACGGCGAGGCTGGGGTCGTCGTCAGGCACCAGTGTCGCAGACGTTGGCGTCGCAGACATTGGCGTCGCGGACGCCGGAATGTCAAGCGCGGGTGCGTGCGACGGGGCCGTCGGGAGGGCGAGGAGGGCGAGGAGCGGAAGGAAGTGGGGCATGCGTCAGTCCTCGTCGCCGCTGCCTTCGGCCTCAGCAGGCGCGCTCCGCTTGAGCACCACCATCTGGTCATCGGCGCTCACCATGCGGTCGTAGTAGGCCCGCAGGTCGGAGTAGACCTGAGGCTCCACGCTCACGGCGCGCAGGTCGACCGTCCGGCGCACGACGAGTTGGTTGCCCTGCGCGCCAAGCTGGCACTGGTAGGTCCCTGCATCGCGGGCAAAGGTGAGCCGCGTCGGGCTGGGCATCTCGTCCACCTCGAAGCCTGCGGGGAGCCGCACCAGCGCGGTCATCCGGTGCGTACGCGGGTAGTTGAAGTCGACCGGGAAGAGGCGCTCGGGCGAGGTGAAGGGGTTTTCGAGATAGCGGTCGAGCGGAATCGGGTTAAAGAAGTAGAGGTCGCCGGCCGTCTGCGCGTAGTCGGGCACGCGGACGTAGGCGTAGAGGTCGAGCGGGGTGTTGAGATCGGCGAGGCCCTCGACGCGGGCGCTGTCCAGGACCACGCCGGGCATGTCGCTGAGGTAGTCGCGCATGAAGGCCTCGGCGGACGCCTCATCGACGCCGTGCCGCATCCAGATGGCGTCGTAGCCTTCGGCGCGCAGGCGGAGCGCGGCGGTGAGCGTCCCGCTCTCGTCCAGGTCGCCCTCGAAGCTGATGGCGCGCTTGGCCGGGCCGAGCACGTCGATGGCGATCCACATCGGCGCGTCTCTGTCCGGCACCCAGCCTTTGCCCGCGAGCGCCTCGGCAGGCAGCAGGCCAAACGGGCGCATCGGGTCGGTGGCGTCGATCCAGTAGGAGGCGTTGCCGACGGTGGCGAGCACCACGACGTAGTTGAACTGGGTGACGAGCGGATACGCCGTTTGGACGAGGCCGTGATCGCGCGTCGAGAGGAGCACGGGCACTGCGCCGATGTCGGCCTCGCGCAGCAGCTGGAGCAGCAGCAGGTTGATGTCGGCGGCGCTGCCGGAGCGCTCCTCCAGGGTCTCCTTGAGGCTGGTGCTGGTGAAGTAACCGCGCCGCCCGTCGTGGCGGATGGCGGTGCGGACGTAGTCGTAGAGCGCCGTCATCTTCTCGGCGGGGTCGGTGAGGCCCGCCGTGACCGCCTCCACCTGGCGGCGCAGCGCGCGCGACGAGCGGAGCGCCCGGCCAAACCGGTTGTGCCCGTCGAGGTCTTCGGCCAGCTTCTCCCACGTGTTGAGCACCCTCTCGACGCCGTAGCCCGGCACGCTGTACTCGGCCAGCTGGAATTCGACCTTGTGGATGTAGTCCTCCAGCGTGGTCACGTAGGGCTCGTCACGGAGCGCAGGCACGTCAGTGCGCACCCAACGGTACTTGATCGATTCGGTGCCGAAGCGGTTGACGCGCTCGTTGGTCTCCACGTCGAACGGGAGCGTGCCCTGACTGGCACGGACGTAGTTGAAGTTGCGCGGGATGACGGCCTCGAACTCGCTGTGGAGGACGGGGACGTCGTCCTGGAAGTACCACGAGGGGAAGAGCAGCAGGCTCTCCGAGTTGATGCGGTAGCGATACTCGAAGATGGCGCCGGGGGCGAGCGCGGGGAGCGTGAACGTGACGCGCTCGCGGTCGTCGCCGACGCGTTCGCGGAAGACGGCGTCGCCGTCCATCTTGACGCGATCGTAGCCCCCCTGTCCGTCGGGCACGAACGTCTGCCCACGGATGCCGCTGACGTCCTCCGAGTCGCGGAAGGTGAGGATGGAGATCGTCGCCTGGTTGTAGCCCGCCTCGGTGAAGAGCTTCACACGCCGGTGCCGCTCCAGCTCGACGTCGAACCGGTCGGTGATGCGCGCCTCGCCCATGTCGAAGAGCACGACGGCGGCGGCGCTGCTGTCTTCGGCGTACACGTCGAGCGCGGTGTGGGTGTCCTCGAGGTCGCCCCAGCGCGCAGGCTGTCCGGTGGCAGGTGCCAGGGTAGCGGAGAGCGCGAGGACGACTGCTAGCAGAAGCGGCGCGGCGATGAAGCGCATGGAAGCTTAGGGGGGTGACGGAGGGGAAACCCTGATACGTTGCACCGAGGGGCACGTTAGGAGCCTGAAGCTACGGGTTCACCTTTTTAACTTCAACCCAGCCACTCAGCCCGCTGGCGCACGCCTGGCAGGGGGCCGGGCACGCAAACGGGGCGGCTCGCGCTGTGCGAACCGCCCCGCTGGGCGTAGGAACTACGTGCCGGTCCGGGCGAACTCGTCTAGGCGACGGCGGCGGCCTCGTACATCGCGTCGATCTCGGATTCGTAGGCCTTGTGCACCTTGCCCCGCTTGACCTTCATGGTCGGCGTGAGCAGCTCGTTCTCCACGGTCATCGTGCCGGGGATGAGCTTGAAGCGCTTCACCTGGCTCCACTTCTCGGGCACCTCGCGGTTGGCCTCGGCGACCAGCTCCTCGAACTTGGCCAGCACCTTCGGGTGCTCGACCAGGTCCGCCATCGGCGTTCCGGCGAGGCCGTTGCGCTCGGCCCAGCCGGGGAGCGCCTCCTCGCCAGGGAAGATGAGCGCCGTGCAGTACTTGTACCCCGAGCCCAGCACCACGGCCTGCTCGATGAGCGGGTCCTTCAAGAGCTTCGACTCGATGGGCGTCGGCATGACGTACTTGCCCGTCGAGAGCTTGAAGAGCGACTTCTTGCGGTCGGTGATGCGGAGGTAGCCCTCGCGCGAGAACTCGCCGATGTCGCCGGTGTGGAACCAGCCGTCGTCGTCGATCACCTCGGCGGTCTTCTCGGGAGCCTTGTAGTAGCCCTGCATCACGTGCGGCCCACGCGTGAGGATCTCACCGTCCTCGGCGATGGCAACCTCGATGCCCACGATGGGCGGCCCGACGGTGCCCGCCTTGGCGGCGCCCGGCACCTCGGTCGCGATGACCGGGCTCGTCTCGGTGAGGCCGTAGCCCTGGTAGGTCGGCACGCCGAACGCGGCAAAGGCGTTGGCGAGGTCCTTCCGGAGCGCCGCGCCGCCGACGGAGACGACCTTCGTGCGCGTCAGGCCGAGCTTCTCGCGCAGCTTGGAATAGACCAGCTTGTCGGCGATGCCGTGCGTGAAGCCGGGCTGGCTGCCCGCCTCGAAG
>JBCCLD010000130.1:0-11244 GCA_039027055.1 Bacteroidota bacterium
CCCCTCCTGGATAGGAGGGGACAGGGGTGGTTGACCAACCTGGCAACCCCGTCACGTCCAGAGGTGATCGCGCAGTAGACCCCTTGCGCTCACACTAGAGTGGTTTGCGATGCGCTTCAGTACAGCCACTCCGTCGAAAACGATCGGTACGCGCCGGAAGGGGCGCATTCTGAGCCACTGACGTACTGAATCACCGATCAAATGACTCTAGGGCGTATGGACAATCAGGGGGGCAGCCGGTCACGAGACACCGTTTGCGGGCTCGCAAGGCGTGTGAGCAGTGCGATTCCGCAGAATCGGACGACGAACACAACGCCGCGAGCGCCGAATGGGGGCCGTGAGCGCCGATCAGATCGAAGGTCCACACGCCTTAGTCCACGCTCTGGTGTTGCTGGTCGAGTTGGAAGCGCAGCAAGAAGATGGCACCGAAGCCGAGTAGGCAGGCGACAAACAGCCCACCGACGAGCGCGAAGTCGTAGGGCGTGGCCGCCCACGCGAAGCCGCGTGCGAACACGATCACGCCGGGCATGAGGCCCATGACCAACGCAGCGCCGGCCACGACGGTGCGGATGTAACGCTTCGGGATGACGCCTTGGCCGCCGGCCAGCGCCACGATAATGGCGAGGCCGCCCGTGACGGTCAGCGAGAACGCGTCGAAGCCCGAGACGAGGTAGAGCAGGTAATCCAGGAGCACGAAGGCCGTGAGGAGCGCGATGACCGGGGTCATGGCCGCGTTGCGTATCGCTCGCATAGTAGGAGGGTCCAGACGCCCTGCAGACGACCCCAGAACAGGGGGTGCCAGAGGGGGTACGGCGAGTAAGGGGCTCGTCGGACTGAGAATTCCTCTGTGCGCGCGCCGAGGAGAGAGCGTCGGCGTAGGCATAGAGGCCCGCAACTCAAGGCCGGTCAAGCCGTGTGCCAACCCGTGTGCAACCGGGCGTTTCCAGCGAAAACGGAGCGCTAGGTGCGGGAAGGTTGGATCACACTAGTGGAATTCCCTAGGGTGCGGCAAGGGGAAAACGTGCCTTCACAGAAACTAAATGTCGTCCGACGTGCTACAGAGCGCTACTGGTCGTCGCCGAGCAGCACGAACGGAGCCCAGTAGTAGGGGTGCCGCGTCGCTGCATCGGTGAGCAGGGTGGTCTGTGCGTGCTGCAGCGCCGCGGCCGCGTCGCCCTCGGCAAGGGTGGTGTAGAACGTTTCCATGAGTGCGCCCGTGGCGGCATCGTCCACCTTCCACAGGGAGGCGACGACCGTCCGCGCGCCGTTCTCTAGGAAGGCGAGCGCCGGGTTGATCGGCCAGGCGGCCTCGTCGGTGTTGCCCAGCGCCGACTCGCAGGCGGAGAGCGTCACCAGTCGGTAGTCGCCGAGCGTGTCGAGGCGGCGGACCTCGTCGAGCGTGAGGCGGCCGTCCTCGTCGCCCTCAGGGGCGAGGGCGAGGTACGAACGCTCCACCTTTGGGTCGAGCACGCCGTGCGTCGCGAGGTGGAGCACCGTGTAGTCGCTCGGCGGGGCCTTGACCTGCTTCTCGGTGGCGGCCTCGCGGACGAACAACTCGGCACCGGGATAGAGTTGCGCGAGCGCCTCGACCTCCCGCTCGGCGAACGGTAGTGCGTCGAGGGAGTCTGTGGCGGCGTTGCCGAAGGCGCGGATGCGGATATCGGAGCCTCGCATCCCGCGTCGGTAGAGCACCGAGAGGTCGGAGACGTAGAACAGCGTCCGGTCTTCGATGAGGAACCGATCGAGCTCAGCTTGGCCCGCCGCATCGGGCGCAGGCAGGACGGCGAACGAGAGGTCATAGAGGGGGCCGTTGGGGATGATGGCGAGGCGCGAGCGGTCGCCTAGGCGCGGCACGGCGGGCGCGATGAGGAGGTCGTAGAGCCGCTGCCGGACGGCGTCGTAGCGTTCCACGTCGGTGCTGCCCGAGTGGTCTTCGCCGCCGAGGCTGCCGCTACGCACGGCCGCTGCGGCCGTCGGTGTGGCGATGAAGCGGCGGAGGTCTTGCACCAGCCTCTGCACCTCGTCGACGGTCGCGTTCATCACCTCCGCACCGACCGAGTCCTGCGTGGCCACGAAGAGAAACAGGCGCGACTCGCCCACGAGGTACGTCACGACGGCGAGGTCGTCGGGGAAGTCGCGGCGCTCCTGCTGGAGGTTGCGCGCAGCGTCGGGGAGGCGGCGGGCGAGCGCGGGGTCGTTGCGGATCTCATCATCAAGAAGCGCGCGGTACTCGCTCTGCGACACCGAGAGCTGGAACGCAAGCGAGTCGGCGAGCGCGGTCTGGTCTTGCGCGAGCGCCGCGGAACGGCTCGTCTGGAGTTGGTCGACCTGCGCCTGGAGCGCGCGGAGGCGGTCGGCTTGCGAGGTCGCCTCGGAACCGCTCGCGCTGGCGATGAGGAGGGGGTCGCCGAACTGCGCGCGGAGATCGTCGGAGTAGCTGCGGTCGAGGTAGGCGAGCGCCTCCTCGGTGCGGCCTTGCTCGATGAGCGCGGCCACGAGGGCCTCGTAGACCTGCACCTTGGTCCCACCCTCCGCGAAGCGGCGCTGGGCCTCTTCGCCGCCTACGACGCGGGCGCGCACCGACTCCATCGCCTCGACGGACTGCTCCAAGAGCGCCAGCGCATCCGTGTCACGGCCCTGCAGCCGGCGGATCGTGGCGAGCGCGTAGGTTGGCTCCCAGAGATACTGCTCCAGCTCGAGTTGGTCCGCCAGGGCAATGGCCCGCGTGAGGGGGGCCTCGGCGGCGCTGGTGTTCCCGTCGGCGAGCAGCGCTTGCCCGAACGCGCCAAGATATTCCGCGAGGCGCTTCTGCTCGTCCGTCGTCTCCACGATGACCACGGCTCGCCGGAGCGCGTCGATGGCCGCGTCGCGGTCGCCACCGGGACGGCTGGCTTCGATGCGGCCCTCGTTGTAGAGCACGACGGCGGTAATGCGGTCAAGGCCGAAGCGCTCCGCGAGGTCGGCGGCGCGTGCGTTTGAAGCGGAAGCCTCGTCCCAGCGCTCTTGCTCCAGCAGCGCGCGGGCCACGTTGGACTCGGCGATAAGCAGCCCTGCGTCTTCAGCACCCGCCGTCTCGTAGATCGCCCGCGTACGCGAGAAGGCGTCGAGGGCGGCGGCGTAGTCGCCCTGGTAGAGGTGGACGACGCCGGTGTTGTTGATCGGTCCGGCGCGGGCGAGGTCGCTGCCGAGGGCGTCGTAGAGGCTGTCGGCGAGGGCGTAGGCGTCGAAGGCGGAAGCAAAGTCGGCGCGGTCCTCAGCGAGGCTCCCCAGGCCGCTCAGCGCAGAGGCCTGCCCCCACAGGTTGTCGGCCTCGGTGCTCACAGCGAGGCCGCGCCGGAAGTAGGCCTCGGCCTCGTCGAAGTAGGCAAAGGTGCTCGCGAGGTCGCCCAGGGAGGTGAGCGCGGTGCCGACTCGGCTGGCGTCGTTGACGGCCTCGCCGATCGCCAGCGACGCCTCATACTGCGCGATGGCCTGGTCGAAGTCGCCGCGCAGTTCGGCGAGGTAGCCCAGGTCGATGAGCGTCCAGGCCTCGCCGTTGCGGTTGCCCGCCGCTACCCAGCGGCCGTAGGCGTCGGTGAGGCGCTCCTCGGCCTCGTCGAAGCGGCCGGCCCTGGAAAGGAACCGCCCGTAGGCAGCCACGGCCAGGGCGGCCTCGGTGGTAGCCCCGACGCTGTCGGCGAGAGCGAGCGCCTCGCGGTAGTAGACGTCGGCGGCCTCGCGGTCGTACTGGCCATCGGCGGCGAGGGTGCCGAGATCGACAAGGTCGGTAATCTGCCAGGTGCGGTCGCCGAGGGCGCGGTGGAGGTCGAGCGCGCGGGTATAGCGCTCCTGCGCCTCGCGGTAGCGCCGCAGCGGGAAGAGCGCGTCGCCGAGGATGCTGAGCGTGCGAGCGACCTCGGCCTGGTCCCCCGCCTCCTCGAAGAGTGCGAGGGCCCCCTCGTAGAGCGGCAGCGCGCGCGCGTGGTCGTTCTGCCCCGCGAAGACGTTGCCGCGCTCGATGAGCACCTCCGCGCGGCCCGACGTGCTGCCGGCCTCGGCGTAGAGCGCGTCGGCGCGGTCAAACGCTTCCAGGGCGAGGGGGGGGCGGCCCGTCTCGGTGTAGAGGCTGGCGAGCTTGCGCCATGAGTAGGCCTGCCCGGAGAGGTCGCCCGCCTCTTCGCGCACGGCGATGGCGGCGCGATGCGTGACGATAGCGTCGGCGGTACGCCCGAGCGTCCACTCGTTCTGGGCGATCTGGCTCAGCGAGTAGCCAGCGTCGGAGAGGTGGCCGCTGATCCGGTGGAGCCGGTCCGCCTCGCGCCAGATGGCGATGGCCTCCTCGTACTGCCCGAGCTGCGACGTGACGTAGCCGAGTTCGTCGAGCGCGTCGGCCTCGCCTTCTGCGTCCGCGAGCGCGGCGAAGGCATCGCGCACCTCCAGGTAGGCGTCGCGCGCGTCGCGGTAGAGGCCGCGGTCCTTCTGGATCTCGGCCTTCCGGTTGCGCACGGTCGCCATGCGGCGTAGGCTCGTGGTGGAGCCGTCTTCGTCGTAGAGCGCGAGCGCGCGGTCATAGGCGGCGAGGGCGTCGTCGTAGCGCCCGAGGTTCTTGAGCGCGATGCCCTGGCGCAGCACCTGCTCGCCGACATCGTAGGGCGAGGCATTGCCTGCAGCGCGCGCCGCCTCGGCCCGGGCGATGCCGCGCTCAGAGGTCGCAAGGGCTGCGGCGTAATCGCCCACGGCGACGTGGTTGATGGAGATGTTGTAGAGCGCGTCCAGCAGCGCCACGACGCGCCCGAGGCGCTCATACTCGGCGATGGCCTGCTCGTAGGCGGGCACCGACTCCCGGTAGCGGCCGGCCTCGGTGAGGATGAAGCCGCGCGAGAAGAGCGCGCTCGCCACGTCGGCCTCCCATCCCTGGTGGCGGGCCGTGCGCTCAGCGAGGTCGAGCAGCCGGAAGGCGTCGTCGAGCCGCCCCAGACGGCCAAGCTCCTGCGCCTCGTCGCGCCAATCGTCGAGGAAGCCTTGGTCGTGCTCGTAGGCGTACTGCGCGATAGCAGCATCAAGGTCGTCGGCGCCCAGCAGGAAGTCGCGGAGGCCGTCGCGGCCCAGCGGGGCGCTGTTGATGAGCCAGGTGGCGAACGTCTCGCTGATCTTCCAGCGCCCGCCGAGGTACTTGCCCGGATAGCTCCGCACGAAGTCGAGAAAGCGCACGAGGTCGTCCGTCGTCGCCTCCTGCATCAGTTCGAACGGGAGTCGGCCCTCGTAGAAGCCTTGCTCGATAGGGGGGAGGAGTACCTCGTAGGATGCGGCCAGGGTGCCGTTCTCCTGCAAGCCAGCGAGAAAGGTGCCGATCTCGTGCACTGCGTCCACGAACGGCTGGAGGCGGGCTTGCTCGTCCTCGGCGGTGCGCAGCCCGAAGACGTCTTCCGGGGTGACGAGAGCCCCCCATCCGTTGTCGGTAAGCTGGATGCCGAGCTGCGCGAGGTAGAGGAGCAGGCCCTCGTAGGTGGTAGCCGGGACGGTGATGGGCAGTTCGAGGAGGTCGCCTGGGTAGAGCCGCCGCTGGGGATCCTCGTCGTCCTGTATCCGCACGTGAGCGACCGCCTTGCTAGCGGTGCTGCTCACGAAGCGCGCCGTGCCGAGCGCGTCGCCGCCGGAGTCGTGCTGCTCGACCTGGTAGACGCTGTAGGGCGTGCCGCGCCCGCCGGGGACGAGACGGTCGAGCGGTCCTCGGCCAAAGAGGACCAGGAGCGAGTCGCCCGGAGCCTCGTCGTCGACGCGTAAGACTTCGAAGGCGAACAGTACGCGCTGTGTGGGGATGGTGGAGGCGTTCGGGTCGTCCTGAGCGCGGACCAGCGGCGTCAGAGCAACGGCGAGGCTAGCGAATAGCAGGGCGCGGGAGAGGGCACGCATGGAAGGCGCAGGGGAGTGAGCAAACGACGCGAGGAGAGAGGTCCGCAACAGGCAAGGTGCATCATTGTGCAGGGAGATGCCCTCCCCGGCTTCGGGGAGTTTCGGCACCCGGCCGTCTAGAACCAAGGTGCACCATGGACCGACCCCGCGCAAGAAACCGCGCCCGTCGCTGCTGGTTGGGGACTCTACCCCGTCCCACTCCGCTTCGCCATGCCTATCCCGACCGTCACGGCCACGCGCTACGTTACTCCGCTGCGCGAGGGCGGCTCGCTGCCCGCGCTCGTGGACACCGCCCACGTCCAGGGAGCGCCTGCCGGGCTGTTCGTCGTCAAGTTTCGCGGGGCCGGGCAGGGCGCCCGCGCGCTCGTCGCCGAACTCATCGTGGGCCAGCTGGCGCGCCGCCTCGGGTTGGCCGTGCCCGACCTCGCGCTCGTGGACCTCGCCGACACGTTCGGGCGCACGGAGCCGGACCCCGAGATCCAGGACATCCTCAAGGGAAGCCGCGGCATGAACGTAGGCCTTCGCTACCTCGACGGGGCGTTCACCTACGACGCGGCCCTGCCCGATGTGGCGCCCGAGGAGCAGCCCGTGATCGACCCCTAGACGGCCGCGGCGGTCGTCTGGCTCGATGCGCTCGTGACTAACATCGACCGGACGGCGCGCAACCCGAACCTGCTGCTTACCCAAGCCGACGGCGTCGAACACCCGACGCTGTGGCACACGACGTTGTGGCTTATTGACCACGGGGCGGCGCTCTACGTGCACCATGCCTGGGATACCGGCAACGCCGCCGCGCTCATCGCAGAGAAGGCGACGGCCCCGTTTGTGCCGATCCGCGACCACGTGCTGCTGCCCGTCGCGGGTGACCTCGCCGCGGCCGACGCCCGTCTCGCTCCGCTTCTCGACGCCGACGCGATCCATGCTGTCCTCGACGCGGTGCCAGACGCGCTGCTGATGGACGCGCCCGAAGGCCGCACGTCGCCGTTCGAGAGCGCTGCGGCCAACCGCGCCGCCTATGCCGCCTTCCTGAACGCCCGCCTCGCGCTGCCGTCCGACGGGAGCCTGCGCCCGTTTGCCGCTGAGGCGGTTCGTGCTCGGGCGGCCCTCGTGAAGGGAGCCGGCGTTGCGTTGCCGTACCGTCGCTGAGGGATCGTCATGAGCGCACGGAGCAACTCCCAGGCGGAACCACAGCCTCCGGTCTGGATCGACTACGACTACGCGGTCGTGCGCGTGGTGCCATCGGTGGCCCGGGGTGCATTCGTGAATGTAGGCGTGGTGCTGCACGCCCGCCGCGCGCGCTTCCTGGAGGCGCGGCTCCACCCCGACGTAGCAACCTGGCCCGATCTCGCGACGCTCCCGGACGTCCTGCTTCAGGGCGCGCTCGACGCCTACACGGCGGTGTGCGCCGGGCACGGCGTGATCGGGTGCTACCCGCCCTCGGAGCGGTTCCACTGGCTCACCGCCCCGCGCTCGGCGGCGCTCCGGACGTCGCCCGTCCACAGCGGCCGCACGACCGACCCTGCCACTACGCTCGCCGCGCTCTACAAGGCCGTGGTGCTCGGGGGAATAGAGCAGACGAGCACAGCGCGAAGTGCCGGTTCAACGCTCGGAGCCGGACTCAAAACAGCCGCGCGAAGCCGAGCGTGACGGCGGTGCCGGGCTGGTCGAGCCGGAACGTCACGTCGAGGCGCAGGGGCAGCGCGAGGCCGCCGGAGAGGCCCACGCCGATCTCGTGGTGCTGCCAGTTCGTCGTCGGGCCGAACGCCTCCTGTTCCCCCGCCGCGTGCGCGCCGTGAACGAGCAGCCCAACGTTGTTGACGGCCGCCCACTCCCAACCGAGTACCTCAAAAGGCACGCTACGGAAGTCGTGCTCCCAAAAGCCCGCCACGTAGCGCGTCGCTTCGATGGGCCGCCCCGACTGAGCGCGTAGCGTCCCGAACGGCGCGAGGCCGAACAAGCTACCGTCGACGGCGAAGGTGCGCTGCGGGAGGTGGTCACCGGACGTAGTGCCGGCGGTCATGCGCAGGTGTAGGGCGTTGGGGAAGAGGCGTCGACGCAGGAACGTCGGCACGCTCACGCCCGCAGCGGCTTCGGTGCGGACGAAGCTGAAGTCGCCCCCGAGCGCATCGGCGTCGGCGATCGCCACGCGCACCGCGGCGCCGGTGTGGCCCGTGCCCGCGGCGAAGAAGCCGGTCTCGGTGCTGCCTATGGAGACCCGCGCCTGCACAGCGTGCACGTCGCCCTCGGCGATGGCAGGGTTGACGCGCCGGTCTCCGCGGCCAAACAGCGCGGCGTCTTCGATCTCGACGAGCGAGCGATGGCGCTCGGCCGCGAACCGGACGAGTGGGCGGACGCGCCCGAGTGGCCCCGCCGGGATGCTCGCCGACACCTGCCCGTAGGCGCGGCGGCGGTCGTGGTAGTCGAAGTAGTCATCGCCGCCGAACGTGACAGACGCCGTGTTGAGGACGCGCGCGTGGGCATCCGACCGGTAGCGCCGGACGACCTCGTCGTCATAGCCCACGACCACACGCAGGCCGGTCCTGTTGAAGCGGTGGAGTGTGCCGACCCGGACGCCCCAGCCGACGTCGCCGAGGCCCGTCCGGTAGGCGGCTTGCCCGCCGACATAAGGCCCCCAGCGGCTCGACACGGTCGCGCTCGCCCCCAGGTGCGCTTGCTCGACGCGGTTCGCCCAGGCTACAGGCTCGAACGCCGTCGTGATCGCCCGGCGCGTCCCGCCCGACGTGCCGCCACCGCCGCCCGTCTCGAACTGGACGAAGCGCGCAAGCACACCGCTCGGCTCGAACGCCTCCTGCAGCGTGTCCGTCGAGTCGATCTCGGCGTAGGCCGTCGCCTCGCGGTCGGTGAGCGGGACGGTCTGCCCCTCGTCCACCAGCGCGGCCCCCGAGGCCACCGCCACAGAGTCCACACGGGTAGCATCGTCCGTGAAGAGCGAGTCGGGGACGGGGACGTTGAGCTGGTAGTCCGAGAGCCGCGTCGTGAGGCGGAAGCCGAAGTCGGGGAAGCTCAGCCCCGTCATGCCGATGCGGCCCTTGCCGACGAGCCGGAAGTCGGCGGGCAGCCAGACGGCCTCGGCCTGATCGGCGTCGGCCCCAACATCGAGGAAGCCCGCGTCGGTGGCAGCGACATACTGCTGCGCCAGCGTGAGGTCGAACGCCTGCACGAGCGGGAAGCGCACAGCGTCGTTGACGCTCACCTCGGCGGCGAGGAGCACGGCTGCGCCCCCAAGGTCCGCCGGACGCGGGTCGAGGTCGAGCACGGCCAGGGTGCCCTCGAAGCCGGGCTGGAGGCGGCCGCCTGTCTCGAAGGCCACGTCGTAGACGCGCCGCCCGCCCTGCGTGCGCTCGCCCGTGATCGCGAAGCGGTAGAAGCGCAGCGCGTCGGCCGAGGTCGGCCCCACGAGGTCGTAGCCGCCGAAGTCCACGTCGTCGTCGTAGAGGTTGACGAGGCCATCAGCAGCGGTGAAGACGTCGGCGCTGAAGACGTCTGTGAGGTTCTCGGTGGTGCGGTAGGCCTGGACAATCTCGCGGAGGCCGCGCTCGCGGTCCCAGAAGGCCTGCGTCGCGCTCTCGGTGATGGCCGCGATGGCCGTGTCCGACTCGATGACCTGGCGGCTGAAGGCGTCGGCCTGCCACGTGCGGAGCCGCTCCTGCCAGCGTGCCTTGTGCGCCACGACGCGCCGCATGAGCTGCAACGCCGGGTCCTCGCCGGAGACGACGATCTCGCCGAGCGTCTGTACGTCGGGCGCGAGCGCCACATCGAGGGTGACGGAGCCGCCGGTAGCCTGGACTACCTCGCGGGCGGTGACGTAGCCGAGCGTGCGAACGAGCAACGCCGCCGTGTCGGTGCCTGCGTGTAGTGCAAGTGCGTAGCGTCCGTCGGGGTTGGCAATGGTGCCGCGCAGGGTGCCCTCGATTTGGACGGTGGCCGCGGGGACGGGGTCGCCCGTCTCTGCGTCGGTGACGCGACCCGACACGGTGGTTGGAACCTGGGCGAAGGCCGTCGAGGCAGCAAAAACGAGAGCGAATAGGCAGAGCGGGGCGCGCATGGAGATGGGGCTAGGGTGAAGAGCGGGCGGGCGGCTCTACGGCGCGGACGAGGCGCGGTTGCCCCCAGGCCGATGGTCCCTCACTCGGGGTAACACCTCGGTCCTCAATTGTGCCAAGGGCGGTCCGCGTGCGACCTCCAGCGGGCAACGCGCGCGATACGGTTGGGTCGTCCCACCTCGCCATGTCGCTATCTCCGTTTCTTGCTGCCATGCCCCACGCTATCATCCACCGCGTCGCCCTACTTAGCCTCCTGGCCCTATCCGTCCTGGCCCTATCCGTCCTGGCCCAGTCGGGCCGCGCCCAGCCGCTCCCCGCGTGCGAGTGGTGCGGGGCTGACGAGGCGCCCGACAGCCTCACCGCTACCACCACCATCCCGACGCCCGGCGAGCGCCTGCGCCTCACCGGCCTCGTCATGAGCGCCGAGGGCGCGCCCATGGTCGATGTCCTTACCTACGCCTCCCACACCAACGCATCGGGCACCTACCCACACCGCAAAGGCGAGACCGGCAACGAACGCCACCACGGCTACCTCCGGGCATGGGTCCGCGCCGGTGCCGACGGCCGCTCCACCTTCCACACAATTCGACCCGCCCCGTACTGGAGCCGCACCGATCCAGCGCACATCCACCTCACCGTGCAGCTGCCCGGCCAGGACGAAGTTTGGATCGACGACGTCGTGTTCGAGGGCGACCCCCTGCTCACCGATGCCTACCGCGCTGGCCTGGAACACCAGGGCGGCTCCGGCATCGTCACACTCACCCGCGAGGACGACGGGCCCTGGCTCGCCGTCCGCGACATCACACTCCCAGTCGATTAGCGATGGCTGCTCCTCTCCACGCCGAAACGGCTGCCTCGCAGATCGAAGGCCGAGCCTGCACGGTCGTCCCGTTCCGGACGGCGGACGGCGCGGTGCTCACCTGGCCGGAGGTCGCTGTGGCGCTCCGCACCGATGCGGTGTTTCGCGCGACGTGGACGGCCTGCTGGTCCACCGGTTCTCCACACATGTGGAAACCAGTGCCGATCCACCCGAGCACCCGCGACGCGCCGTTCTTCGCCGTGGTCGTCCCCTCGCGCTTTCCCGCCGCCGACGCCTCGGCGTTTCGGTCGCACCTCGACGCGCTTGCGCAGGACGACCTGGTTGCGTCGTTTGCCAACCTGGGCGGCACCTCGCACCTCGTGGTCCCAACCGAGCGCGGTGACTACGGCCACCTCGCGACGTTTTGTCGGACCGCCTCCACCGCGGAGATCGACGCCGTTTGGCAGGAGGTAGGCCGCCACGCCCAGC
>JBCCLD010000131.1:0-11182 GCA_039027055.1 Bacteroidota bacterium
CTTCAAATATGCCTGCCTAAGACCCTTGAGTGGGCTTACTTTAATTCTGGGGCTTCCATTCATGAAATCTAGTTCATCAATACATAGTGCGATTACTCTCCTTTCAAAATCTCTGATCGCTTTGTATATATCATTTTCTCCCCCATCACTAAAACTCATAACTGTTGAGGCATCAACGATTAATTCAATTTGATGTAAATCTCGATTCTCAACGGAACTACTTTCTTCAATTAGTATATTAAGCTCTGCATCTTTAATTATGGAAAGAAGCTTGTGAACTACTCCTTGTTGCTCCCTAAATACAGCCTCTATTCTCCATGAGTTAGCCCATGTGTTAAATTTGATAGGCGAAACTATCATCTCTGGAACAGATCCGAAATGAGACTCCCCCGTTTGTGGAATAAGACAAACCGTTACTTGGGTGTCGGACTTTAGAGATAGGTGGCCTTTGTGATAAAATGGGACCTCAATTCTACCACTTTCAATAAAATTAACCTTATCTAGTACAAGCATTTAGGTCTATTTGGGGGCGAAGGTTGTTGACAAAATTTGTTTGCACATAATGATGATATGCAGCAGCCGATCAATAATGCAAGCCGTAGTAACCTGAGCCTCTTCCACCTAAACGTTGAAGCGGAAGAGCAGCACGTCGCCGTCTTCCACGACGTATTCCTTGCCCTCGGAGCGCATCGCGCCGGCGTCGCGGGCGGCGGCCTCGGAGCCGTGCTCGTCGTAGGCGGCGAACTTGATCGTCTCGGCGCGGATGAAGCCGCGCTCGAAGTCGGAGTGGATTACCCCGGCGGCCTGCGGGGCCTTGGTGCCGCGCGTGATCGTCCAGGCCCGCGACTCCTTCGGACCCGCGGTGAAGTAGGTGATGAGCCCGAGGAGCGCGTAGGCGGCGCGCACGAGGCGTTCGAGGCCGGGCGTCTCCACGCCCGCTGTCGCAAGGAATTCGGCGCGGTCCTCGTAGTCGAGGTCGGCGAGCTGCGCCTCGAACTCGGCAGAGACGACCACCACGCCCGCGCCCTCCTTGGCGGCGAGCGCGCGCACCTGCTCGACGTAGGCGTTGCCCTCCAACAGGTCTTCCTCGGCAACGTTGGCGGCATAGAGGACGGCTTTGCTCGTGAGCAGGAACATCGGACGCAGGAAATCGCGCTCGATGTCGATCGTCTCCAGCGTCCGTGCGGGGTGGCCCTCGGCGAGGTGCGCGTCGAGGCGTTCGAGGAAGGCGAGCTCGGCCTTCGCGTCCTTGTCGCCGACCTTGACCTGCTTGCGCACGCGGTCGATGCGCTTGGCGACGGTATCGAGGTCCTTCAGGATGAGCTCGGTATCGATGACCTCGATGTCGCGCGCGGGGTCGACGGAGCCGCTGACGTGGACCACGTTGGTGTCGTCGAAGCAGCGGACGACGTGGACGATGGCGTCGACCTCGCGGATGTGGCTGAGGAACTGGTTGCCGAGCCCTTCGCCCTTGGACGCGCCCGCCACGAGCCCAGCGATGTCCACGAACTCGATCACTGTGGGGATCGTCTTCGCGGAGGCCGCAAGCTCCGTGAGCCGGTCGAGGCGCGCGTCTGGGACGGGCACCACGCCCACGTTCGGCTCGATGGTGCAGAAGGGGTAGTTGGCCGCCTCCGCGCCCGCCTCGCTGAGCGCGTTGAAGAGCGTGGACTTGCCGACGTTGGGGAGGCCTACGATGCCGACGCGGAGCGCCATGACGGTGGGGGACGTGTGAGGGTGGAGACGTGAGACTGCGGTCAGAGCCACAGCCAGGCAGCATACGTCGCCCCCGTGAAGCAGTCGCATCGCCGCCTCTGATTCTCGGCGAAGAAGCGGGGGGGAGAGTTTGGGTATATGAGAGTGTGGGGGGCGCAGGGGACTTTGCTCGGATTCGGCCTTGTGCTCGTGTCGAGGCTAGGTCGTACCCTATCGTGGCTAGTTTGCTCACCTCACACCCTCACACCCTCACGATGCATCGCGCGCTGCTGCTCCTGCTGCTTTTCGTCCCGGCGTCCGCCATGGCGCAGGAGACGCTCGGCATCCCGGATGCGCCGGTGCTGTGGCTCGGCGCAGGGACCGCCCCCGGCCTCGGACTGCACGCGAGCTACGCCCTCCCCCTCGCGACGCTCCTCACCCGCGAGGCGACGCTCTACGCGGGCTTCACCCCGCGCAACGACGGCGAGGACGGCGAGCTCCGCATCGCGGCGGGCGTGGGCGGGAGCATCCGGGTGCTACGGGCGGGCAACCTCACGGGGGCACTCAGCGCCGAGCGGGCCGACCTCGACGTGGGGCTGCGCTTCGGGCCGTCTTTCCTCTTCGCGCTCTACGAGCAGACGGCGGCCAGCCGCGCCCGCGCGTTTCGCGTCTTCATCGATCCGTTCGTGCGCGGCGCCTACCAGTTCGAGAACGGCCTCGTGGTCTACGGCGAACTCGGCGCGCAGGACCCAAGCCTCCGCATCGGCGTGGGGCTGGGGCTGTAGCTACGCCGACATCTGGGCGCTGTCGGCACTCACGCTATCTGGCTCGGCGGCCAGGGGAGGAGGAGGCGGGTCGTCCTGCGCACGCACACCGACGAGCAAGCCAACAGCGAGCAGGCACCGCGCGGTAGCACGAGAGAAGCCCCAGGGCATGACGAGAGGGGTGAGGTGGAGAGGATAGCTCAGCCACATAGGATACCGACCCGGATTCCGTCAGGAAAACGCGGCATCCCATGTGCTATCCAGACCGGCCGGATGTCTCAGGATGACGTCTGAGCCTGGGTGCGTGGCCTCGCCTACCGAAACACGATCTCGCGGATGACCTCGCGGCCAAGCTGCTGGTTGAGCCGCTCCCGCCAGCGCTCCCGCTGGAGGTGCAACTGGTGCCGCCACATCGCCGAGGTGAGGTGGACGAACAGCACGCCCTCGCGCACCCACACCTTCGACGTGACGCCGTTGACCGTCGCCCCCGCGAGGTGCGCCCACTGCTCGACGGCCCGCACCTCGTCGATGCGCTGCCGCGCGCCCATCCGGTCGATGACCGACTGAAGCACGGCGCCGAGGGATTGAGGACGGTTGGACGACATCGAGTGGGGTCGTGGGTCGTGGGTCGTAAGGTGACTGTGGGGCTGTGCGGTGTCAAGCGAAGAATCGCGCCGACCGCTGCGTTACCCGCCCGCGTCTCGGCCCGGCTGTGCCGGACTCAGCTTCGCCGTCCTCTCGCATTGTGCGGGTACCTTGCGGCCGTCGTCCACCAGCCTTCCGCCTCATGCGCCTGCTCCTGCTGCTCCTGCTCGTTGCTCCGATTGCGGCGGCTCAGCCCTCCAACCTACCTACGGACACGCTCGCGCCAGCGGACACGCTACGGCTCGACCTCGCCGAGGCGATGCGCCGCGCGCTCGACGGCAGCCCGGAGGTCGCCATCGAAGCGGCGGGGCAGGACTTCGCCGAGGCGCGGGCGGCGCAAGCCCGCGCGGCCCGCTTCGCCACGGAGTTCTCGCTCACCACCGGCCACGCCATCGCGCCTGGCCTGCGCGGCCTCGACCCATCCTTCGCTCCCAACGCGCAGTATCTCAACCCCGAGCTGCGCAACGACTGGGCCGACCCGCGGCCGTACAACCAGTACGAGGTCGAGCTCCTCCAGCCGCTCTTCACCGCAGGCGAGTTGGGCGGGCAGATCGCCGCAGCGGAGGCCGGCGTCCGGCTGGAGGCGGCCGAGGTGGACCAGAAGGCAAGCGAGGTCGCGCTGCGGACCGGCGACCTGTACTACACGCTCCTCCTCACGCAGCGCCTCGACGCGCTCACGGCGGAGGCGGGCGATGCGCTCGGCGTGGCGCAGCGCGAGCTCCAGGCGCTCCTCGACGAGGGCGATCCCGACGTGGACGACGCCGACCTCTTCCAACTGCGGCTCTTCGAGCAGGAATACCGCCGCCAGGTGGCCGAGGTGCGCGAGCAGGCGGTGCTGGCGCGGATCGGGCTCGCCCGGCAGGTGCTCACGCCCGACGCCATCGTCGTGCCCGCCGACCTCGACCTCGCGCCCGTGACGTTTCAGCGTGACGCCCTCGGCGTCTACCAGGACCTCGCGCTCCTGCAGCGTCCGGAGATGCGCCAGGCCCAAGCAGGCTACGCCGCACGCGACGCGCTCGTCCGCGTGGCCCGCTCCGACTTCTACCCGAAGCTCTTCCTCAGCGTCACACAGGGAGGACGCTATGCGGCGGGCCGCCGCCAGCAGGCCAACCCGTACGTCTCCGACGACTTCCTGGGGACGGGCCTCCGCGCTGGCCTAGGCATCCGCCTCAATCTCGCCTACCACCAGACGCGCGCCAAGGTCGCCCAGGCCATCGCCGAGCGCGACGAGGTCCGCGCGCAGCGCACCGCCGCCGAGCAGCTCATCCTGTTCGACGTCGAGGAGGCCTACCGGCACCTCGTAATCGCCGAGGAGGCGCTCGCCTCCCGTCAGGAGGCCACAGCCATCGCAGGCGACTGGCTACGCACTGAGCAAATCAATGCCGACCTTGGCTTCGGGACGACCGACAACCTCGTCGCCGCCGTCCGCGCTGACCTCGATGCTCGCGCCGCCGAACTGGCCGCCGTCCGCACCTACAACGTGGCGGTGCTCTCGCTCCTCGACGCCACGGGCACGCTCCCGACACGCCTCGCCAGCGGCTCGCTGTTCGAATGAGTCCGTGCCACGTACGAAGCCTTGGGTCTCAGGTGATCTCAGATTCCTTCAAGCGGCCGCCGCGTGCTCCTGACATCGAGGCGGTAATCACAGCCATCGCCACCGAAGATGGTGGACGCCAGCAGGCCGCACGGTCTGGCTACCGCCCGAGCCACAACTTTGGCCGCAGTGACGGACTGCTCAACGACGCCATGCATGAGTATCCCGATGCGGGCAGCCTGCTCCCTGGCCGAACCACGCGCGTATGCCTGTGGCTTCTGGCACCAGATCTGAATGAAGGCCGCCTCTATGAGGGCATGCCCTTCACGGTGCAAGAAGGTCGGCGGATCGTAGGCTACGGCGTTGTCACACGCGTTTGCACCGCTACGCTCGAAATGAAGGCTTAAGCTTCCGCTTTCTTAGCTGCTGCTTTTTGCAATGCGCGGTACGCCCCGCACCACCAGTCCGAGTCGCGGGTGAGCTTAGTCACGGTCACATCCTGGAAGCGGGGCACGAGAGCGATCAGCGCGGGCGGGATGGCCGTCCAGTCCTGCGCCAGCAGCAGCGCTTCGAGGTCGTCGGCGGCATAGCGCGCCCAGAGCCAGTCAGCGCGCAGCTTCTCGGATTTCTTCCAGTAGTTGCGTTCGTCCCAGGCGTGCGCGCTCTCGTCGATGGTGCGGTAGATGCCGCGCAGGTTGTGGACGAGGAAGGCCACCATGTCGCGCGCCTCCTCGTCGAAGCGGCCTGTGGCGAGGCCCGCGTTCTGGGCGAGCAGGCGCAGGACCTCGGCGCAGGAGCGCTGGTGGGCGCGGCGGCGCTTGGCAGGCGTGTCGCCGGTCTGGATGACGCGGCCCATTGGCGGAGAGGGGTGGGTGAGCGAGGCAGACGGCAGGAAACTACGGCGATTCGCAACGAGCCGCGCGGCCCCAACGCAACGCGCCCCGCTCGATCACGCTCGAGCGGGGCGCCTCGTGTCGATCCAGTCCCCTTACCTACTGAATCGTCACCGGGTAGACGAAGTTGACGTCGTTCTCGACCACCTCGGGAATCTCCTGGGCGGTCGGCGTGAGGTCGTCGCCCTTCTGAGCAACGACCTCCGTGTCGGTCGTGCCTTCGTAATGGCGAAGCACGAGACGCAAGGTGCCGGATCCGCTCGCGTTGGCAGTGACGGTCAGCGTGAATTCGCTGCCGAGCGGCTGGCCAGCGCTGTCGTCGTTGCGGTTCGAGATGGTGATCGAGCCAGTCGTCGCTCCCTCAGGGATGATGAAGATCTGGTGGGCGATGTCCTCCTCCTCGGTGATCTCCTCGTTGAGTTCGAGGGGGTCGTCTTCGAAGCGGTTGGTGAAGACCACAACGGCGTTGTAGGTCGTACCTGCCGTGAGTGCGAGGGCACCAATGGAAACCTCTACGCTCTCCTCGTCGAAGACCGCCTCAGCGGTGACGGCTGCACCGCCGCCGACCGGAGTCAGCGTGATGTTGACGTTCGAGATCACCTCTTCCTCACCCGCGATCGGGTCTTCGGGATCTTCGGAGTCACAGGCAGGCAGCACGACGAGCAGCAGGGCTGCCAGGAAGAGGGGAAACAGTCGGGTCTGAGTCATGGGTTGGATGGGTTGTGGTGTACGGGGTAGGATGTACGTGGTGAGAGGGCAGAGCGCCGGGGCCTGAACGCGCTCCACGTGAGAGACGGATCAGGCTCCGAACGGGAGCGCCAGACGCAGGACGACGTTGCGTCCTGGGTCGAGCGCGAAGTAGCGGTAGCGACTCAGATAGTCGCGGTAGCGGGTATCGAGGAGGTTGTCTACGCTGAGGCTGAGGCGCATCACCGACGGCCCCATGGCGATCTCGCCGCCGAGGTCGAGACCGAGCAGCGCATACCCAGGAGGGGGCTCGACGTAGTCTACCGGGATTACGCTGCCGTCCTCGTCAAGGCGGGTCGGGAAGCGGTCCTGCTCGCGGACGAGATCCAGATGCGTCTCTGCGGTCAGGTCGCGTAGCGGCCCCCAGCTCCCGAAATCGATGCCGGCCGAGAGCCCGAGCCGGTCGGCTGGCATGGCGAGAAGCGCCTCGTCTCGCGAGAGGTTGGTGCCGCGTATGAGGGCAAACGTCGCCCCCAGGGCAAACCGTCCAAGCCGCTGCGTGGCTCCCCCATCGAAGCCGACAAGCACGGCGTCGTCCTGGGTGTAGATAAACTCCGGGAAGACCCCCCGGTTGGTCACGATGTATTCGTCGGAGGGGCGGAGGTAGAGGTAGTCCCCGATGCGGTTGACGTAGCCGCTGACTTCCAACTCAAGGGACGACGACTGGTGACGCAGCGTGAGGCTGGTTTCGAGGGCGCGCTCCGGGCCGAGGCCCGGGGTGCCGGTCTCAAACTGGGCGGTGCCGTGGTGGATGCCTCGGCTGTAGAGTTCGTTGACGCCTGGGGGACGCCATGCCGTTGCGATGTTGGCACCCAGGCTCCAGGCGGTCCCGAGACGGTAGGTTGCGCCGAGCACCCCCGTCCACCCCGCATAGTCGGTGACGACGCGTTCGACGAAGCCGCTCCCTGAGCGCACCCGCGGGAACGCACGCAGCCAGCGGTAGTCAACGCGGCTCCCTGCTTCGAGCGCGAGCGGGCCACGCACCCACTCAGCCCGGGCAAACACACCGCCCGTGTAGGCGCGGAAGTTGGGAATGAGGTAGCCAATCTCGGTGTTTAGGTTGCGCTGGAGGATGCCGCTCACGCCAACGACGGCAAACCCGTTGCCGCCAGCCACGGCAAGCGGAGCCGTGCGCGTCTTGAGGTCGAGCGTGTGCGTCTGCAGGGTGAGCTGGAACGCGGGCTGCTCCAGTGGATCGCGCCCCCCGATACGGTCGGCGTCGAACTCGGCGCGCTCGTTCTGTTGGAAGCTGTAGCGCCCCTCGACGCGGAGGGCCCCATCGGGCCCGAGGTCGACGTACCCATGGACCGCTCCGATGTAGTGACGGATGTCCTGCTTCGGGGCAGCAATCTCGTAGTCGAATTCGTACGTGACGGCGGGCTCCCCGCGTTCAAGAATCGCGTCGAGTCCGGCGAGTGTGTTGAAGTGCGAGCCGCGGTAGATGCCCAGGTCGGTGGCGAAGACGCTGCCGTGGGCCTCCACCCCCCACCGGCTGCGCTCAAGCCCAACAGTCACGTTGGCGCCTCGCTCATAGAACGACGTGTTCCCCAACACATATTCGGGGGTGCGGGCGTCGCCCGCGCGGCGGAGGCTGCCTTGCACCCGCACGCCCAGACCAGGCAGCGGCGCCCCCTCCATCTCAAGCGATCCGGCCCCCTGGCGGCTGTTCGAGAACGAGTGGAGCGAAAGTTGACCGCTAACCTCACCGACCTGCGTGGGGAGCGGTGCCTCCTCCAGTCGCACGACGCCCCCGATCGCACCGACGCCGTGCTCAACGCCGGCTGCCCCGCGTATGACCTCCACGCGGTCCGGGGCAAACGGGTCGATTTCCGGCGCGTGCTCCGCGCCCCACTGCTGGCTCTCCTGCCGGACCCCGTTGTTGAGGATCACCACGCGATCGGAGTGGAGCCCACGCACGACGGGTTTGGCGATGCTTGGACCCGTCGAGAGGGCCGTCACGCCGGGGAGCGCGCTGATGGTTTCGCCGATCGTTTGCCCACGCGCGTCCTCCAGGGCCTCCGTGTCGAGGATGGAAACGGCTTGTGCGCCCTGTTCCAGCAGCTCGGTCTCGCCCTCCACCACCACTTCCGCGATGACGGCGGAGATCGCATCGAGCGCCACCCGCGCTCGGACGCTCTCACGCTGCAGGTCGATGCGCAGCGAGTCGGCTTCGTAGCCGATGTAGGAGAAGCGGACGATGAACGCCTCCGGCGGTAGCCCGCCAATGGAAAAGCGACCGTCTTCGTCGGTAGCTCCGCCGAGGCCGCGCTCCGCGTCCAGGACTACGTTTACGCCTGGGAGGGCCGTCCCCGTTTGTGCATCGACGACCGTGCCAGAGAACGAGCGCAGGCTTGCTCTGTCCTGCGCGAGGACTGGAAACGAGAGGAGTAGCGAGAGGACTGCCAGCGCGATGCGCGCTGAGCAGCGAGGAAGGAGAACCATAGTTTGTCCACCGAACGACTTGCCAATTCAAAAACCACAGAGGTCCCACCACGAGAGCACGCTCCAGGCGTGAAGGTGGGACAGGGAATCAGCAAGCGGGGGGACCGCGCGGCGCGTAGGGCGTGGCCGCAGGGCTATCCGGGACTGCCGCGGCGGCGAGACCTAGTTCGCCCGTCGTCCGCGGGGCCTCGGGGAAGGCTTTGGCTCCCGCATTCGTCGAGGTGAGCTGCACCGCGCAGAGGGCACAGGCGAAGCAAGGTGGCTCGTCATCGTCTGCAGCAACCACAGCCGGATGAGCACCAGTGGTTGTGTCCTCATGCGCGTGCTCGGCATGCGCGTGCCCCGCGTGCGCGTGGTGGCTCTCCGCGTGGGCACACTCCGGGACGTGCTGGACCACATGCAGCATGGGTGCCGCGAGCCCGCCCAGCACGAAGCCGAGCAGCACCCAGAGTGCGGAGACCGAAGCCAAGCGGGACACGAGAGCGACCTAGGAGTAGCGGAGCGCCAAAGAAGGACCAGTGGTGAAGGCGACGCAACGGATGTACTTCTTGGGAGGTTTCTGCGCCGCTCCCGATTTACACTGGATTGACGGACGATACCCACAGGGAGCTTCTCATTTCCTGTCATTTTGCGGAAGCTTCCGTGTGGATTGCGTTCGCATGTGGAACCCGCATGCCCAGCTTCCGCATTTGCTAGGCGTGTTCCTGCTCCCATTTCTCCGGACTCAAATCGCTATGCGTGCCTCCTCGCTCCTCTTCGCCACGCTCGCGCTGTGCGCCCTGCCGGCACAAGCCCAGCAGTCCATCAACTGGGACACGCTCGCGCAGGTCGAGCTGCAGCGGCAGGACGGGCGCTTTGTCCCGAACTTCGCGCCGGAGGTCGATGGCCTGAATGGCCAGGAGGTGGAAATTCAAGGCTTCATCTTCCCGATCCAGCAGACGCTGGAGCAGACGCACTTCATCCTAATCGCCTTCCCGCTCGCAGACTGCTTCTACTGCCTACCCGGCGCGTCGGAGTCGATGATCGAGGTCAAGACTGCGCAGCCGGTCGACTTCACCTATGACCCGGTCACCATCACGGGCACCCTGGAGGTGCTGGAGTCGGACCCGATGGGGATGTACTACCGCCTCTCCGACGCTCGGCCAGGGTCCTGACTTGGCAGCCACGACAACGGCACCTGGCACCGCGCTCGTCCCGCGCCCCTTCGGCGACACGGGCCTCACCGTCTCGGCGCTCGGCTACGGAGCCGGGCAGATCGGCGACGCGCGCCTGCCCGACGATGGGGTCGAGCGCCTCCTGAACACCGTCCTCGACGCGGGCGTGACGCTCGTCGACACGGCACGGGGCTACGGGCTCTCCGAAGAGCGCATCGGGCGCTTCCTCGCGCACCGCCGCGACGAATTCGTGCTCTCGACGAAGATCGGCTACGGCATCGAAGGCCTGCCCGACTGGACGCCCGAGACCATCCGCCGCGGCATTGAGGAGGCTCGCCAGCGCTTGCAGAGCGACGTGCTCGACATCGTGCACCTGCACTCGTGCCCCGCCGACACGCTGCGCAGCGCAGGCGTGGTCGACGCCTTGCAGGAGGCCGTCGAGGCCGGAACGGTGCGCGTGGCCGCCTACTCCGGCGAAAACGACGACCTCGCCTACGCGCTCGACTGCGGCGCCTTCGGGAGCCTCCAGACCTCGCTCAACGTGTTCGACCAGCGCGACGTTGACGGCACCGTCGCAGAAGCACGCACGCGCGGCCTCGGCGTGATCGCCAAGCGACCCGTTGGCAACGCGCCGTGGCGGTTCGCCGAGCGTCCCGACGGGCACTATGCCGAAGTCTACTGGGACCGCATGCGCGCGATGGCCCTTGACTTCGGAGCCGAGTGGCAAGACATCGCGCTCCGGTTCGCGGCGTTCCACGCGGGCGCGCACAGCTGCATAGTCGGGACGACCAGCGAGGCGCACCTCCAGCAGAACGTCGAGATCGTCCGGCGCGGGCCCCTGCCCGAGGAGGTCGCGACGCAGATCCGCACCGCCTTCGCACCGCATGCCGGGGTGTGGGACGGGCAGGTCTAGCCCGATGCCCGAGCCGCCCCTCGTCACGGCCCTTGGCCTGCTCGCCGCTGCCCTGACCACGTTTGCCTTCCTCCCGCAGGCCGTCAAGACGTGGCGCTCGAAGTCGGTCGGCGACCTCTCGCTGGTGACCTACGGAATGTTCCTCGCGGGCGTGATGCTGTGGCTCGCCTACGGATTGCTCATCACCAACTGGCCGCTTATCCTGTCCAACGCGAGAGCGATGACGTTTCAGGGAGCCATCGTCGGGCAGATCGTGGCGGTGCGATGGCGGGAACGGCGCCGTGCCGACTACGGCGCGTGTAGGAGGTTCACGGGCATCCTGCCCGAATGCGTAGGAGCGCTCCTACAGGTTCGAGATCGGCGCTGCAATTCACGATCCGCACACATTCGGGACC
>JBCCLD010000132.1:0-11162 GCA_039027055.1 Bacteroidota bacterium
CGCGCTCCTCGTGCGCCTTTCGGAGACGCAAACGGCGTCTCGTGAGCACCTGACCCGATCAATGTCCACACGCCCTAGCGGACTCCTCGGCGACGTCGGCGGAGCGGATCGACCTGTTCGATCCCGTCGCCGGAGCCTATCTCGGATCGGAGCAGACGTACTTCGGCCCCGATGGTCGGCGCCTCCGCCTCGACGTCACCGACGGCGACGGCGCGTCCACGCTGCTGCTCTTCGTGCTCCACGACCGCGACGGCCGCGAGGCGGAGGCGATCTACTTCGAGAGCGGCGAGCCGACCCCTTACCGAG
Organism: Bacteroidota bacterium; assembly: GCA_039027055.1. GTDB lineage: Bacteria > Bacteroidota > Rhodothermia > Rhodothermales > Rubricoccaceae > JBCBEX01. The sequence continues at coordinate 307 of JBCCLD010000132.1, forward strand.
AGACGTTCACGTTCGCCGACGACGGGAGACTGCTCACGACGACGTATTTCTCAGAGCTAGGCGACGTCACGGGCTGGACCGAGGCCGACCTCGACGCGGACGGCCGCGAGGTTCACAAGCGGTACTATCGCGCCGACAGCTCGCAGTATGGCGAAGAAGACGTGCTGTGGAACGTCGACGGGACGATGCGCGGGTGGGACTTCCGCCGAATCGAGCGCAGCGGTGCCGTCTCGTCCAACGGAGCGGCCTCGTTCCGCTACACCTACGAGACGTTCGACGAAGCGAGTCGCTGGACGATCCGTACGCGGAGCCGGGATGGGGCAGCGGAGCGCGTCGAGGCGCGGACGCTGGTCACAACCGATAGGCCGCGCCCGTTTAGGACGGCGGCGGCGCTGGCACCGGGAACGATCAGCACGAGCGCGTCGGAAACCTCCCCGTCGTTCTCTTGCGACGGCCGGGTTATGGTGTTCGCACGGTACGGCGACGACTGGTCCGAGAAGACGCCGTTCGTCGCCCGGTTGACTGACGACGGCTGGAGCGTAGCGCCAATTCCTGGCATCGGCTCCGTCTACAACCTCGTGGTATCGCCAGACGGCGAGACGGTGGTGTATGCAGTCGGATCGAACGGCCCGCTCCTGCAGGTCCGCTACGTGCGGGGGGCTGGTCGGAGCCGGAGAGCCTGACCGAGCGGTATGGCGTGAGCGGTTCGTACCCCGCGCCGACCGACGACGGCGACCTGCTCGTCTACAAGTCCGATGGGAGCGCTGGAAACGGCATCTACGTCGCACGGGGTCGTGGAGAGGGGTTCGGCCCAATCGCCCCGCTGTATGTCCCGGACGAGGGGACGACGTTCGACGGGGTTGCGTCTTCGCTCGACGGCCCTCTCTTCGTGACGCGGTGCCTCGACGACGTGTGCGAGCCCGGAGACCGGAACGGGGTCTGGGCCGTTGAACTCGGCGGGGCCGAGGGACCAACGAGCCGAAAGATCGGCGCGGTCCCTTACGTCTGGGGCGTCCAGCCTGTCGAAGCGCTAGGATTGCTCGTCTTCACGGATGGGGAGGATATCCTCGCCGTTCCCCTCGCAGAGGCGGGGCTCAGCGGACGTGCGAACAGATCGCGGTCGGTTTCGCGGTAGATCGCAGCGCAACGTGGAAGCGTCGGAGCGCGCCACACGGGTGACGAGACCACGCTGCGTGGGCAATCCCAGACGGGTTCGTGCTTGACACGGCGCGCTGTTTGCTCCGCTGCGGTGAGATCGGCTAGCCTACGCGATCTGCTTCCAACTCGTCGACTGCCGTGGGAGGTGGTCCGCAGCGTCGAGGTCGAGGTGGAGTAAGGCTTCGGAGACGCGCTCCATGCGCATGCCCTGCGAGCCCTTGACGAGCGCTACGTCGCCCTCGGCGATTGGGAGCGCTCCTGCGTTGATGGCCTCAGCGATAGCCGCGGACGTCTCGTGGGTGGTGACCGATGAGCGCTGGTCGTCTGAAAGGCCCGCCGCCGCCTCGGCCATGCGGGGGCCAACCGTGTGGATATGGTCAGCGAAGTCGAGGGCGTATCGGAGTACCTCGGAGTGCTGGGCAATCTCGTCGTCGCCGAGTTCGAGCATGTCGCCGAGGAAGGCGAGGCGGCGGCTCGCGGGTTGGTCACGAAGCACGCGCAGCGCGGCGCGGACGGGGTCCGGCGAGGCGTTGTAGGTGTCGTCGATGAGCGTGCTGCCGTTGCGGCCACGGAGGCGGTTGAGGCGGCCTTTTTCGGGCTGGATCTTCGTGAGCCCGGTGTTGATCTGCACGTCGGTCATGCCGAGCGCCTGGCCCGCCCCGTAGGCGGCAAGGGCCGTCAGGACGGCGTGGTCGCCGAGGAGCGGGAGGTCGGCGGTGATGCGGTCCGGCCGAAGGTCGTTGTTCTCGCCCGTGCCGTAGAAGACGCTGCGGCCGTCGTTGACGGCGGCCATCTGGCGCACGCGCGGGTCGTCGCCGTTGAGGATCGCCGTGCCGGCGGGGCCGAGTGCGCGGACCAGCTCCGACTTCTCGCGCTGGACGCCCTCGATGCTGCCGAACGTCTCGACGTGTACGCCCCGCACGTTGGTGAGGACGGAGACCGTCGGCGGGAAGTAGCCGCACAGCTCCTTCAGGTCGCCTTTGAGCCGCGCGCCCATTTCCAGAACGAGCACGCTGCTTGAGGTGATCGGACGGTTCATAATGAGCAGCGCGAGCCCGAGCGGCGTGTTGCGGTTGCCCTCCGACGCCACGACCGGTAACGCCTCTCCGAGAACCGCTTCGAGCGCAGCGCGCGTTGTCGTCTTGCCGACGGAGCCAGTAATTGCCACGATGGCGGGCTTCACGGCAGCGATCCGCGCCTGCGCCTGGGCCACGAGGTAGCTGATGCTGCCGTCCACCATCGTGACTCCGACGCCATCCGGCACGACTACATCACGCTCGACGATGACCGCCGTCGCACCTTTCGCGATGGCCTGGGCCACGAAGTCATGCCCGTCGAATGTCTCCCCACGAATCGCGACGAACGTGTCGCCGGGCTCGATAGTGCGCGTATCAGTCGAGAACATTTATGATACCGTTTACGGAAAATGAAAGTACAATCCTATTTCAGAGTCATCCCCGCGTAGGCAGGGATCCATACGATACTCCCTGTAGATCCCCAGTCAAGTCGGGGATGGCAAGGACAGGAGATGGAAGCCATGCACTTCTTTTCCTCGTAGTTGGTGTGATATAGGATTTGGATTTCCTATTGGCGACATGGATTGTAGGCGGCAATCATACATTGAACATCGTCAATCACCAATCGAAAAAGACAGCGTTCCGTCGCGGTCGTGGCGCTGGATGGCGAGGCGTAGGAGCGTGTCGATGAGGTCCGCGAGGGCGAGGCCACTCTCGTCCCACATCACGGGGTACATGCTGTGGGCCGTGAAGCCGGGGATCGTGTTGATCTCGTTGACGAAGAGGTGGCCATCGTCTCTCAAGAAGAAGTCGACGCGGGCGAGGCCTTCGCAGCCGAGCGTGCGCGCGGCGTCGAGCGCGAGGCCGCGGATGCGCTCAGCGAGGTCAGCCTGGAGGTCGGCAGGTACCTGCATGCGCGCGGCAACAGGGTCGAGGTACTTCGCCTCGTACGTATAGAACTGCGCCGTGTTGATGATCTCGCCCGGTACCGAGGCCCGCAACGGCGCACCATCGCCATGCATGTTGCCGAGAACGGCTACTTCGATCTCGCGACCCTCGATGGCCGTCTCTACGAGCACCTTATGGTCGTAGCGCAGGGCGTCCGCCACGGCAGCCTCGAAGCTCATGGCGTCGGTTGCTTTCGACGTCCCTACCGACGATCCGGAGTTGGCGGGTTTGACGAACACCGGGGTGCCCAGGTCTGACGACACCGCCTCGAAGTCTAAGGCCTCGCCGCGGCGCACGAGGTGAAACGGGACGATGGGTAACCCTGCGTCGTGCAGCATCCGCTTCGTGACCTCCTTGTCCATGCACGCCGCCGAAGCGAGCACGTCGGGGCCGACATAGGGCAGCCCAAGCGTCTGAAGGAAACCTTGGATTCGGCCGTCCTCGCCGTTCTGGCCGTGCAGCATAGGAATGACGACATCGATCCCTGACAACACGTATCCGATTTCGTTCACGAAGGTATCCTCCGCGAGATTGACGACCGAATCCGTGCGGTGCCACCGTCCTGCGCGATCAATGCGAATGGGCGCGAGGTGGTAGCGGTCCGGGTGTGCAATGAGCACGTCCTCGATGTTGCGAGCGGACAGGACGGAGATGTCGTGCTCGGACGAGCGACCACCGTAGAGGAGGCCGACGTGTAGGGGACCGTCGGAGGCGAGAGGCATTGAGGGGCGAGCGAGGCGCAGGAGGCGTGAACTGAAAGCTACGCGCAACGAAAAGCGGTCCGCCGGGAGTACCAGCGGACCGCTAAGCAGGAGAGGCGAAGGCCTAGAGCCAACCTGGGCACTCGGCAGGCTCATCCGGGATCGGGCCATCGGGCACCCAAAAGCCTTCGAGACGGCGGATCGTGCGGAACGTCATGCACGACTCGTCGGCTCCGTAGACGTGGGACTGCACCATCAGGTCGGGGTAGCGCTTGGACGCGATCTGGACGTAGGGACGGGTCGAGTTCTCGCCGCGGATCCATCGGTAGGCGTCGTCGTCGTGGAAGTCGAGCGGGGTGTCGTTACCGTAGCGCTCAAAGCCGAGCGCCTCGGCCGTGATGCCGTTGAGGTACTGCGCGCTGCTGCCGCCAGCCATGGCTTGTGGCGAGGCGCGCCAGGCGAAGGCCTTCGAGGCGACAGCCACCGCCTCCTGCGCCATGTTGTCGTAGGCATTCCGCTCGCCCAACTCGCTGAACATATTCAGGCCGGTGTTGATCGCGAGCAGGGTGGCGATGATGCCGAGGACGATAAGAAGCAGTTGCTGTTTGCCCATGGGAGGTTGCGAAACGATCGAGGAAGAAACGAAGCGGGCGAGGCCCCGAGACGGGGGCTGGAGTCTGTCCTGCCGAGTACGGCAAGGGCTATGCCGATCGCGGTAGCCTCCATTTACCGCACCGATTCGACGCCTGTACAACGGAGGCCTTGCCGAGACCCTTCAAGTCTTCGCACGAGTTAAACAACCAATGACTTGTGAGTTGATAGCCATGTGCTAGCTTCCCGAGACGACCACCTTGCACCCACACCAGACCATGAGCACCCATACAATCCGTAGCACAGACGGACGGCTGAGCGCCGAGGGCCTCGCACATCGCCCCCGCATTGTCGTGATTGGCTCGGGACACGCCGGCCTCGAAGCCTGCAAAGCCCTCAAGGGCGAGGACATCGACGTGCTGATGGTAGACCGCAACAACTACCACAAATTCCAGCCGCTCCTCTACCAGGTGGCCACCTCAGGCCTCCAGACGGGTCACATTTGCATGCCGGTCCGCCACATTTTCCAGCAGCAAGACAACTTCGACTTCCGGCTCGCTACGGTGCGTGGCGTGGACCTTGGCGAGCAGTTGGTGCATCTGAAGGAAGGACCGCCGATTCACTACGACACGCTGATCGTCGGGGCCGGAGCGTCGGTGGCCTACTACGGCGTCGAGGGCGCGGAAGAACACGGCTACCCGCTCAAGAACGTCGCAGACGCCGTCGAGATGCGCGCGCACGTCCTCCGGTGCTTCGAGGAAGCGAACCGCAACCCAGCGCTCATCGAGGAAGGTATCCTGAACTTCGTCATCGTCGGGGGAGGACCGACTGGGGTTGAGATGGCGGGCGGCCTCCGCGAACTCTTCGACGAGGTGCTGCGCAAGGATTTTCCCGGCCTCGACCTCAAGCGGGTCCGGGTGATCCTTCTCGAACGGGCCGGAGCGCTCATGCTCCCGTACAAGCCTGACCTGCAAGCGTATACCAAGGAGGCCCTCGAGCATATCGGTGTGGAGGTGCAACTCGAAATGGCTGTCACCAAGGTAGAGCCGAACGTGGTCCACCTCGCCGACGGGACCACGATCCAAACGCACACGCTCATCTGGGGGGCTGGCGTCCGCGCCAACCCGCTGGCTGATGTGCTTGCACGTACCGCAGGGGTGGAGCAGACCCGCGGCGGGCGTCTCGTCACCGATGAGTATCTACGGCTACCAGCCTACCCGAACGTGTATGTCGCGGGTGACATCGCTGGTACGACTGACGCGGAGGGCATACTCTACCCGCAGGTCGCCCAGGTAGCCATTCAACAGGGCATCCAGGCTGCGGAGAACGCGATCCGCGATCATCGTGGCCTCGACCCAGAAGCGTTCGCCTACGGCGACATGGGCATGATGGCGACAATCGGACGCAACCGAGCGATTCTCGAACTGCCCAACGGTACCGGCATGAAGGGCTTCATCGCCTGGTGCGCGTGGGTATTCGTGCACGTGGTCAAGCTTGCGGGCTTCCGTAACCAGATCGCCGTCTTCTTCTCGTGGATGTATTCCTACTTCACCTGGGACCGCACACCCCGCCTCATCATCGATGTGGAACCTGAGACGGACGAAATCGAGAACCCCGAACTTGCTTTGGCCACGGCGTCCTGATTCGGGAGCGCAGAGCTAGAAGCACCGACGCATTCGTTTCGATGGAGTCTGGCGCTGCTGTGCCGCCTCGGCGAATGAAAAGCACCCAAATCCAGGCGGCGTCCGGCGCGTTCGACTGAAGGTAGCTGCAGGGCGGAGTCGTGGTGTAGCTGCCGCCTCACCTCAGTTTGCCCGGGCGGCTAGATGAAAACGTGGGATCTGGGCGCGGAATCGCTCTCCGTTTTCGCGCTGCATCAGGTAGGTGCCCTCCATCGAGCCTACGAACGTTTCGAGCACGCAGAACGACTGGTACTCGTACACGTCGCCAGGAGCAAGGACTGGTTGTTGGCCGACAACCCCTTCGCCTTCAACCTCCGTGCGCTTGCCTGTGGCGTCCGTGATGATCCAGTGGCGCCGCAGCAGCTGCACCTCACCGAGGCCGTCGTTTTCGATGCGGACGAAGTAGGCAAACGTAAGCCGGCCCACCAGGGAGTCAGACTCGCCGTCGAGGTAGACCGGACGGACGGCGATGGTAATGCCCTGCGTCGTTGCCGCGTAAGAGACCATCAGCGTAGGTCGCGGACGGTCGCGTTCTCGCGCCCGCGCACGTATTCGATGGTGCCGATGAGGCTGCGCACCCGCTCCTCGCAGACGGGCGCGTTCCAGCGGCCGCTTTCCTTGAAGGCGCTGCCGATGATGAAGCCGTCGCCCAGGCGCGCGTAGTCTTCAAAGTTGTCACAGTCGATACCCGACCCGATGAAGATGGGGAGCGAAGAGACCGAGCTCACCGCTTCAAGGTCGTCCAAGTCGGGGGCGACGCCTGTCGTCGATCCCGTCACAACGAGGCCGTCAGCGCGATGCAATTCCATCGTGCGTGCGACGTCGGCGATGGAGAGGTCGCCTGTCCAGGCGTGGGCGGCGTGCTTTTTCTTGATGTCGCAGAGGACGGGGATGTGGTCGGCCCCGATGGCCTGGCGGTAGCGCAGCACGCGTCCTGCTTGCGCCTCCGCAATCCCCTTGTCGGACACATGCGCGTAGGTCCAGCCTTCGGCGCGCACGAAATCGCACCCGGCTGCACGAGCCACCGCTAGCGCCGTTTGGTTGGCTTGGAAGAGCACCTGGATGCCCACGGGCATGTGGCGAACGCGCTTCTTTACCTCGGTCGCTACGCGTGTCATGAATGCGGCAACTTCGGGACCTTGCTCGCGCTCGTGGACACACGGGAAGTCGTGCATGTTCTCCACGAGCAATGCGTCGACGCCGAGCTCTTGGTAGACCATGGCTTCCATGAGCGCGCGCTCCACCGCGCAGTCCACAGAGCGGCAGCCGCAGGTGTCAGATCCGGGGGCGCCGGGCGTCGGCCCGGTATGGATCATCCCGATGACGGGCTTGGGCCGGGGGAAGAGGTCGAGCACCGGATGCGACATGGGAGGGCGTGAGTGGACCAGGGATGCGGTAAACAGCGTGCGGTGGCGGACGCAAAGCGGTGATACAAGCCTAAAACAGGGCCTTCGTGCTGCTGTTCCGTGAAGCTCACGGCGCGAGACGGGTGACGGCGTGCAGGTAGAAGCGATAAATCGTGGTTCTTTTCCCGCTCGCGAACCGCAAAAAACAAGCCGCAGTAGCACCGGGTGGGGCTGCCATCCTCCAGCAGAAAAGCAGACCGGGGCGCCGTTGGAGCACGACCCGCTTCAACGGCGTCGATGGGACGCGACGACCCCGTGAACCCCGTGAACTCCGTCGAACGCGCTATGGGCATCACTACCTTCGGCTGCTCTTCTCCATCTACCTCCGTAGTCTCCCATGTCGCAGCACGAAGCCTTGATCATCGCCGGGCGCAACCCGGTTCGCGAGGCGCTCGCCCAAGACGACGGCCGGATCGAAAAGGTGTATGTCCAGAAGGGGGCGCAGGTAGGCGAGGTGCGTGCGGCGGCCAAGGCCGCGCGGGTGCCGGTTCAGACAGTGCCTGTACAAAAGCTCGACCGCCTGGCCCGCAAAGCGCTTCACCAGGGCGTCGTAGCCGTCGCAGCGCCGGTGGCCTATACCGACGTGGCTGCGATGCTGCACAGAATCGCGCCGGACCGAGATGCAGTAAAAGCCGCAAAGCCCGTGCTGGTCGCGCTCGACGGGATTGAGGACCCGCACAACTTCGGAGCCATCCTGCGAAGTGCGGTCGGAGCAGGAGCCGCAGGTGTCCTCGTGCCCGAGCGACGGATGGCTCCACTGTCTGCCGTGACTGTCAAAGCCAGCGCGGGGGGGGCACTCCGAATTCCTATCGCGCGGGTGCCGAACCTCGCTGAGACACTACTCGGTCTCAAGGAACGGAGCTACTGGGTGGTTGGGCTGGCCGGCGACCCGCAGGCGGGCGAGCAGTCTGATACCGTGTGGTCCTACGACTGGGATCGCCCAGTCTGTGTGGTCGTCGGCAACGAAGGGCGAGGCCTGCGCGAACGCGTCCGGGGCGTATGCGACACCCTGTTGTCGATTCCGATGCGCGGACCCATGGAGTCACTCAACGCGTCGGTGGCGGCGAGTATCGCGCTGTTCGCTGCTCGTCGGGACGAAAGATGATGGTGGGCAGAGGCTTTACTTGTGCTCACCGACCGAGTCGATCGAGGGCTGTTATCGCTTGCGGAGGCCGTACACGATCTTGCGGATCGTATCAAACTGGAGGTACGGGTACTCCTCGCGTAGTTCTTCAATGGCCTCGTAGGCGGGCACGTCCTCAGCGCGCATAGCGCGGAAGCGGCGGCGGATCTGGAAGTCGCGAACCCCCTTTTCGCTAAGCAGCTGATGCTCGTTCAGCAGCGCGAAGACTTCGGCGCTGATCAGGCCTTCAAGAGGGTTCCGGGAAGCGTCGTGGTGCATCATGGCTCTGAGTGAAAACATTGACAGGAGGGCGTCCGCAGGGTCGGACAACGATCGGCGGCACACTGGGGACTCGCCGCAATCGACAATAGGGACACATACAGGTCGGCACGTGTCATTGCTGGCTGAACGGCGAAAACCCACGCTGAACGGGCACCGTCCCTCTCCGAACGGGGCAGCTGGTCTATGTGTGGCAGGGCAATCTCCGGTGCACCAGGAGGTACGGCATCGATGGCGCGCTAAAAACGGTCCTTCAGTGTTGGCCCCTTCCTTGCCGAATGCTTGCGTCTGCACGCACAGGCAGACCGCAGCATGTCCATTCAACTCCTAGTCAGCCGCCCGGCGGTCTGACGAAGTCGAGGCGGGTGCAAGACGTGGGTCGTAGGTCCATTCAACGGCGCGCACGCGTAGCGTGTCACGGCGTCGCTCGACGAAGGCCCGAATGCTTAGTGGTCCCGCTCCTAAGTCAGGGAGCGGAGCCCCAACGTCCACCCAGAGCATGCCGGTGCCATCCGTCAGCAGGGCGCGTGTGCCCCCTTGGGCCTCGACACGTCCCGACAGCGCGATGAGCTCCGAACGGCCTGCGAAACGCTGAACGTCGCGCACGTGCGCCACATGAACAGGCCAGGTGTCGACCTCAGCTGGGATCTCGTCCAGGCATCCCCCGCCAAGGCCCACGAGTAGGCCTACTACCCAAGCCCAGGGCCGAGGAAAGGACGTCATTCCTGCTCCGCAAGGGCAGAGCGAGCAGATGGCGTCTCCCCAACGGGCTCACTTGAAGCCTCAATGGCTCGTGGGGGCGACAACGAAGCCCCTTGGACGAGCATGCACACGAGTCCGACGACAACGAGGAAAACGAGCTGGACGGCGTGCGTGAGCAGCGCGTACGTGGCTGCCGGCGTCTCGGCAACCCCGAGCAGGAGCGTCATCGTGACAATAATCGCATAGTGGTACGACCCAGTGCCACCCGGCGAAGGCAGCGCCATGCCGACGGCCCCGAGTGCAACCATCGCCCATGCGTCCAGGAGCGTCAGGCCATAGGATTCGGCCAGCCCGAGCATCTGGAGCGGGATAAAGGTCATGATAGCATAGCACAGCCAAATTCCGGCCGAGGACCATACGACACCTACCTTGTTGCGGACACGAACTAGGCTGCGGAGCCCTTGCGCAAATCCACGAAGCAGCGCTTGAAGTTTGCTGCCCGTACCAGCCCGTATCCGCGCACGCCACCACCACGTTCCGCCTAAACCGACGAGGAGAGCAAACCCATACGCAAGAAGTACGACGTCGCCCCGGGCCTGTAGACCAGCGAGGAGCGAGCGCGCGGCTCCCCCAAACTCGTTGAGAAGGGCACCCAGTTGGCTCCAAAACAGCGCGAGCACACTCGCCAACGCGACCAGCAAGACGGCGACGTCAAGCAGTCGCTCCACGACCACCGTACCGAACACCGAAGAGAACCGATGGCGTGTCACCGCAGCGAGGTTGGCAGCACGCGCTGGTTCCCCGAGACGTGGCATGGCCTGATTGATCATGTAGCCGACCATGGTGGCGTAGAAGGCCTGCAAGGTCGATGCACGGGGCTTGGCCGTTTCGCTGGCTGAAAGGGCCGGCTCATCAGGGAGGACATCCAGCAGCAATCGCCACCGCCAAGCCCGCAGGTAGTGCGACACGAGTGAGACGATGAAGAGTGGTACTAACCACACATAGGCGGCCGTTCTCAAGGCCTTTCCGACAACGCTGAAGTCAACACCGCGTAGCGCAACGTAGAGGAGCCCTGCGCCCAGAACTAGGCTGCCAGCGAACGCAAGTGCTGTCTTCAATCGAGGAGACATGGGAGGCGGAGGGCAGATGAGGCCAGCTAGCGATCGGGACTAGGGCGTGTGGACATTGATCGGGTCAGGTGCTCACGAGACGCCGTTTGCGTCTCCGAAAGGCGCACGAGGAGCGCGATC
>JBCCLD010000133.1:0-11144 GCA_039027055.1 Bacteroidota bacterium
CGCGGGGTCGGCAGCGCGAGGCTTTGTCAGAGACGAGGGTTTGGTCTGCGACGCGGGGTTTGGTCCGAGCCTGGGGGACGAAGAAAACACCCGGGGGCGCTCGGCAGTAGCTTGCGGCGTCATGTGTCATGCTTCCCCCCTCCGTGTTCGCGCCCGGCTAGCGATGGCCCTGCTGGCCGTTGCCCTGCTGGGGACCCCTCTCCTCGACGCAACGGCTACCGCGCAGACGAAGCCGACCGAGCCGGTCCCCTCCGAGCGCGACGAGAAGGTCGAGCGGGCCGCGCGCATGGCCGAGCTCGAGGCCCCACCCGTCTCCACGCTGCCCCGGGACACGGTGCCACGCCGCGCGCATGCCCTCCCTGACGCAGCTCTCGACGACCTACGCGCGGACCCTGCCTATGCGTACGACCGTGTCGTCGTACAACAGCCCTCGCTGTGGGACCAGTTCATGGCCTGGCTGAGCGAACGGCTCTTCCGGCCCGCCAGCGAAGCCATCCCCCCCGACGTGCAGCGCTGGATCATCTACCTCCTCGCGGGCGCGGCGCTCGCGTTCGCCCTGCTGAAGCTACTCGGGGCGGACTTCGGCGGGGTCTTCCGACGCCGCGAAACGGCCGTCGCCACGGTGCAGGCGCTGGACGACCTCACGGCCATCGACGAGGTGGACCTGGTAGCGCTCCTCGCCGACGCAGAACGCACCGGAGCGGGGCCCCTGGCGGTGCGGCTGCACTATCTGCTGTACCTGCAGGCGCTCGCCGCGCGCGACCTCATAGACTGGGCCCCCGCCACCACCAACCGCGCCTACGCGCTCGCCCTCGAAGGCAGCCCCCGCGCCGACCTCGTCCCGGCCTTTCGCGACCTCACGCGGCTCTTCGAAGCGGCCTGGTACGGCGACTTCGAGGTGGACGCCGAGCTCTACGCGGAGGTGCGCCGTCGCTTCGGGGCCGCGATGCAGGCCCTCGACGGTCCGACCACCCCCGCCACAGCCTCGGCCGAGGTGGCGCGATGAAGCGCGGCCTCTACATCGGGACGGTCGTGCTGCTCGTGGCCCTGGTCGCGCTGGGGGAGGGGACCCGCGAGACCGCTATCGACTGGCGCTACAGCTTCCTCCACGACGACGCGCGGCCCTACGGCGCCGCCGTCGCCTGGACGCTCCTCGACGGCTGGTTTGACGTGGAGCGCGTCACGCAGCCGCCGTTCGTCCGCCTGCGCGCGCTCGAAGCCCGCAGCGACGGCGAGGCGGGCAGCGACGGCGAGGCGGGCAGCTACGTCTTCCTCACCGACACCTTCGCCCCAGACCCCATCGAGACGGACCAGCTGGTGCGCTTCGCCGAGAGCGGGGGCACGGTGTTCGTCGCCGCCGAGCGCGTTGAGGGGGCCTTCGCAGACACGCTAGGCCTCCGGACCGCTTTCGCCGGACGGACGCCCCGGGCCGAGGAGCCTGACGACCCCGCCACGCGCCGCTGGCGCTTCGTGCAGAGCGACTCCACGCTCTACCTCGCCAACGAGACCCTCGCCCCCGACGGCGACCCGACGGAGGCCTTCCACCTCGACGCCAAGGTACCCGTGTGGCGCCTCGCCGACCTTGACCGCCGAGGCGGCATCGTCCTCGGGACGATGGAGGCGGGCTGGGTCAACTTCGTGCGGCTCCCGCTGGGCGACGGGCAGGTGCTCCTGCACACCACGCCGACGGTGTTCTCCAACGTGGTGCTTCTCGCCGACGACCCGGAAAGGCCCGGCACGGGCGAGGCCGCACACTACCTCGCCGCGGCGCTCGCCTACCTCCCCGACCAGCCGGTGTTCTGGGACGCCTACTACAAGCCCGGCCGTGACCTCGACACGTCGCCGCTGCGCTACGTCTTCGCCACGTCGGCGCTCCGGGGGGCCTACTTCACCCTGCTCCTTGCCGTGGTGCTGTTCTTCCTGCTGCGGGCGCGGCGCTGGCAGCGCGCGATCCCCGTCGTAGCCCCGCCACCGAACGCGATGGCGAGCTTCGTGGAAAGCATCGGCCGGCTCTACCACGACCAGGGGGATACCCGAGGCCTTGCTGCCGCGCAGCGTCGCGTCCTCCTCGACCGCCTCCGCCGCCGCACCCACCTCGACGACCTCGACCTCTCGGACGAGAGCGCCGCCCGCGTCGCTACTCGGCTGGGGCAGGACGAAGCCGAGGTCGTCGCCCTCTTCGCCCGCCTCCGCCGCGCCGAGACCCGCACCGTGTCCGAGGACGACCTCCTCGAACTCGACCAGCGGATGCACACCCTACTCACTGCCATCTAGGCGGCTTCCCAAACCAAACACCGACGTCCCCTCCGGGCCCACCTTCCTGCTTGCCTCCCCATGGAACCCCCCCGCCCCCCCGACTCGCCAGCGCCCAACCCGGCGGCATCGCAGCCTACGCCGCCTGAGACGCCCGCACCGACCGGAAGCCCACCTGTGGCGCCCTACGCACCGCTCTTCGAGGCGCGCACCGACCTCTCTGGGGTCGCGGCGGCGGTAGACCGGCTCAAGGCTGAAGTCCGCAAGCTGCTCGTGGGCCAGGCGCAGTTCCTCGACGAACTCGTGGCGGCGGTCCTCGCGGGCGGCCACGTGCTCATCGAGGGCGTGCCGGGCGTAGCGAAGACCCTCACGGCGAAGCTGCTCGCCCGCGCCGTCTCCGCCGACTTTGCGCGCCTCCAGTTCACGCCCGACCTCATGCCCGCCGACGTGGTCGGCACGACGGTCTTCAACCCCGAGACGCGCGCCTTCGACTTCCACCCTGGCCCCGTCTTCGGCCAGCTCGTGCTCATCGACGAGATCAACCGCGCGCCCGCCAAGACGCAGGCGGCCCTCTTCGAGGTCATGGAGGAGCGGCAGGTCACCGTGGACGGCACCACCTACCCGATGCAGGCGCCGTTCCACGTCTTCGCCACCCAGAACCCCATCGAGCACGAGGGCACCTACCGGCTGCCCGAGGCCCAGCTTGACCGCTTCCTCTTCAAGATCGAGGTCGGCTACCCGACGCCTGCCGAGGAGGCGCGCATCCTGGCAGGCTTCCAAGCCCAGGGCGGGCGGCTCGACCTGGCGCAGGTGCAGCCTGCCCTCACCGCCGAGGAGGTGCTCGCCGCGCAGGCCGCCGTGCGCGCGCTCTATGTCGACGAGAAGCTGCTCGGCTACATCGCCTCCATCGTAGCACAGACGCGGACGCATCCGGCGCTGGCGCTCGGGGCCAGCCCCCGCGCCTCGCTGGCCCTGCTCACGGGAGCCAAGGCTATCGCCGCGATGGCGGGCCGGGACTTCGTGACGCCCGACGACGTGCGCACCATCGCGCCGCCCGTGCTGCGGCACCGCCTGCAGCTCACGCCCGAGCGCGAGATCGAAGGCGTCCGCATCGACACCGTCGTGGACCGCGTGGTGCAGAGCGTCGAGGTGCCGCGATGAGCGCACGGTCCTCCTGCGCGCTGACGCTGGCGGTGTGGCTGCTCGTGGGAGCGCCCCGCGCGCAGGCGCAGGCACCCGACATCCAGGCGGAGTACGACGCTTGCATCGAGGACTACACCGCGCAGTCCACCTCGGCAACGGCACCGCTGCTCGACTGCCTCGCGGTGAAGTACGAGCGCTGGGACGAGGAGCTCAACGCCGTCTACCAGTCGCTCCGCCGCGCGCTCGACGCCGACGGGCGGGCGGCGCTCCTCACCGCGCAGCGCGCGTGGCTGGCCTTCCGCGACGCTGAGTTCGCCTTGCTGGATGCGGCCCACGCCAATCTGGGGACCATGGGGGCGGTGCTGGCCGCCGAGCGACGAGCCGCTCTCGTTGAGGAGCGCTGGCACCACCTGGCTGCGCTGCGCGACGAACTCGTCCAGGACTGAGCGATGGCAGCGTCTCCTTCACCTCCCGAACAGCGCGCGGCCTCCGACGAGCGCGCGGCCTCCGACGAGCGCGCGGCCTCCGACGAGCGCGCGGCCTCCGACGAGCGCGCGACGAAACCTCCCGCGCGTTGGCGCACGGTGCTCGACCTCTACGCGCCGACGCGGCTGTTCGTCGCGCTCGGGGCAATCGTGGCGCTGTTTGTGCTGGGCTACTGGGTGCCGTTCGTGGAAGGCCTAGCACGGCTGGCGGTGCTCGGTCTGTTCGTCGCGGTGCTCATGGACGCGGTCCTGCTCTGGTTCAGGGGCGGGGGACGCGGCGGCGACCGCGGCGGCTTGACGTTGGAGCGCGAGGTCCCGGACAAGCTCTCCAACGGGGACCCCAACCCCATCGCCGTGCGGGTGACGAGCCGCTTCTCGTTCCCCGTCCGCGTACGCCTCATCGACGAGGTGCCGGTGCAGTTCCAGGAACGCGACCTCGACTTCCGCTTCGCGCTCGGCCCCGGCGCGGCGCACACGATCGACTATGCCGTGCGGCCCGTCGAGCGGGGCGTCTATCGGTTTGGCGCAATCAACGCCTACGTCGCCTCGCCGATCGGGCTGCTGCTGCGCCGCGTTCGCGCCGAGGCCGACCAGGAGGTCAAGGTCTACCCGTCGTTCCTCCAGATGCGGCGGTGGGCGTTCCTAGCCGAGAGCAACCGCCTCGCCGAGGTCGGCGTCAAGCGCGTACGCCGCATCGGCCACACCATGGAGTTCGACCAGATCCGCGAGTACGTCCCTGGCGACGACCGCCGCGCGATCAACTGGAAGGCCACCGCCCGTAGCGGCGACCTCCGCCACGGCGGCACGTTGATGGTCAACCAGTACCAGGACGAGCGGGCGCAGCCCATCTACGCCGTGATCGACATGGGCCGGGCGATGCGCGACCCCTTCGACGGCATGACGCTCGTGGACCACGCCATCAACGCAGCGCTGGTGCTGCTCAACGTGGCGCTGCTCAAGGACGACAAGGCCGGCCTCGTCACCTTCGACGCGCGCATGAAGACGGTGCTACCGGCGTCGCGCCGCCGCACGCAGCTGCCGCGCCTGCTCGAAGCGCTCTACGCGCAGCAGCCGGGCTTCCAGGACCCCAACTTCGAGGCGCTCTACGCGACCGTGCGCCGCCAGCTCCCGCAGCGCGGCCTGCTGCTGCTCTTCACCAACCTCCAGACGCGCGCGAGCCTCGAACGACGGCTGCCCCTCCTGCGTGCCATCGCGCGGCAGCACCGCCTCGTGGTCGTCTTCTTCGAGAACACGGCGCTGCGCGACCTGCGCGGACGGCCCGCCGAGCGCGTGAGCGAGGTCTACGTCAAGACCGTTGCGGAGCAGTTCGCCTACGAGCAGGAGGAGGTCGCGCGGACGCTCCAGCGCCACGGCATCGGCGCGCTGCTGACGACGCCCGAGACGCTCACTGTGGACACCATCAACCGCTATCTCGCCCTGAAGGCACGCGGGGCAATCTGAGCCAGGGCGCTCGGCTAGCGACTCCGCTCCGATATGTTTCACACGACATCGTGCGTGTTCGCTCTTCGAACTCTGCCCTCCTCCTTTTCCTTCCAACTCATGACCTACACCGACGCTGAAGCCCTCTTCCTCGACTGGACGCGCACCGCGAGCCTGCGCCGTCACGGCCTCGCCGTCGCCGCGAGCATGGCGCGCTACGCCCAACACTTCGGCGAGGACGAGGAGACGTGGCGCATTACCGGGCTGCTCCACGATCTCGACTACGAGCGCCACCCGAGCACCGACGAGCACCCGTACGTCGGCGTGCGCGAACTCGAACGCCTCGGCGTCTCGGAGGACATCCGCACGGCCATCCTTGGGCACGCGCTCTACTCGGGCACCCCCCGCGAAAGCCTGCTCGCCAAGGCGCTCTTCGCCGTGGACGAACTCTCGGGCTTTGTCACCGCCGTCGCGTTCGTGCGGCCCACGCGGATGGGCGGGATGAAGGTGAAGTCGGTCCGCAAGAAGCTCAAGGACAAGGCGTTCGCCGCCGCCGTGAGCCGCGCCGACATCCAGCAGGGCATCGCCGAGCTCGGCGTGGACGAGAGCGAGCACATCGCCCGCGTCATTGATGCCTTGCAACGCGAGGAGGCGCGTGTGTTCGACGTGGAGGGTACATAGCAAGCGAGAGGGAAGAAGTCGGACGTACGGGGGTGGCCTGGGAGCTCGGAGGCCACGTGCACCTCAAAGACCACCGTGGGAGCATCTGTCGTGCCAGCCCTCCGCCGCCCCGCACGTGGCTCCGGCGGTTGCGGCGGCGAACATGACCTCGCAAAACCGAAGCGATCACTTCCTACATCTCCGTTCCAACTTCTGCCTTTCTGCAAAACACACGCGGCCCTGCCTCCGAGAGACAGGGCCGCCAGGAGGCTGGCTGAGGCATGGTGGAGGCGCGCAGATGCGCCGTCCTCAGCCGCTCCAGGGTTCTTGGAAATCGGCGTAGAGCGTCAGGCCGCCGTCGATGAAGAGCGTCTGGCCGGTGACGTAGCGCGACGCATCGGAGGCGAGGTAGGCGATGGCGTGCGCGACCTCCTGCGGCTGCGCGATGCGCTTCTGCGGGATGTGCGACGCCACGACTGCCGTCTGCGCCGGGTCGTGCAGCCAGCTCTGGATCGGCGTCTCGGTGGCGCCCGGGGCCACGGCGTTCACGCGAATGCCGTCGTTGGCATACTCCAGGGCGAGCGTCTGCGTCATGCCCTTGATGCCGAACTTGCTGATCGAGTACGACACGTAGCTCGGGCGCGGGATCTTCTCGTGCACGCTCGACAGGTTGACGATGGTGCCAGGCTTGCCCGCGGCGCGGAACTGGCGGATCGCACCTTGTGCGACCATGAACGCCCCGCGCAGGTTGACGCTGAGCACCTTGTCGAAGTCGTCCATCGTGACCTCGTGCGACGGGGCCTCGATCTGGACACCCGCGTTGTTGACCAAGATGTCGAGCGGGCCGTAGACCGCAGCGATCTCCTCGAACATGCGGCGGACGTCGTGCTCCTGCGACACGTCGGCGCGCACGAGCAGGCCGATCGAGGGGATGTCGGGGCGCGGCGGCAGTTCGTCGCCAACCGCGACGGCGGGGAGCGCCGTCGTGCCGCCATCGCCAGCAACGTGGCGATGCAGCGCAGCCGACGCGCGCGCAGCCTGCTCCACGAGGCGCAGCGTCTCGCGGGCAGCAGCCTCCTCGGAGAGGAACGGGTAGTTGATGACGACCCGCGCGCCAGAGCGGGCGAGTTCGATGGCGGTGGCGCGACCGATGCCGGACGAGGCACCCGTTACGAGTGCGACGCGACCGCGCAGGTCAAAGCGGGGGGCCGAGGAAGTCATGGCGGCGGAGGTTGGCGGCCGTGCGCCGGGAGCTGAGGATGCCCACGAAGGCGGAGCCGGAGATGTGCCGGATGGCTAGAGATGCGGCTGGGAGAGAGGACTGCTACAACGGAACGAGCGGTCGGTGGTTTCAGAAACGACTGAAATAAAACGTTCAAAACGTTCATGCCTTAGTCTTCTCAGAAACGCCCGGCGTCCGCTCGGCAGAAGCCCCGGCGGTCTCCTCAGGCCATCCCCGAGGCTGGCTCCCGCATCTGCGGGGCGAGGCTCGCAAACCCCAGCGCCGCCACGAGGCCGATGCCTACACACCCCATCCAGAGCGCCTGGCGGCCCAGTTCCTCGAACACCACCCCGCCCGCGAGCGGGGCGACGAGGAACGCCAGCCCCCACGCCGCACCATATACGCCCTGGTAGGCCCCCCGCAGCGCGTCTGGCGAGAGCCGCGCCACCATCACCGGCGCGACCGTCACGAGCGCGATCTCGCCGAGCGTCCACACTGCCGTGGCGGCTGCGTGGCCCCCCAGCAATGCCGCCGGGATGTGCAAGGCGAAGCCCGCCGCGAACAACAGCGCCGCGCTCACCAGTACCGCGCCCGGTCGTCGGCCTTCCACGAACCGCGCAATGGGCAAGCTGAGCAACACGATCACCAGCCCGTTGGTCGCCGCCACGAACCCATAGGCGGTCTCCGGCAACCCCTGCGACGCCATGACGAGCGGCAGCACCGAGAGGCTCTGGAACATCAGTGCGGCTAGCAGTAGCGTGCACGCCGAAAGCCCGAGCAGCGCCGGGTCCCGCAGCGCGTCGAGCGCACGAGCGGTGGGCGGCCCTTCCGCGCCAGACGCATCGGCTCCAGCCTCAGCGTTTCGCGACGGGCGCGTCTCCGGGATCAGCGCGGCGACGACAAACCCGTAGACGAGCATCGTCACGGCGTCGAGGGCGAAGAGGAGGTCGTAGGACCACAGCACGAGGGCGCCGCCCAGCACCGGCGCGATGGCCGTGCCGACGTTGATGACCCAGTAGAACAGCGCGAAGGCCCGCGTGCGCTGCTCCTCGGCCACGAGGTCGACGATCGCCGCCGATACCGCGGGGCGGTAGGACTCGGTCACGAACCCGAGTGCGATCACGAGCACGGCGAGCGCAGGTAGCGCGGTCACGAACGGCACCAGCGCTACGAGCGCCGCGCCACCCATCAGCCCCATCAGCAACACCGGACGTCGTCCCCATCGGTCGGCGAGCACGCCGCCTGCGAAGCTCGACAGGAAGGCGCCGAGGCCGTAGCCGGAGAGCAGCGCCGCCGCCCAGCTTGGGCGCAGCCCGCGCTCCGTCGTGAGGTAGAGCGTCAGGAACGGCACCACCACCAGCCCGAGCCGGTTGACGAGCGTGCCGAGCCACAGCACCCAGAACGCACGCGGGTACGCCGCCACTTCAGCGCGGAGCCGGGACCAGAGCAGCACGGCGTCAGAGCAGGCAGGTGTGAGGTGCGGACGTATGAAACTCAACTGGTGCCCTATCCGCGACGTTCTCAACGCGGAGGGTGTCGGGGGTGGGGAGTAGGGGGTGCAAAGGGCGCTAGACGCGCCACTCCCTACTCCTCACAAACCGTCCGCAGCGCAGCGCCGAGCTATGGCACACAACTTGGGTTATGAAGGTCGTTCACGTCCATACGTTCACACGTGCACACCTCCATACTGCGAAGCTACCTACGCCTCGGCTCGTGCGCCCGCGCCGCCGCCGTCGCCGAGCGCGCGCTGCAGGAACGGCGCGTCGTCGAACGCCTTCGCCTCGTCGATAAAGAGCTGCAGGTGCGGGAACGGGATCTCGATGCCGGCCGCCTTGAGCGCCTCGAAGATCTGCTCCTTGTAGTCGAGCCGGACCATGACCTCCTGGCGCGGATTGCTGAGGTAGACCCGCAGCTCCATGTCCACGCTCGAACTGCTCATCTCCGTCACCACCACCTTCGGGGCATACGACGGGTGCAGCCGCGCGTCGCCCTCGGTAAGCCCCAGCACCACCTCACGCGCCTGCTGCGGGCGCTCTTTGTAGGCGATGCCGAACGACACCACCACGCGTAGCGTGTCGAGCATCGTATGGTTGACCACGCGGCTCGTGATCATCACCGTGTTGGGGAAGATGGCGATCTCAGCGTTGAGCGTCTTCAGGCGCGTCGAGCGGAGCGTGATCTCGGTGACCGTGCCGAAGATGCTGTCCACCTCGATGTTGTCGCCCACGCGGAAGGGCTGGTCGAGCAGCACCGTCACGCCCGCGATGAGGTTTTCCATCGTGTCGCGCGCGGCGAAGCCGAGCGCGAGGCCTGCGATGCCGAGGCCCGCCACCGCCGCCGTCACGTCGATGCCGAGCTGGGCAAGCACGAGGATCACGCCGAAGACGCCCAGCAGCAGCCGTGCCGACTTCACGAGCAGGCTCCGCACGCCCGCGTCGAGCCGCTTGCTGCGCTTGAGCGCCTGGTCGAGCACGCCCGTGACAATCTTGTAGATCACCCAGAAGAGCCCGCCCACGAGCAGTGCAGGCACGAGGTTCTCCAGGACAAACGAAATAAGGATTCCCGAGAGCTGCTCGTAGACCAGGTCGAAGCGCCCCTCGGCCAAGGCGCGGCCCGTCTCCTCAATGGCCTCGTTGAGCTGCCCGATGGCCGACGTGTCCGCGTCAGCTTGCGCGGCCTGCGCGGCGCCGACTTGCGCCGAGTCCACAGCAGCCGAGTCTAGGACGGCCTCCAGCGGAGCAGGGAGAGACTGAGCCACGGTCATTTTCGATTTAGGATGTACGCTGTTCGATTGCTGCTGAGATCGAACTTCCAAAGCCACCTATCAACAATCCCACATCACCCGTCGCAAATCAACAACCCCACATCAGCCATCATAAATCGACAATCCTGCCGATCACGTCCACGGGCGAGACGCCTTCCGCCTCGGCGTTGAAGTTGGTCACGATGCGGTGGCGCAGCACCGGGACGGCCATCGCCTGCACGTCCTCGCGCAGCGGCGTCACGCGGCCGTCGAGCAGCGCCCGCGCCTTCGCGCCGAGGATGAGGTACTGCGACGCGCGCGGCCCCGCCCCGTACGACAGGTACTCGTTGACGAAGTCGGGCGTGCCGTCGCGGCCCGGGCGCGTCCGCGTCGCAAGGCGCACAGCGTACTCGATCACGTTGTCGGCGACGGGCACCTGGCGCACGAGGTCCTGGAAGAGCTTGAGTTCGTCCAGGCTCAGCACCGGCTCGATGACGGGCTTCGCGGCCCCGGTCGTGTTGCGGACCACGGCCACCTCGTCCTCGAAGCTCGGGTAGTCGAGCCAGAGGTTGAGCATGAAGCGGTCGAGCTGCGCCTCGGGCAGCGGGTAGGTGCCCTCCTGCTCGATGGGGTTTTGCGTGGCGAGCACGAAGAACGGCGCGTCGAGGGGGAACGTCTGCCCAGCGGCGGTGACGTGGCGCTCCTGCATCGCCTCCAGGAGCGCGGCCTGCGTCTTGGGCGGCGTGCGGTTGATCTCGTCGGCGAGGATGACCTGCGCGAAGAGCGGGCCTTTGACAAACTTGAACGAGCGGCGGCCGGTCGCCGGGTCCTCCTCGATGATCTCGGTGCCAGTGATGTCGCCCGGCATGAGGTCGGGCGTGAACTGGATGCGGCTGAACGAGAGGTCGATCGCGTCGGCGAGGGTGCGGATGAGGAGCGTCTTGGCGAGGCCCGGCACGCCCACGAGCAGGCAGTGGCCCTGCGCGAGCAGGCACACCGTCACGCCCTCCACGATGGCCTCCTGCCCGACGATCACCTTGCCGACTTCCCGGCGCAGCCGCCCGTAGGCCGCCGCCAGCGCCTCCACCGCAGCCGGATCAGACGGGGAGGGGAGGTTTTCGATCTTCGATTTGTGATGTTCCATTTAGATAGAGCGACGTGTAGCGGTGCTTAGAGGCGTGGACCGTAGCTCCCCTCC
>JBCCLD010000134.1:0-11128 GCA_039027055.1 Bacteroidota bacterium
ATGGTCTGGTGCGTGGTACTACTACAATACGCCGCCGTCACATGCACGCAGAGGGTGAGCAGTATCGGCGGCTACGACACCTCATTGCATGGATCACCACACTCGCTTTCAGGTTCGAACGCGCTGGTTCACGTTGCACAACGCAGCCGTGCCCCGTTCCCCACCGGCTACGCCTCGCCGGTTGTCGCAGGAACGTTTGCTCATGCTCATTCGCCGGGACGCCGGACTTCGACAAGCAATTGCCTACGTGTGATGGCTGAATACCATGAAGTGGTTCACCACCTCGACCGGATCATGCGGCGCATCGACGGGCGTATGCATCGCCGCATCCCGGAGGTCGACGTGGACCGGATCGGGCCGCTCGGGTGCATCATCCTCACGGTGCTGTCGCGGATCGAGCCTGCCCCCATCCAGCGTCTCGTCGACCAGCTCTGCCGGGACGGCTCGCAGATGACGCGGGTCATCAAGAAGCTCGAAGCGAGCGGGCTGATCGCGAAGCACCGCGACGAACACGATGGCCGCATCACGGTGCTAACGCTCACCGCGAAGGGCCGCGTCTTCGTCGACGAGGTCCTTGACATCATGGAGGGCATCATCGCCGACCTGCTCCTCCCGCTCTCGCCGACCGAGCGCAAGCAGTTCGCCGACCTCCTAGCGAAGCTGTAAGACTCAGGCCGCCTCGGATTGGCTCCGGCGGTCGCGGCCCGATGCCGTCTAGTCCCGAACCTTGAGGAACATGCCGTTCGGATTGGTCGAGGTCGCTGGCACCTGCTGGACGGCGTCCCAGTGCTCGGTGAGCTTGCCGTCGGGGCCGAAGGTGTAGATGTCAACGCCTGCCATCCCTAGGTCCTCGGGGTCGTCGGTGTTCAGGTTGCGGAAGTTGACGTGAGCCATCGCCCAGTCGCCGACCACCATGATCCGGTGCACGTCGATACGCGCCGGGTACTGCGCCACGACCGCCTGGAAGAACATCGCAACGCCCATGGGGCCGTCGGGCAGCATGGGGCTGTGCTGGACGTAATCGTCCGCGATGTAGTCCCGAATGCCGTCCAGGGTCGGATTCGTCGAGATCAGCGCATAGAGGTCGAGGAGGCGCTGCGCACGAGCCCGCCCCGCGTCGTCGGCGGCGATGATCTCCGTCGTGACGGTATCGGGGAGCATGTTGGGATGCTGCGGCATGGACTGCATAGGAACCTGCGGAGATGAAGTGGAGGAAGAAGCGGTCGCTGCGATTCGGAACCTGTTCTGCGTCGCCCATCGAATCGTGTAGTGGGAGCCGATGTGGGCCCTGCCTATCCAGGCTTGCGGTTGAGCCGGGTGACGCTACGGCTCGCGGATCGGAGCGACTTGACGAGACCGGCTCGGTGTCGGTGCCGAAAGGGACAGAGGGTTGCAAACGGTCGCTATATAGTAGACCTATTCATGGATATAGTCAATTTAATTCGATGCCGTCAATCGCCTCATACTGTCAGTATGCTACTCCGCGGCCGATCCGTTCAGAACACCGCCGTGACCTGCATACGCACCGTGTGCAGGGTAGGGGCCTCCGCGGGAGCGCGGCCGTCGTAGGTGGCGGAGGCGCGCAGGAACGCGTTGATGGTGTACTGCAGCGTCCCGCCCCACAGGTACGATGTGCCAGCCCCGCGACCGTCGGTGAGTTCGAACGCGGCGAGGCCCGTTGCGCTGCCGCCCTCCACGGCCACGTTCGACCGCTCGGCACGCGCGGTGAGCTGCAGCCGCCGCGCGACGGCGAAGCGGGCGTCCACGGGGAGCCGAAACACCGTTGCACCGGTGGCTTGCCCTTCGATGGCGGTGCGGTTTTCCTTGCGGCCGTAGGCGACGCCCCCCGAGAGCGTCACGGCGGGCGTGGGCGTCCACGCCAACGTCGGTTCAGCGGCGCGGCTGCGGATGTCGTAGCTCCGTGACGAGAACGCGTCGCTGGTGCTGGCGTCGCGCTCGGTGCTGAGGTCGAGGCGCAGTTCGAGCGGGTCGACGAGACGGAGGCGACCGTCGGCGCGGAGACTGCGGAGGCGGCCCCGCTCCCGTCCGGCGGCAAGTTGGCTCGTGCGCGTGAGCGCGGTGCCGGTGAAGCGCAGACCGTAGCGCGGCTGGCCCGGGAACAGCGTCACGTCCTGCACGAGCCGGAAGCGGCCCTGGAGCGTGTTTTCATTCTGCAAGTCGCCGGGATTGAGGAGGTACACGCCCGCGAGGTCCCGGCTCGTGGAGCGCTCCTGCACGTCGACGGTGGTCTGCGTCGAAATGGCGCGGAGGGCGCGGAGCCAGCTAGGGGCGTCGCGCGGGATGAGGCGCTCGGGTTCGAGGCCGAGACGCGCCTGCGCCCGTACGCCGATGGTCGGCACGAGGTCATCGCCCGGGACGAACGTGAGCACGTAGGTGCCTTCGAGCGGCGTCACCTCGGGGCGAAACTCGTCCACCTGCGGGACGCCGTCGCCGTTGGTGTCGTCCCAGACGAACTCGCCTAGCTCCGGTCCGACGAGCACATACGTTTCCTGGGCGACCGCGGTGCGCTCGGTGAGCGCCTCGTAGGTGCTGCTGAACGCGACGGCGCGGCGCAGCGGGGTGGCGCGGGTCGTCCAGCGGACGGCGAGGGCGTCGGTATCGGCGCGGCCTGCCTCGCGGAAGGCGTCGGTGAACGAGCGGCGGCGGGCGCTCACGCGCGCCTCGGTCTGGAAGACGCTGCTGGGACGGTAGCTGGCCTCCACTGCCAGGGTCCGCCCTGTGGCGCTCTCGGCGAACGCGCCCGCGATGGGCTCTTCCTCCTGGCGAAACTCGATGGAGGCCGAGGCCGAGAGGCGCGGCGTCGTCCAGGCTAGCCCCGGCCGCACGGCGACGAAGGCAAACGACTCGGCGCGGAGGCTATCGGCGACGGTTTGGCCGAGCCGAGCGACTTCCTGGGCGCGCCGCTCTTGCTCGACGGCGACCGTCGGCGTCAGTCGGTTTTGCAACAACGGAAGTGCTGCCTCGGCGCTCTGCCGCAGGAAGGTGCCGTCCTCGCGTTGGGGACCAGCACCGAACGTGGTGGTCGAAAAGAGCCCATCGTTCTCGCTCGCCGCGCGGTCGAGCCGGTAGCGCAGCCGCAGCCCGCTGCCTCTGCCCCACCCTGCTTCGATGGCCTGGCGACGGCTGCCAAACGTGGAGGCCGTTGCGGTACCGCCTCCCCCCAATGCTGACGACAGGTCGAGCCAGCCGATTTCGCCCTGCACATAGCCACCGCCGCCCTGTTCATTGCTGAGGGCCCATCGCAGGGCGGCCTCGGTCGCGACTTCGCGCAACGAGTCGAGGCCCGCGACGGCGCTGCCGGTGCGGCCGAGGTTCCACGTCCGGTTGAACTCGACGGCGCGCACGCGGTCGAACGTCTCGAAGCGCGCCTGCCGCAGCCGCCGCTGCACGCTCCCCGAGACAGCTCCGAAGCCGACGGCGAGCGAGTCGAGGCGCAGCCCGGCGATGTAGGCCTGTCCGTCGTTGTCGCCGTCGTCGAGGTCCGAGAGCGTATTGAGGTCGCGCGCGGAGCCGGCCCACTCGCCAAACACCTCGACGCCGGGCACGACGATCACGCGGCCGGTCAGGTCCACGAGCCGCTGCGACTCGGGCTTGGGGAGGCGGCGCAGCGGGACATAGTCGCCGCCCGTGCCAACCCACTCGAACAGGATGCCGCTGATGCCCTCGTTGCTACGGCGGTAGTCACCTGCGCCGGGCGCGACGCGGGTGAAGCGGACGCGGAAGACGGGGCTGTCGCCGGGCCGCGCAGGGACGAAGATCCGGATTGTCTGCCCGTTGAAGGTGGTGTCTTGCTGGGCGTAGAGCGCGAAGTTCTCGTCCTCCTCGAACGGCACGGGCGTCGCGCCGGAGATGAAGAGGTCGGCGTCGCCCGCGATGGCGATGCTGTCGAGGTCGGCCTCGGTGAGCCCGAGTTCGTCGCCGAACGCGGCCCCATCCGCCTCACGCAGCACCGTCACGCCGAGCGTCGCTCTCGGGTTGGCGCGCAGGCCGCGCCCTGCTCCACGGGACTGAACCGCGCCGAACCGCATCGTAGCCTCAGCCCCGACGAGCGTGCGCGAAAACTCGGAGGTCGTGTACTCGAAATCGACGGTGATCCGGCGCTCGGTGGTGATGAGCGTGCGCGGCGTGAACGTGAGCTCGCCCGTCGCGTAGTCGATGACATAGTCGCTGGCCTCGCCGCGCGTGAGGAGCCGCCCGTCGAGGTAGACGCGCTCGCTGCCTGCAATAACGATGATGAATGCCTCGCCCTCACGCCCGGAGAGGCGGTACGGCCCCTGCACGCCTTCTATGGCGACGATGTCCTGCGACCGGAATAGGCCACGCGTGACGGCGCCCGCCACGGTCACCTCGCCGCCTGCGAACGCGCCGCCGAATGCACCGGGCACCTCCGCCGAAAGAGCCGCGCCCTGGAGCCGCCGCCGGAATGAGGCGAACTCGGTGCCCGAGAAGGCGAGATCGACATCGCCGAGGCGCGCCTGGCCGCGGTCGGTGTCGAGTTGGATGTAGACGCGGTCGAGTTCGCTCAGCCGCTGCGTCGTGCCTTCGGGCTGGATCGGCGTATTCTCGTCGGTGAGCACAGCCTGCACGCGTACGCCGTCGGTGATCTCGCCCTGCAGTTCCATGCGCAGCCCCGACTCGACGGACACGTCGCGGTTGCTCCCGGCGGTGAGCCCACGCGAGATCGAGCCGCGCCGTTGGAGCCGGTTGTCGGCGAAGAGCGGGTCGGCGGCGTCACGCTCCGCCTCCACGACGCGTATGGGGCCGGCTCGGGCACTGTCGTCTTCGATGACGATGCGGCGGCGGGCGTAGAGCGGATCGAGCGTGAAAGGCAGCGTCCGGTAAACCGCCACGAGAACGGCCCCCGGATTGGGCGTATAGCCGAGCGACAGATCGAGGGCACCCGTCTGAACGTCGAGGCGATAGGCGGTGCTGTCGAGCGGGGCGCCGTCGAGCGTAAGCCGCGCCGAGCCAGGGACGATGCCCGGCTGCAACGATAGCTGGGCGGCGGGGTCGTCGAGGATAAGGGTGTCTCGGACGGCGCCGAGGTCGCCACGGATGACCTCCTGCGCGGCGGCGGGCGCGGCGAGGATCAAGAGGAGAAGGATCCAGTTCGGCCTGGAGGCCATGCCCACAGCGGGTCGGGTGCGGAGACGAGCGGACGTAGCGAAGGGCAGCAGCGCGGGGAGAAGCGAGCAGGACGGAGCGACGTGCACCCAGAACGTACACGGATAGCGCTTCGGTGCGCAATACACGTACCAGCGTCCGTGCAACCCGGGCGCGGCTAGACCGACCGCATCGACTGAAAGCGCGCATAGCCCTGCTCAGCGACGTCGAACCAGCGACGCGACGCCTGCTGGAATTGCCGGTAGCCGTCGTAGACTGCGCGGTAGGCAGGGTTGGCCGCCGCCGTCTCCTCGAACATCGCCATCGATGCCTCCTGCGCGGCCGTGAGGATCGTCTCGGAGAACGGGCGCAGCGTCACGCCGGCATCAAGCAGCCGCGCGAGCGCCGCGGGGTTTTGCGCGTCGTACTCGGCGAGCATCCGCGCGTTGGCTTCCGCAGCCGCCACGTCCAGGGCAGCTTGGTAGTTGGCCGGGAGTGCGTCGTAGTCGGCCTGGTTGACGTAGAACGAGAGCATCGCCGAGGGCTCCCACCAGCCGGGGAAGTAGTAGTTCGTCGCCACCTTAAAGAAGCCCAGTTTCTCGTCGTCGTAGGGACCGATCCACTCCGTCGCGTCGATGGCGCCGCGTTCGAGCGCCTGGAAGATTTCGCCGCCCGCGAGGGTGAGGGCGTTGACGCCGAGGCGGTCCATGACGCGCGCGCCGAGGCCGGGGATGCGCATTTTGAGCCCCTGCAGGTCGGCCATTGTCTCGACCGGGTCGCGGAACCAGCCGCCCATCTGCACGCCCGTGTTACCGCCGGGGAAGTTGAGCACACCGAAGTCGGCGAGCAGCCCGCGCGTGGCGTCGAGGCCGTCGCCGTCGGTCATCCAGGCGTTGTGCTGCCGCGCGGTCATACCGAATGGCACGCCCGTCTCGAAGGCGAGCGCCTCGTTCTTGCCGAGGTAGTAGTAGCCCGCCGTGTGCCCCAAGGCGACGGTGCGGTTTTGGACCGCGTCGAGGACCTGGAGGCCGGGGACGAGTTCGCCTGCTGGGTACGCGCGGATCTGGAAGCGGCCGTCCGTGAGCGCGCTCACCCGCCCGGCGAGGTGCTCCGCAGCGCGGTAGATGATCTCGGCGGAGCGCGGGAAGCTCGACGCGAGCCGCCACCGAACGCGCTCCGCGGTCTGGACAGCAGGGGCATTCGCCTCGGCAGGCTCGCCGGAGCAGGCCGCGCCTAGGGCAGCGCCCGCACCAAGCACAGGGGCATCACGGAGAAAACGGCGGCGGTCCATGGCAACAATGGGTGGGTTTCGGGGGAGACCGCAGAAGGTGCTTCCGTCCGCCCTCGCATGTCAAGCGCGACGATCTCGGGACGAACACGCACACGGAGGTTACGTGAAGCCGCGTCGGTTGTCTTTCTACCACAGCCTACCCTCGCGCACACAGCCCGCCGTCGTTATGCTCACGCTCCCGGCTCCGCCTGAACTCCGCTCTGCGCTCCTGGAGTGTGACTGGCTAAACGGTGCGCTCCGCAACACTCCCTTCCTGGACCGCCTCGGCGAACCCGTCACGCGCTACGATGTCACCGTCTATGAGTGGCAAGCCCCTCCCGTTCGGGTCGACCTCCACGAGCCGGACGCCCGCGTGGCGCACGTTCCCGAGGCGGTGATCCAGGAAGTCTGGCAGCAGCGCCGGTTCGATGCGACGGACCTCCGCACGACGGAAGGGGCAACGGTCATGATCCTCGACCCCGGCACGCTCAACACGGACGGCGGGCCAGACTTCCGGGCGGCGCACCTGCGCCTGACCACGCAGGGCGGCCTCATGCTGGACTGGCGCGGCGACGTGGAGGTCCACCGCACGTCGGGTGAGTGGCTGGTGCACCGGCACCACGAAGACCCGCGCTACGATCGCACGGTCCTCCACGTCGTCCTATGTGACGACGCCCATACGGGCACGCTCCACCGCCACGATGGAACGCTGCTCCCGGAGGTCGTCCTCTACCCGCACTTGCAGACCTCGCTACGCAAGCTTCTGCGTGACTTTTACGCCCAGCCACACCCCGATTTTCCATGCGCCCCCACGGTCGAGCGCGTGCCCCAGCGGGTCAAGAAGGACGAAATCCGACGGCTTGGCATCGAGCGGGTCCGCGCGAAGGCGGCGCTCTTTGCACGGGCCTATGCGAGCACACCCGACCTCGACGAGTTGCTCTACCGTCAGACGATGCGGGCGCTCGGTTACAGCCCGAATGCCGACGCGATGCACAACCTGGCGCTACGCCTCCCGCTCGCCACGTTGCGCGCTTGCCGCGATCCGCGCGACGCGGAGGCGCTCCTGCTGGGTGCTGCGGACCTCCTCCCCTGCCACCACGCCCTCGTAGGGGCCGATACCCACACGGCGGCCTACGCCCTCGACCTGCGCGCGCGCTTTGCCGTCGCTGATGAGCGAGTTCCCGTACGTCGCATGAGCGCGGTCGAGTGGCAGTACTTCCGGCTGCGCCCGGCCAACTTTCCCCCGCGCCGGATCGCACAGGCGGTAGCGCTCACCCGCGCGGGCGGCCTGCTCGGCACGGACGCGCTGGGATTGCTCCTTGATGCCCTTCGTGCGCCGAAGCCGGTAGCGTCGCTCCGCCAACGCGTGCGCCAGGCGGCGCCGGGTGCGTTCTGGGACGCCCATGTCCGCCTCGACCGTCGGCTCTCGAAGAGCTTGCCTGCTGCGATTGGCCAAGCACGCGCCGACGTGATCCTGACGAATGCCGTCCTCCCGCTGCTACTGCTCCACGCTGAGCACACCGACAACTCCGCACTCGACGCCCGCGTCCTCGAGGTCTACGACGCGCTTCCCGCCCCACGCGATGCGCTGCTGCGGACCTACCGCCAGCACGGCTTTGCGCTCAAGAGCGCCCTCGACGCACAAGGCGTGCAGCAACTTCACCGGGCTCGCTGCTCGCAGGGCGGCTGCCTCAGTTGCGGGATTGGAAAGGCGGTGTTGGGTTTATAGGGTTTGAGGGTACTCCGCCTCACCAACGCGTCACGTCAAAGCGCTCTACTGCTGCGACATAGCAATGCGGTCGGGTTCGGGCGCGCCTGCACCGCCCGCGGGTGTGTTGGCCTCGCTCGCCATAGCCCCGCTATGACTCCACCCCATCGCGGTGGGGTGGGCTCAGCCGCCTTGCTGCGCACGTCGCCGTCATCGCTATCGACCCGACCTACTCCATGTGTCGCAGCACTAGCTCGCGCTACTTGCACTTCTACCTGCGCACTCCGCTCCGCACACTTCCCCAGGGTGCTACCTTTTTGCCTTCTCCCTTTTTCCTTTTGCATGCTTCTCCCGCTCCCTGTCCATGCGCGTCCGCCTGCACCCGTCCGGGCCCGAGGTCACCCGGATCATTCCTGGCCTCATGAACCTCGCTGCGTGGGACCTCACACTCACCCAGCGCCTCCACTGGATCGAGGCCGCACTCGACCTCGGACTGACGACGTTCGACCACGCGGACATCTACGGTGGCTACTCGTGCGAGGCGCTCTTCGGCGAGGCGCTTGCCCTTCGCCCAGACCTGCGGCACCAGATGGAGTTGGTCACCAAGTGCAACATCGCGCTCGTGCAGCCTGCACGTCCGGACCACCGTGTCAAGCACTACGACACCTCGGCGGCCCACATCCACGCCTCCGTCGCGCAGTCGCTCACGAACCTGCACACCGACTACCTCGACCTCCTCCTGCTGCACCGCCCCGATCCGCTTCTCAACCCTTACGAGGTGGCCGAGGCGTTCTATGCGCTACACCGCTCCGGCCAGGTTCGCGCGTTCGGCGTGTCTAACTTCTCGCCGGCGCAGTTCGATGCACTGCAGGCGCATCTCGACGTCCCGCTTGTCACGAACCAGGTTCAGGTGTCTGCGCTCCACACCGACGCGCTCTTCGACGGCACGCTCGACCACGCCGTACGGCATGGCTTCGCTCCGATGGCGTGGAGCCCCCTCGGCGGTGGCCGTCTCTTCTCGGGCAACGACGACCAGGCGGATCGCGTGCGTGCAACACTTACCGAGATCGCGGAGCACCACAACGCTGGGCTAGACCAAGTCGCACTCGCCTTCGTGCTGCAGCATCCGGCAGGCATCTGCCCTGTGCTGGGCACAGGAAAGACGGAGCGTCTTCGCGCTGCTGCTGAGGCTGCGCAGCTCACACTCGAGCGCCAGGAGTGGTTTGCCGTCCTGAAGGCGACCCGTGACTTCGACGTGCCCTAGTGCATGGACAACCGGTCTTTTGCGTTATCTGAAGCCATGTATGGAAGCTGCTAATGCAGTCCCCCTCCTGGATAGGAGGGAACAGGGGTGGTTGACCGAATCAGCTACCCTGTCACGTCCAAAGCCGAACGCGCAGAAGACTCCTTGAGTGTGCACTAGGGCGTGTGGACAATCGGTCTGATCGGTGCTCACGGCCTCCGTTCGGCCTCCGCCCACCTTTACAGAATGGGGGGTCCACTCGTCACTCGATCCTACGGGATCGCGCTCCTCGTGCGCCTTTCAGAGACGCAAACGGCGTCTCGTGAGCACCTGACCCGATCAATGTCCACACGCCCTAGTTCCGTTTACAGCAGCGGCTGTGCTGTTCGGAACTTTTTCGGCGCGCGTCTCGACTGGGTCCGCAACAGGCCTCCGCCCGACGCGTAGCAGCTTTCAATTCAAAATGAAAGTTGTTGCCTGAGGCACGTTATGCCCGACACCATCGCCCTCCCCACCCCGGCGAACCTAGCCCCCGTGCTTCCCGACGCTCCTCCTGCAGACATCCCCTCGGATCCGGCTGCACTTCTTGCACAGGCTCCGACGCGCTCGCTGGCCGAGATCCGCGCGCCCATCGAGACAGACCTGGTGGCGTTTCAACAGCACTTCCGCGCGGCGATGAAGTCGGACGTGTGGCTACTCGACAAGGTCACGCAGTACATCCTGAAGCACAAGGGCAAGCAGATTCGCCCAATCCTGGTGCTGCTCGCCGCCCGGCTCCTCGGCGAGGTGTCGGACACGACCTACCGGGGAGCCGCCCTCGTCGAGCTACTCCACACCGCCACGCTCGTCCACGACGACGTGGTGGACGATGCCGAGACGCGCCGCGGCGTGTTCTCGATCAAGGCGCTCTGGAAGAACAAAGTCGGCGTGCTGCTCGGCGACTACCTCCTCAGCCGCGGCCTCCTCCTTGCCCTCGACGCCAAGGACTACGACCTCCTCCACACCGTCTCCGACGCCGTCCGGCGCATGGCCGAGGGCGAACTGAGCCAATTGGAGCACAGCCGCCGCCTCGACACCACGGAGGCGATCTACTTCCAGATCATCAGCGACAAGACGGCCAGCCTCATCGCGGCGTGCCTCGCCTGCGGTGCGATCAGCGTCACGGACGACGCGTCCACGGTCGCGCGCCTGCGCCACGTTGGTGAGACGCTCGGCCTCGCGTTCCAAATCCGCGACGACCTCTTCGACTACGGCGACGTGGACGTGGGCAAGCCGCTCGGCAACGACGTGCAGGAGCGCAAGCTCACGCTGCCGCTCATCCACGCGCTCGACCACGCCGATTCGCGCGAGGCGAAGGCAATCCGCAAGCTCGTCAAGCGCCGCAAGAAGTCGCGTGCCGACGTGGATCGCGTGGTGCGCTTCGTCTACGACAACGGCGGCGTCGCCTACGCCCGCGCTCGCATGGAGGCCCTCGCCGCGGAGGCCATCGGTGACCTCCTGACGTTTCCAGAGTCCGAAGCAAGGACGGCGCTTCTGGGGCTGGCGAAGTTTATCGTCGCGCGGAAGCGATGAGCTGTGCTGCTCGCTGGTGTCCTGCTCTGCGTCGTTTCTGCTATCCTTTCCGCGGTATTGGTTGGCGACTTGAACCGCCCCGGGAATACCGGAGACCAGGTTAGTTGAGTATCGCTGCGAAGTCTTGCGTCTCGCGGCGACGGTGAAACGCCTCCTCGTACTCTACGGGAGGAAGATACCCGAGCGGCTCCAGCAGGCGACGGTGGTTGAA
>JBCCLD010000135.1:0-11102 GCA_039027055.1 Bacteroidota bacterium
GAGCATCCCGGGGGCGCAGCCGTGGAAGGCGGGCGGGGGCTAGCGCGCCACCACAACACGCTGGGTCCGCGCGCTCGCTTCCGTGGCGAGGCGCACCACGTAGACCCCGCTCGGCAGCCCAGCCGCGTCGAGCGCAGCCTCGTGGGTGCCGGCGGGCTGCACGCCGTCCACGAGCACGGCGACTTCGCGGCCGAGCAGGTCGTAGGCAACGAGGCGGGCCTCCTGAGCCGTGGGCAGGGTGTAGGTGAGCGTCGTCTGCGTGGCGAACGGGTTCGGGTAGGCCGCATCGAGCACGAGCGCGTCCGGGGCGGCCTCGTCCTCATTGGTGACCGGCATGGCCGTCACCTCGGAGAGGTTCAGCCGGATGAAGCCGAAATCGTCGTTCCGGAAGCCCGCGACCCGGACGAAATACCGTACGCCCGCTTCCACTTCAAGGTTGAGGAGGCGAGAGTTCCGTAGGTCGTCTCCCGTGCCTCCATCGTCGTTGCACCCCACCTCATCCCCGAGGCTACCGTTGTTGCTGCGATACACCGAGAGGACGGTGTCAAACCCAGAGCCGAACGTGTCGAGCGTGACGAAGCCGCTGGTCTCGGGCACGAAGAAGCGCCAGTCGTCGTTGGTTCCTCCACCCGTCACGCACGAGGGCGAAGGCTCGCCATCCTCTGCGCCATTGGCGTTGTTGGACGGGTGGGAGCGCCCGGGCAGCATCGGGAGAGCAAACGGCCACGTGCCGAACGCATCGTAGGGCGGCCGCAGTTGAGCCGAGGGAGACACGTTCAGGACGAGGTCGCCACTCTGACCCTGAAAGCCTGACACTTGGACGTAGTAGCTCAACCCGCGCGCATAACTTTCTTCAATCCTCGACAGGCGGTTCGGAAGGCCATCGTCGTTGCATGCGATCTCGGTCAGGTCGCCGTTGCTTACCCTCCAGACGGAAAGAATCGTGTCGAAATCAGAGCCTTCGGTGTCGAGTGCGATCAAGTTGGATAGCGTTTCGGAAACCGTGAATACAAACCAGACGCCTTTGCCACTCAGGCTCTGGCAGGATGGGGTATAGCGTGGGTCGTCGGTAGCATTTCTTGTCGAGCTGAAGAACGAGTTGCCGTTCTCAAACGAGAGGATGGGCTCGGCGGAATGTGGGGTGTCGACTTCCTGGTCAGTGGGCTGGGCGCCGATGCCAGGCGCTAGAAGCATGGCGATGAGGAGGAGGGTGCAGACGAGCTGCACGCGGGGGTAGAGGTTCTGCATCACAGAGGGTGGTTGGGTGAGGGTCTGGCACACGCCTGGACCTATGGGTGAAGGAGGTGCCGCACAGCAGCGGTGAGGCGGCGTGCGTTGAAGGGCTTGCCCAGCAGCGGCCCCGTGCGGTTGGGGACGGGCTGCCCGGTCACGAGCAGCACGGGCACGTCGGCCCAGCGGGCGTCGGCGTGGAGCGTGGCTTCCAGTTCGAGGCCGCCCATCCGGGGCATCACGAGGTCGGTGACGACGAGCGCCACGTGTTCGCACTGCCCCGCGCGCAGCAGGCCCATCGCGTCCTGCCCGTCTTCGGCCTCCACGAGCCGCACGGGCAGCGTCGCGAGGCAGGCCCGCATGTAGTCACGGGTTGGCTTGTCGTCGTCGACGAGGAGGACCGTGATGGGGCTATCGGAGCGGTTGAGAAGCATCGGGAGCCTGGGGTGCCGAGACCTGGAGGGCTAGGGACCACCGGGGACAGTCCCCGGCTGGCATGGGCTCAAACCAAAGCACCCGGGCCGATTTCGGCTTTCCTGAGCGTCCCAATCCGTTCGGCGTCCGTCCGTGGGACGCTCACGGACTCTTTTGGGACGCTCGTAGAATCCTATGGGACCCTCATGGAATCTTTTGGAATGGAGCGCAACGTGCTCCGTCCCATTCAGAGCCTGTTCATGAATGGAGGAAGCAGGCGAGAACGAGCGCTGGGCCGACCCTTCAAGGCGCGTGAAGCAGGCGATGCGCCAGCATCGGCGATGCAGCTCTGGCGCGGAAGGGGGTGTCCAGAGCCGTTCGCAGCCCTTCACCTTGCGTTCGTGAACAGGCTCAGGACGTCACGCCTCGTCTTCCGACGCGGACGCCTCCGCATAGGCGGCCGGTGTCTGCCCGAATGCCTCCTTGAACCGCGTGCAGAAGTGGCCCACGTTCTTGAAGCCCGCCGCGTAGGCAACCTCGCTCACGGTGCCGCGCTCCGTGCGCAACAGGGTGGCGGCACGCTCCAGGCGGAGGTGCCAGATCAACTCCATGGGCGAGCAGGTCAGGACGCCGCTGAGGTGGCGGTAGAGGCTGCTGCGGCCTAGCCCAACGGCCTCCGCGAGCGCGTCCACGCCGAACTCCTCGTCGGCGAGCCGCGCCTCGATGGTGGTGCGCACCTCGTTCAGCAGCGCTGCCTGGTCGTCGGTGAGGGCTTCCTCGGCGATGAAGGCGCGGAGGGAGACAGGCTCGCTGGGCGTGGTCCCGGAGGCGTAGTGGTCCCGGAGCCGCTGGCGTGACACGATCAGGTTCTCGACGCGCACCTCCAACTCGCGCACGTTGAACGGCTTGGTGAGGTAGTCGTCGGCGCCCTGCTGCAAGCCGTCGAGCTTGTCCTGCACCTCGGCCTTGGCCGTCAGCAGGACGAGCGGGAGGAAGGCGAGGTCCGGGTCCGCTCGGAGCGCCCGGCACAGCCCGATGCCGTCGAGGTTCGGCATCATGACGTCGCTCACGATGAGGTCCGGCACGAGGACGCGGGCGCGGTCGAGCGCCTGCTGACCGTCGGCGGCCTCGACCACGCGGAAGCGCCGGGCCAGGTGCTGGCGGACGTAGCGGCGAACCTCGGCATTGTCGTCCACGATGAGCACCGTCTTGGCGTGCGCCTCGGTCGAGGCAGCGTCGGCGACCGGGGCGTCGTGCACGTCGAGGCGTTCTTGGTCCTCGCTGAGGACGGGGGCGTCGATGCCACGATGGGGTACGCTCGTTAGCAGCGCCCCGTCTCCAGCAGCGCGGTCTTCAGAAGCACGGTCTTCAGAAGCACGGTCTCCGGTTGCACGGTCTTCAGAGGCCAGCGCGTCCTGCGCGAGGTCGCGGTCCGTCAGGTGCGCGCGGCCGAGCGGCAGGCGGACGGTGAAGGTCGTCCCGGTCCCGAGGGTGCTGGTCACCTCGACGGTCCCCTGGTGCAACTCGACCAGGTGCTTGACGAGCGCCAGCCCGATCCCAGTCCCCGCGTGGTGCCGCGTGGAAGAGCCATCGGCTTGGTAGAACCGCTCGAAGACGTACGGGAGGTGGTCGGGGGCGATGCCGACACCGCTGTCCTCGACGTGCAGCACGAGGTGGCCTTCGCTGGCGTGGTCGTCCCCGAGCGAGCTGGCCGCGCCCGCGACGGGCTCGGTGTCGGCACGAGGCTGCGTCGCGTCGGCGTACGCGGCCACGCGCACGGCCCCGCCCTTCGGCGTGAACTTGAGCGCGTTGCTGAGCAGGTTGCCGACGACCTTCTCCAACTGGTCGGGATCGGCCCAGAGGGTCAGCTCTGGAGAGACGTGCAGGTCCATCTCCAGCACAATGCTCCGGCGCTCGGCGAGGGGCGCGAACGGAAGCACCGCCTGCTCAAGAGCGGCGCGGGCAGCGAGCGGACGGGCCGCCAGGCGCTCCTTGCCGGACTCCAACCGCGCCACGTCGAGCAACTGGTTGACGAGCTTCAGCAGCCGGCGGCCGTTGCTCAACGCCACCTCAGTCTGCTGCGCGACAGGCGCCGCGACCGGGCCGTGGAGCCCCTCCTGCACGTCTTCGAGCGGGCCAATGATGAGGGTCAGCGGCGTCCTGAACTCGTGCGAGATGTTGGCGAAGAAGTTCGACTTGGCGCGGTCGAGGGCGCGCAGGGCCTCGGCCTGCACGGCGACGGTCTGCTTCTCGCGTTCGAGGGCGCGGGTGCGTTGCTGGACGAGCGTATTCAGCGCGCGTTCGCGGGCCTGGGCACGCTGTGCCCGAGCACGCCCCAGCCCGACGAGGAGGCTCAGGGCGCCGAGCGCGCACGCCAGGCGAAACCAGAGCGTCTCGTAGAAGAACGGCGCGATCTGGAGCGTGAGCGTCGCGGGCTCAGCGCTCCAGACGCCCGTGAGCGTGCGGGCTTCGACGCGGAACGTGTGGGTCCCCGGCGGCACGTTGGTGTAGGCCGCCCGCCGCTCGGTCCCGGCCTCCACCCAGTCGGCGTCGAGGCCGTCGAGGCGGTAGCGGTAGGTCACGTGCTCGGGGTGCCGCAGGCTCAGCCCGACGTAGTCGATGGCAAAGCGCCGCTGGTCGGCGGCCAGGCGGATAGGGCCACCTAGCTCGGTCACGAATACATCGTCTCCCGCGACGACCTGCTCCGCTTGCACGAGGGGAGGCTCCTGGCCGAGCCGGAGTGCGTCGCTGGGGTCCACGACGGCGGCCCCGTTGAAGGTGGGAAACCACAGCCGCCCGTCTGCTGCTTTGAGGGCCGGAGCCCCGCTCGTCTCCGGGTTGAGGATCCCCGACTCGCGCCCGTAGCGGACCGACGGTACGGAGGACGCCTCGCCGTCCAGAAACGCGTTGAGGTGGGCGCGGGACGCGCGGTGGATGCCTCGGTTGCCGCTCATCCAGAACTGCCCGGCGTCGTCTTCGAGGATGGCGGAGACGATGTCCTCGGCGAGGCCGTCGGCGGCGGAGACCGTCTGGAAGCGCTCGTTTTTGTAGCGGACGAGGCCGCCGCCGTAGGTGCCCACCCACAGCACGCCCTCGGCGTCCTCGTGCACGTAGCGCACGTGGTTGTCAGGCAGCCCGTCTGCGGTCGTGAAGGGGTTGGCGGTGTCACCGTCCAAGCGGACGAGGCCGCCCTGGGTCGCGATCCACATCGTCCCGGAACGGTCCCGCAGCAGGTGGCGCACGTTGCTCAAGCTGTCGCGCACCAACGCGACCTGGGGGGCGAGGCCGAACGGGTCGAGGAGACGATGGACCGTGTTGCCGCCGTAGGCCCACACGATCTCGCGATCTCGAGGGTCCGGGTAGAACTCGTCGATGACGTAGCCCGGCTCGCGGGCGATCTGGGCAAAGTTCTCGACCTGCCCGTTCCGCTCGCGAAAGAAGTTCAGGGGCACACGGAGGCCGTCGAAGCGCTGCGGGTCCTGGAAGAGCCGCTGGCGGGACTCGGCCTCGTAGAGCCCGTTCGTGATGAGCGGGGTGCTTCCGAGCATCGCTGGCGCGAGGCGGTCCTCGGCGGCGCGCACTACCCGCTGGGCGTTGTCGATGAGGAGCACCGAGCCGTCCGCTCCCGGCACAATGGATTGGAGCGGGGCGTCGGCCGCGATGGGGGTCGTCGTGTAGACGCGAAACAGCTGCGGGCGAACCCGTACGAGCCCCTGGGTCTGGGTGCCGATCCAGAGCGTGCCTTCTCGGTCCTCAAAGACGGGGGGGAGCCCGAACGTGCGAAGCCCGAGGTCGAGCCGCGCGTGCGGCGCTGGGGCGTCCGGCGCGTAGGCGACGAGCGCAGCGCCGTCCTTCATCCAGAGCGCGCCGGTCCGGTCCACCAGCAGCGGGCAGGCCGAGGCCGGGAGGGTGTAGCGCCCTCGGGCCCCACCGGCTGGGGTGAAGAGCGATACCGTCCCCGCGTCGATCGTGGCGGCGAGCGCCTCGCGCTGGGCGGGGCGTGGGATGATGAACGGGAACGCGGTGGGGTGCCCCAGGTCCGGGCGGGTGGGGGTGAGCCGCGCAAGGGCATGCCCGGACTGGGGGGTGTCCGAGGCGGCCCGCCAGCACCGCGCCGCGGCGGGATCGGCAGCGGTGCCCGCCTGCGTAGCCGGGAATCCGTAGACCCCCCACACGTCGCCGTTCGCATCCGTGAGGAGGTCCTCGCCCCCAAGGGGGGCCTGAATGCGATACGGGGCCTCGTCAAACTGCCCGTCCGTCAGGCGATAGAGCTGGCTCGTGCCCGTAACACCCCACACCTGCCCCGTGCGGTCCTGTGCGAGGCTCGTGAAGCTTTGCATCGACTCGGAGAGCACCCCGATGCGCTCGGAGCGCCCTCGGGCGTAGCGCAGCACGTCCGTGGCGGCGTTGATGAGCAGGCTGTCCGCTGCACCTCGGTGCAGGGCTGTCGTGAGCGAGGGGCCGGGGTCGTCCGGTAGGAGAGAGCCCGCCGTCACAAAGCGGTGGCCGTCGAACCGGGCGAGGCCGCTGTTGGTGGCCACCCACAGGTAGCCGTCCGGCGTCTGCTCGATGTCGAAAACGTGATGCCCCGGCAGGCCCGCCTCGGTGGCGAAGAAGTCGACGCTGTACGGCGACGTGACGCGCGGCTGCGCCTGGGCTCGATCCGCGCTCACGAGGCACGCGCCCATGATCCACGCACCCACGATCCACGCACCCATGGTCCAGAGGAGCGCCCATGCGCGCTCGCGGACACAAGGCCGGAGGAAGGCACGCGTCTGCGAGGGGGGAAGCAGAGCCATGGGGGGACGTCTAGGGTGGCATGCGACCGCGATGCGGCTCGCCAACATAGACGAAAGACGGAAAACGAGCAATCGAAGGGCGGCTGGGTAGACGCCGAGTCTTGGAGACCCCGTCCCAGAGAATCGCCGAAAACCCACGCCGAGCCAGGCACGGAGGACGAACAGCGCCGCGTTGATGCGGTATACTCCGAGCCGCGCCCAAACGGCTCGTCCCCGTCGCCCTGCGCAACCCTCGACCCCCGACCCAGGACCCCCGACCCAGGACTCCCGACCTAGGACTCCCGACCCTCGACCGGCATGTCTGCCTTCTCCACCAACGACGGCTCCACGCTGCACCTCCGCGTCTTCGCCGGGACGGTGCTGCTCTTGTTTGGGCTGCTCGGCGCGCGGCTCGTGCAGATGCAGATCCTCGACCAGAGCCAGTATACCGACGAGGCCGAGGACAACGCCATCGAGCAAAAGCTGGTGCTTCCAGCGCGCGGCTACATCTACGACCGCAACGGCGAACTCCTCGTCGACAACATCACCACCTACGACCTCACGGTCACGCCGCGGCGCTTCGAGACAGAGCACCTCCCCGACCTCGCGCGCCTGCTCGGCGTCTCGGACTCGCTCATGCAGGTCCGCTACGACCGCGTGGTGCAGTACTCCCGCTACAAGGAGTCGGTGCTGATGGAGAACATCCCGTTCGGCGCGTTCGTGCGGCTGCGCGAGAACCAGTACCGCATCCCCGGCATCGGCTTCGAGCTGCGGCAGCAGCGGCGCTACCACGGCGAGGCCGAACTGGCGCACGCGCTCGGCTACGTCCGCGAGATCAGCGAGCAGCAGCTCGCCTCGCCGCGCTACGAGAGCTACCGCCAGGGCGACATGATCGGCATCGCGGGCATCGAGGCGCACTACCAGGACCTGCTGCGCGGGCGCATCGGCCGCGAGTTCGTGCTCGTCAACACGCACGGCATGGAGGTGTCGCGCTACAAGGACGGCGCGGACGACCTCGACCCACAGGCAGGCTGGGAACTGCACCTCTCGATCGACGCGCGCGTGCAGGCGCTCGCCGAGAGCCTGTTCGTCAACAAGCGCGGCGGGGCGGTCGCCATCAGCCCCAAGACGGGCGAGCTCATCGCGCTGGTCTCCGCGCCGGACTACGACCTCGACCGCTGGCGCGGACGCCTCTCGCAGGACTTCGTCGACTACGTCTACCGCAACCCTGACCGGCCGCTCTTCAACCGCGCCACGCAGAGCTTCCAGCCCCCCGGCTCCACGTGGAAGCCGTTCATGTCGCTCGTGGCGCTAGAGGAGGGCATGATCACGCGCGACTCCCGGCTCTTCTGTGGCGGCGGCTACCTCCTCGGCGGGCGCTTCTTCAAGTGCCTCGGCGGTGTTCACGGCCCCATCGGCGTGGAGCGGGCCATCCAGGTCTCGTGCAACACGTTCTTCTACCGTCTGATGAACGACGAGATCAACGGCAAGC
This sequence comes from Bacteroidota bacterium, assembly GCA_039027055.1. Classification (GTDB taxonomy): domain Bacteria; phylum Bacteroidota; class Rhodothermia; order Rhodothermales; family Rubricoccaceae; genus JBCBEX01. The sequence goes on from JBCCLD010000135.1 coordinate 7,915, forward strand.
GCATGGACCTGACGACGTGGAGCACCTGGGCCAACCGCTTCGGCTTCGGCACGCTCGCGCCCATCGACTTCCCCGACCAGCACCCCGGCCTCATCCCCGACTCGACCTACTTCGACGAGGCGTTCCCGCGAGGCTGGGGGCCGGGCTTCACGATCAACCTCGGCATCGGGCAGGGCGACATGGGCACGACGCCGCTCCAACTGGCGCGCTACACCGCCGCGATCGGCAACGGCGGCTCGCTCCCGTGGCCGCACCTCTTGAAGCACCAGATCAACCCGACCGCTGGCGACACGCTGCGGCCGCGCTGGGAGTCGGAGCCCCTACGGGTCTCGCCGGAGAACGTCGACATCATCCGCCGCGGCATGGAACTCGTGGTCTCGTCCGGCACGGCCCGCATCGCGCAGATCGACAGCGTGACGGTGGCCGGCAAGACGGGCACCGCCCAGAACCCGCGCGGCGACGACCACTCGGTGTTCATCGGCTACGCGCCCGTGGACGACCCCGAGATCGCCGTCGGCATCCTCGTCGAGAACGCGGGCTATGGCTCCACCGCCGCCGCGCCGATCGCGAGCCTGATGATGGAGCAGTACCTCAAAGGCCGCGTCGACCGCATTGGGCTCATCCAGGTGGTGATGAACCGCCGCAGCGGTAGAGACAGGGGCTAGATGCACAACTTCGAGGAGTTCATCGAGCATGTACGGAAGCGACCTGGGATGTACCTCGGGAACGAGTCCAAGCGCTACCTCTACGGGCTAGAGTACCTCATTCTGGGAATTAATGTGGCGGAGCATATGTATGGCCTGCCAGCTGAGGAGGCCGTTCCCATGAGCGGCTACAACGGTTTCGAACGATGGATCGAGAAGAACAAGCTGCCCAAACAGCGAAGCATCAACTCGTTCGGCAAAGCAGCATGGGAGGCAGACTCCAACGAAGCCGCCTTCGACCTCTGGTTTGCCTGGTGGGACGAACTCCAGCGCGAGCGAGCGCAGCACGCAGAGGCCGAAGGCTAAGGGCATGCTGATGAACTCTCTACCTTGTCATCCTGAGCGAGCGCCAGCGAGTCGAAGGATCTCGGCATCAGCTTCCAAGTCGTGCGCGGGCGCCGAGGTAGACCTAGATCCTTCGGCTTCATCCGCTTCGCGGATTGCGCTGAGGATGACGCAACGGGAAGTCCGAGGTACGATCTTGCGTCCTGCCCGCCACTAGCCGACCGCCACTAGCCGACCGCTGACAGCCGATAGCCCTAGATGAACCGCAACTGGACCCGCAACCTCGACTGGACGGTGATTGGCACCTGGGCGGCGCTCGTGAGCGTCGGCCTCGTGGCGATCTACAGCGCGACGCACGGCCCGGCGTCCGAGTTCTTGCTGGACACGGTGCAGCGCAACTTCGCGCGGCAGTCGCAGTGGTTCGTCATCTCTGGTGTGGCGATGGCCATCATCCTGTTCATCCCAGCGACGACCATCCGACGGCTCGCCTACGTCGGCTACGCGATCACCTTCGCGCTGCTCGTGCTCACGCTGCTCTTCGGGCGCGAGATCAACGGCGCGAAGTCGTGGCTCTACATCGGCCCCATCGGCTTCCAGACGTCGGAACTGATGAAGGTGGGCGTGGTGGTGGCCGTGGCACGGCTGCTCTCGGCGAAGGAGGCGCGCGCGGGGCAGTGGCCCTACCTCGTCGGGGCGATCGCGCTCATCGCCGTGCCGATGATGCTCATCGCGCTCAGCGACGCGGGCACGGCGCTCGTGGTGGCGGCGCTCATCCCGGTGATGCTCTTCTGGACCGGCCTCGTGCCGCTCCCGATGATGGCGCTCCTGGCCGGCATCGCCGTGGCGGGCTACCTCGCCATCATCAGCCCAATCTGGGGGCTCGTCTTCGGCCTCGCCTTCACGGCCGCGATGGGGTTCTGGGTGCGGCGGCGCTGGTTCACCGTCATCGCAGGCGTGTGCTCGATGGGCGTGGCGCTCGCGACCAACTTCGCGCTCTACACCGTGCTCAAGCCGCACCAGCGCGGCCGCCTCACCGCGTTCGTGGAGCCGGAGGCCTACCGGCTGACCGAAGGCTATCACATGATCCAGGCGAAGGCGGCCGTCGGCTCGGGCGGGCTCTTCGGCAAGGGCTTCATGAGCGGCACGCAGACCCAGCTCGCGTTCATCCCGGAGCAGTCCACCGACTTCATCTTCAGCGTGATCGGCGAAGAGTTTGGCTTCATCGGCGCGATGCTCGTGCTCGGCTTGTTCGCGCTGCTGCTCGTGCGCATGACGTGGCTGGGGACCTACGCGGGCTACTCGATGACCCGCCTCGTCGCGGGCGGGGCCACGGGCATCTTCCTCGTCCACGTGCTCATCAACATCGGGATGAACCTGGGCGTGATGCCCGTGATCGGCATCCCGCTGCCGTTCGTGTCATACGGCGGCTCGGCGCTCCTCGCGAACACGGTGCTGGTCGCCGTCGCGCTCAACCTCCACGCGCGCAAGGACGAGTTCTCGATCTACGGCGCGTAGGTGCGGGCTCGCCCGTGTGGCTACCAACCCTCGCACCCCGCTGGCACGGAGGGGAGCGTGCCCGTCTCACGGTAGGTGGCCCCGCCATGGCCCTCGCGGTCGTTGCGCAGGCGGCTGGCTGCAGGCTTGCCGATCTGGTCGAACGTGAAGCCGTCGAAGAGCGTGCGCTCGCGGCCCCCGCCTAGCGCGGCAGGCGTCTGTTTCCAGGCGAGGATCTGCCCGAGGGTCCGGGAGGCATGCGCGGCCGCCTGGTCCTGGGCCGCCTTGACGCTATTCTCGCTGAATGGCTGGACGCCGTTCACCGCGGCGAGGCCGACGATGCCGAGGACGAGAAGCAGGAGTTGTTGCTGGCCCATTGGTGCAGAGTGAAATCGAAGCGGGTGAGGTAGGGGGGGCCGACTCAGCGTCCTAGGCCGTGAGCACCGGTCAGACCGATTGTCCACACGCCCTAGTGTGAGCGCAAGGGGTCTACTGCGCGATCACCTCTGGACGTGACGGGGTTGCCAGGTTGGTCAACCACCCCTGTCCCCTCCTATCCAGGAGGTACGTGTTTAGCGCGTGTGGTGACCGTAGGCTATGTTAGAGTGCCATGCCTCTTGATGCCGCCCTGCTCCGCGCCTCCCTCGACGACCTCGACCGCGAGGCCCTCATCGACCTCATCATCGAGCAGGCCAAGCGCATCCA
>JBCCLD010000136.1:0-11079 GCA_039027055.1 Bacteroidota bacterium
GGCCCGTAACCGGCACGCTGATGGTCGAGCCGACCGAGTCCGAGACGAAGGCCGAACTCGACCGCTTCTGCGATGCGATGATCGCCATCCGCAGCGAGATCCAGGAGATCGAGCTTGGCGTGGTCGATGCGGAGCAGAGCGCGCTCAAGCACGCCCCGCACACCGCGGCCGTCGTGACCGCGACGGAGTGGGACCGGCCCTACACCCGCGAGCAGGCCGCCTACCCGGCCCCGTGGACCCGCACGGCGAAGTTCTGGCCGTCGGTCGGCCGCGTGGACAACGCCTTCGGCGACCGCAACGTGGTCTGCACCTGCCCGCCGATGGAAGCCTACGAGGCGTGATGGAAGCCTACGAGGCGTGAGCGACCTGCCGGATCTCCCATACCCTCGCGTGAAACAACTGCTTCACGAGGCTGTGACGCGCATCCGCGACTTTGAGCGCCGGTGGGCCGATGCTCGCGGGTATGAACACTTCAGCCTGCTTGCTGCTCGGCAGCATGGCGAATTCGGGCACGAGCGAGAGCTACCGGGCAGTTCCCTCCACTTCTATCTCTTTCACGGTAGAGGCTGCACGATAGGATTTGACGACGGCGTGGTCGACTACGACTACACTCGTTTTGTCGCCGAACCGCCAGAGCACCTCCCTATCGAGTTTCACTGGTGGAAGCTATATCGCACAGTCCTGAGTCTCGACCGCTGTGACCCTGAATTCTTTCCTCCTCTGGGCGCAAAAAGTGGCGACCTAGCATGGCTGCGCTCGCTCCACGCTGGAGAACTGATGACACTAGTCGATGAGCAGTACAGTAGCTACCAGGTCGAAGAGGACGCCCTCGCCCGAGCGATTGGGCACTGAGCTAGTTTGGCTGTCTCAGGTAGCTTCCCACCCCGGCATCGGCATTGAGCACGCGTAGAGCATGCCCTAAGCGAGGACGCGCTCGCCGGGCCTAGGAGGTGGCGCGCTACGAGGTCATCGGGCCCGACCGGATCGACCTCGCCATGGCCGACGGCGGGACGCCCCCGCTCGTGCGCATGCGCTCGCAGGACTAGCACGTCTACGCCTGCCGTTCGTCGTGCTGGGCTGCCGCTTGTCGCCTGGAAGCGGAGCGTGTACTTGTTAGACCAGGAGTACGGGTATACCGAGTGCGACATGATCATGCATCGCGTTCGTATTCCCTTCGGCCCCTAGCCTTTTCGACCCATGCGACGCTTTTCCTGGACCTCCAGCGCCCTGCTGGCCCTCCTTGCCTTCGGCCTGGCCGCCTGCGACAGCAGCGACCCGGGCCTCACCGATGCGCCCGTCGGCCCGCCCGACCCGGGCACCTTCTCCGCCGCGGTGGCAACCCCAGACGGCGCCCTCCAAATCGCGGGCACCGCGCAGGCGAGCGCCTCGGCGGACGCCTTCCTCGGCACCTTCGAGAGCTACCCCATCGCCACCGAGGACGAGACGACCTACACGTTCTCCGTCTTCCAGCTTGCCGCTGCGTCGGGCGAGGAGCTTATCCTCGGCTACATCAGCGACGGCGACGCGCTCGCCTCCGGCACCTACAACGTCGAGTTCGGCCGCAACCTCACGCCGCCCTATGATTTTGTCGGCGTGTTCGACGGCGACGCCCTCGCTGGACGGGGCGGCTCGGCCCTCGTGGCCCGCGGCGGCAGTGTCGAGTTGACGGTGGAGGACGGCCTCATCGGCGGCACGTTCTCGCTCGACCTCGGCGACGGCACCTCGGTCTCGGGCCAGTTCGCTACGCCTACACTGTAGGTCCATCCTGCCCCGTTCCGCTCACGCGGGGCGGGGCTGTATTCTTTCTCACGCCCTTCCCTTCTCGCTCCATCCCTTCTTCCCATGCGTGCTCTTCTCCTCCTCGCCCTGCTGACCGCTGTCCCCCAGGCCCTCGCTCAGGACACCCCCTACAGCCTGCTCACCGACTTCCACGAGGCCGACCTCGCCGAACGCTGGATCGCGGTCAACGACAACGTGATGGGCGGGCGCTCCACCGGCGGCCCGACGTTCACGGACAGCACCCTCGTCTTCGCGGGCGCGACGAACACCACCGGCGGCGGCTTCTCGTCCACCCGCACGCCGTCCGACTACGACCTGAGCGGCTACGACGGCATCGAGCTACGCTACCGGGCTGACGGCCGCACCTACGAGTTCGACATGCAGAACGGCGAGCGTGACATGGGCTTCGCCATCGCCTACCGCGCGTCGTTCGAGACGGAGGCGTCGGAGGACTGGCAGACGGTGCGTCTCCCCTTCTCGGCGTTCCGCGCCACGCGCTTCGGCCAGGTCGTCGACGACCGGCAGCTCGACCCCGCCACCATCCAGACACTCGGGCTCTACATCTTCGACGGCCAGGACGGCCCGTTCGAGATCGAGGTGGACCACATCGCGGTCTACATCGACGGCTGAGCCGCTACTCCTCCCGGCCCGCTTCGATGAGTTCGCGGGCGCTCTGGAGCACGGCGTCCGAGAGGTCTTCGCCCGCGAGCAGCTTCGCCACGGCCTCGGCACGCTCGGCGTCGTCGAGGCGGCGGATCGAGGTGCGCGTGCGCATCGCGCCCCCGGCGTCGGCGTCGATCTCCTTCTCGACGGCGAAGTGCAAATCGCCCAGCGAGGCCACCTGCGGCAGATGCGTGATGGCGATGATCTGGTGGTAGCGCGCGAGCCGCCGCATCGTCTCACCCACGCGCCGGGCAATCGTGCCCGAGATGCCGGTGTCGATCTCGTCGAAGACCATGATCGGGAGGCGGTCGCTCTTGGCGAGGATCGTCTTGAGCGCGAGCATCACGCGGCTGACCTCGCCGCCGGAGGCGACCTTGACGAGCGGCTTGGGGTCTTCGCCGGGGTTGGCCGAGATGTAGAACTCGACCACGTCGGCGCCGTCGGGGAAGGCGCGCAGGCGCTCGTCGCCGCCGGGCAGCACGATCCAGCCGTCGGCGTCGGGCTGCTGGCCGATGCGCACCTCGAAGCGCGCGTGCGGCATGCCGAGCGTGGCGAGCTCGACCTGGATCATCTCCTGCGTGCGCTCGCCGACCTCGTAGCGCTTCACGGTGAGCCGCTGCGCCGCGCGGCCGAGCGACTCGCGGGCGTCGGCGATCTTGCCGTCGAGCCGCTGGAGCGCGCCCGCGAAGTCGCTCGCGAGCGCGAACGTCTCGCCGATCTCCGCGCGGTGCGCGAGGACGGCCTCGATGGTACCGCCGTACTTCCGCTTGAGGTAGTCGAGTTCGCCGAGCCGCTCGCGGATTTCGTCGAGGCGCTCCGGATTAAACTCGATGCGCGCGTTGTAGTCCTGCAGGAACTGCGTCGCCTCGCCGATGGTGATCTCGGCGGTGCGCACCTCGCCGAGGGTGTCGTCGAACCCGGCGTCGATGCGGGCGAGGTCCTGGAGCTCGTTGCGGACGACGACGAGTTGGTCGTAGACGCTGTTTTCGCTCTCAAACAGCAGCGTGTAGAGCTGCGAGGTGGCCTCGTAGAGCCGCTCGGCGTTTTCGAGGACGCGACGCTCGGCTTCGAGGTCTTCCTGCTCGCCGAGCTGCGGCGCGGCGCGGTCGATCTCCTCGATCTGGAAGGCGAAGAGCTCCTTCTGCTGGGCGAGGGCCGCCTCGCGCTTGCGGAGGCTGTCGCGCTCGCGGGTGAGGTGCTGCACCTCGGCGTAGCCACGCCGGTAGGTCTCCACGAGCCCGCCGAGCCCGCCGAAGTCGTCGAGCAGCGCGCCGTGCGTCTCCGCATCCAGCAGCGACTGGTGCTCGTGCTGCCCGTGCAGGTCGATCAGGTTGGCCGCGACGTTCTTGAGCACGCCGAGCGTGGCGGGCGTGTCGTTGACGAAGGCGCGGCTGTGGGACGCCGTCACCTCGCGCCGGACGATCAGGAGGCCACCCTCCATCGGCTCGATCTCGTGCGTGTCCAGTAGCGCCGTCATGCGCGCCGAGCCCGCGTCGTCGAAGACGCCCTCGATGATCGCCTTCTTCGCGCCGGTGCGGATTGCCTCCAGCGACGCCCGCTCGCCGAGGATGAGCTTGAGCGCGCCGAGCAGGATCGACTTGCCCGCGCCCGTCTCGCCCGTGATGATGTTCAGCCCGCTGTCGAACTCGACTTCGAGCCGGTCGATGATCGCGTAGTCGCGGACGCGCAGCGTGCGAAGCATGGCGGGAAGGCAGAAGGGTGAAGGCAGAAGGCCGGCCTGAGCGAGCCTGGGCAGGCTGGTCCGCAGCCGATAGTACGAGCCGGGGCCGTTGTATCCCGCGCGGGACGCTGCGGATCGCGCGGCGGCGAGAAAGTACGCGCGAAGATGCCACGCAGGAACGACGGAGGGGGCTGCCGGTCTCTTTCATGGAGCCTTGTCTGCGATGGAACGCTGCCCTGCCCTGTTCCAAAGACGTGCCTCAGGCTTTGCCGCGCCAGCGGAGGCTCTGCCGGTTCATCGCCGCCACGGTGGGCTTACCCCCATCGCGCATCGCCTCCGCGTGGCGGACGGCTTCGGCCAGGCATGCTTCGGAGACGTGCTGGTAGGCCGGCCGGCCCTCGATGTGGGCATACCACGCGTCCTCGAACACGTGGTCAAGCGCGACGCGCATGAAGCAGTGGTCGAAGCGGATGGGCCAGCCCTCGGCGCGTGCCTGCGCGGGCAGCACGTCGCGCATGAGGTGGAGGTAGCGGGCTTCCAGGTCAGCGCGGGCCACAGGACGAAGGAGTGGGAGGAGTCAGCAGTATCTCGGGAGTCAAGCCACTTCTCCCGCTCGCCGTTTCGCCAGCGCCCTGTTTCCCCGAGTCTCCCCGTTTCCCCGATCTTCCCACTCCTCCCGCTCTCTCGCCTCCACGCCCTATGTCCACTGCCTCCTCCCAGTCCGCCTTCGAGGGCCTCGGCACGTTCTACGTCGGTGCGCCCATCGACCCGGCCACCGGCGAGCGCCTCGCCGAGCGCCCCGCCGACGCGCCTGTCCTCTACGACGCCGCCGACCTCACCACGCACGCCGCCATCATCGGCATGACGGGCAGCGGCAAGACGGGCCTCGGCATCGGGCTCATCGAGGAGGCTGCACTCGACCGCATCCCGGTGATCGCCGTCGACCCGAAGGGCGACCTCGGCAACTTGCTGCTCACGTTCCCCGACCTCGCCCCCGCTGACTTTGCACCCTGGGTGGACGCGCAGGAGGCGCAGCGCCAGGGCCGCACGCCCGCCGAGCATGCCGCCGCCACGGCCGACCTCTGGACGAACGGCCTCGCCAAGTGGGGCCAGGCGCCTGAGCGCATCCAACGGCTGCGGGACACAGCCGACCTTGCGATCTACACGCCGGGCTCGTCGGCGGGCTTGCCGCTCTCGGTGCTCAAGTCGTTCGACCCGCCCGGCGACGCGCTGCGGGAGGACGCCGACCTGTGGCGCGAGCGCATCGAGGCGACCGTGTCCGGTGTGCTGGCACTCGCGGGCGTCGAGGCCGACCCGCTGCAGGACCCCGAGCACGTCTTCCTCGCGCGCGTCGTCGGCGACGCCTGGACGGCCGGGCGCAGCCTCACGCTCGCCGACCTCATCCGCGCCCTCCAAGCGCCGCCCTTCGAGCAGCTCGGCGTGCTCGACGTGGACACGTTCTTCCCCGCGCGCGACCGTGGCAAGCTCGCCATGCGCCTCAACGGGCTCCTCGCCTCCCCTGGCTTCGCCGCGTGGGGCGAGGGCGAGCCCCTCGACGTGGCGCGGCTGCTCCACAAGCAGGACGGCACGCCGCGCGTCTCGATCCTGTCCATCGCCCACCTCGGCGAGTCGGAGCGGCAGTTCTTCGTCACGAAGCTGCTCACCGAGGTCGTCGCGTGGATGCGGCAGCAGCCGGGCACGGGCAGCCTCCGCGCGATCCTGTACATGGACGAGGTCTTCGGCTACCTCCCGCCGCAGGGCAACCCGCCTACGAAGCCGCTCTTCCTCACGCTCCTCAAGCAGGCGCGCGCCTACGGCCTCGGGCTCGTCCTCGCCACGCACAACCCCGTCGACCACGACTACAAGGCGCTCTCGAACTGCGGCACGTGGTTCGTCGGCCGCCTCCAGACGGAACGCGACAAGGCGCGGCTCCTGGATGGGCTGGAGGGCGCGACGCCCGGGGGCCTCGACCGCGGCGAGATGGACACGCTCCTCTCGGGCCTCGGCAAGCGGCGCTTCCTCCTGCACAACGTCCACGAGTCCGCCCCGCAAGTCTTCGAGACGCGCTGGGTGCTGTCGTACCTCGCCGGGCCGCTCACGCGCACGCAGATCGGGACGCTCATGGAGGGTCGCGGGTCGCAGGTCGAGGGTCGAGGGGCGGTGGGCGCAGGTCGTGAGTCGCAGGTCGTAGGTCGCAGGTCGCAGGTCGTGAGTCAAGACAAAGCGGGCGATACCGGAGCAGGGGCGCGCCCGGCGTTGTCCGGCGATGTGACGGAGGTGTTTCTGTCGCCGACGGGCAGCGAGGGCGGCGGCGGGCTGACGTACGTACCGATGCTGCTCGCGCAGGCCGAGGTGCCGTTCGAACGCAAGTCGCTCGGCCTCACGCACACCGCGACGACCACGCTGCTCGCGGAAGTCGATGGCGACGCGTCGGACTTCGAGAACGCCGAGCCGCTGGCTGCACCGCCTGCCACCACGGCCGAGCCGCAGGAGAGCGCCACGTTCGCGTCGTTGCCTGCGGCGCTGGCCGATGGCGGTTCGTATGCCAAGTGGGAGCGGGCGCTCAAGCGGTGGCTCCAACACGAGCGCCCGCTGACCGTCTTCCAGCACAAAGGCCTCAAAGCCGTCTCGCAGCCGGGCGAGGACGAGCGCGCCTTCCGCGCCCGCCTGGCCGACCTCGCCCGCGCCGACCGCGACCGCCGCAAGGCCGACCTCCGCGAGCGGTTCCAGAAAAAGCTCGACGCGTTGGAGACGAAGATGCGCGCCGCCGAGGAACGCGTCTCGCGCGAGGAGTCGCAGGCGTCTCAGAAAAAGCTGGACACGGTCGTCAACGTGGGCGTATCGCTCTTGGGTGCGTTCCTCGGGAGCCGCCGCATGACCCGCACGACGGTCAACAAGATCGGCACCGCCGCCCGCAGCGCCGGGCGCATGCGCAAGGAGTCCGACGACGTCGCCCGCGCCGAGAAGAAGCTCGACGATCTCAAAGCGCAATACGCCGACCTCGACGCCGAATTGATCCGCGAACTTGAGATGGTCGACCTCGACGCCCCCGAGATCCAGCCGTTGGAAACCGTCGAGGTGAAGGCCAAGCAGACCGACATGCACGTCGAGACGCTCGCACTCGCCTGGGTGCCCTACGCCCGCGGCACCGACGGCCGACTTCGCCGCGCCTGAGCGGCCCTACCGTTCGACGTTGTTGATCTCGATCCAGTGGCCGTCGGGGTCCCGGATGTAGACCTGCCGGATGCCGTCGCCACGCGTGCTGATGGTGGACGCTGCGCCGGGCCAGTCGAAGTACAGGATGTCCTGCGCGTCGAGGTAGGCCACAAGCGCCTCGATGTCAGGCGTGGCCAGCGCGAGGTGGGTGCCTTTCGGGATGGTCTGTATGGCGTCGTTCTCGATGAGGTGCAGTTGGAGGCCGTCGCCCAGTTCAAACCAGCGGATGCCGCGTGCGCCGGGCGGCGTCGGGATCTCGGTGAGGCCGAGCGTGCCCGTGTAGAACGCGGCGCTGCGCTCGAGGTCGGCCACCTGGAGCGCCTGGTGCTCGAAGACGAGGCGTGGCACGCCGTCCTCGTTCACGGCCGGCGGCTCCTGCTCGATGGACACGCTCACGCAGCCCACGCCGCTGAGCAAGAGAACGAGGCAGACGAGACGCAGGAGCCAGGGCATGATTCGGAAGGGGAAGGTGAGAGGTCAGACGTGCGAAGGTAGTCGTGAGAGAGACAACCGGGATGACGGCGATGTGGCTTGACGCCCTGCCTCCGAGTTCCGCACCTTCTCAACCCTCAACCCTCAACCCTCAACCCTCAACCCTCAACCCTCAACCCTCAACCCTCAACCCTCAACCCTCAACCCTCAACCCTCAACCCTCAACCTCACTCACAGAGCACATCCCACAGCGCGTGCATCATCCGGGTCTGTTCAGCGAGGTGACCGTGCTGCGCCTCCACGTTGACGTAGGGCACGCCCTGCTGCGCGGCCCACACCGAGAGCGAGCCGTCGTCGGTCGCCGCGTCGGCTTGCAGGACGGCGTTGAACCCGGCTCCGGCGAGCGTGTCGAAGAGCGTGCGGTCGGTGACGAAGAAGAAGTCGTCGGCGTCAGCACCGGGAGCGATGTGGAGCGCGGCACCGTCCTCGGCGTACGGACCGTCGGTGGCATAGCTCGTGGCGGCGTAGCGCCCCTCGGTGTTGTTGTGTGCGGTCACGACCACGGTCGGTTCGCCATAGATCGCGAGGAGGTGCTCCGCGAAGCGCCGGACGGCCCGCCGCGCCTCGGGCGTGTCCCGCGCGAGGCCCGCCAACGAAGCTCCCGCTCCAGCGCCGGTGAACACGCGGTTGGGGTCGACCTGAAACGAGTCGACACGCGCCTCGCCTCCGCGGCGAGCGGTCCGTAGCGCAAACGTCAGGTTGCGCGCGCCGGTGTGTTGGAGGTCGACGAGTCGTCCACCCCGCTCGGCGATCACCGCTTGCGCAGCCTCCACGCCCGTGTTCTCGCTGTCGTGCAGGACGAGCACGTCCACATCGCATCCGGGCTGTTCGGTGACGACGACCCGCACCACGTCGTTGCCGATGGGGAGCGTCGTGGTCCGCTGCGTCTCCTGTGCGCGCCCCGGCGAGCCCTGGACGAGCACGAACAGCAGAAAGATCGGACCGCGCACGTAGGTCATGATCGAGGTGGGGCAGAGGACGCCGCCGCACGCGCAGTGTACGGCACCCACTCGCGACGGAGCAGGCCGTAGAACGCCGTGTCGCAGATCTCGCCGTTGACATGCCAACGCTCGCGCAGGAGCCCCTCGTAGCGGAAGCCTGCGCGCTCGCACAGCCGGATCGAGGCCGCGTTGCGCGGGTCGATGTCGGCCTCGACGCGGCGTAGCCCGAGCGCCTCGAAGCCGTAGCGCAGCACCGCGCTCACGCCCTCAGCGGCATAGCCGTGCCCCCAGGCGTCGCGCGCCAGGAGGTAGCCGACCTCGGCTCTCTGGTTGTCGGCGTCGAGGTCGAACAGGCCGCAGGCTCCGATGATCGCGTCCGTGTCGGGCCGTGCCCAGCCCCAGCGCAGCCAGGTCCCAGCCGTCAACGCCTCGGCGTCTTTTGCGATGAAGCGAGCCGCCTCCCCACGGTCGGTCCAGGGAACACAGCTCCAGTAGCGCATGACCTCGGGGTGCGCGAACAGCGCAAAGACTGACGCCGCGTCGGCGGGCACGAGCGCGCGCAGCAAGAGCCGCGGCGTACGGAGGACCGGCAGCGTGGTCGGCAGCGTCATGGAGCGGATCAGCAGCGGGTGGCGTCGGGCAGGCGGCGTTGATGAAAGATCGGCGGGGAGCGGGTTTACTGGGAACGGCTCTACCCAATCGCGTTATGCTCCTTTCCTGTTCCTCTCCCTCGTCCCCAGATGCGGCTCGCCACCCTGCTCCTCCTCCTGGCTGCGCTGTCCCTCCGACCAACCGTGCAAGCCCAGGCTCCATCTGACATCGACCCAGAACGTGCCGCTGTCCGCGCTCTCATGGCGAGCCTGCTCGAACGCATATACCTGAGCGAAGTCGTCGGCGACTTCGAAACGTTGCTGGTCGAGGAGAGCGGCTCCACCTCCGACGCGCAGGCGGATAGCATCCGTACCGCCTTCGACCGCGTTGCCGTCGTGGAGACGATCACGCGCACCCTCGCCGATTCGCTAACGCTCGACGCGGCCCGTGCGCTTGAGACCTGGATGGACCAGCCAGCCGTGCGCCGCGCTCAACGCGCCGACTCCGTGTACCTCTTCGACCCAAACACCGACGCTGACTTCGAGGCCTTTGGACAGGCACTCGGCCAGGCCATCCCGCTCGACACGACGCGGGCTCAGTTGACCTACTACGTGGAGGAATCCACGCGAGGCGGCGAGGTCCTCACCGACATGACGCTCCTCCTCATCGAGGGCTTTGTTCCGGAGGCGGGGGAGATGACGGCCGACGAGCGTGCCGAGTTACGCGCCACCATGCTTCCGTCTATGCAGGACTACTCGGTCCTCTCTACGTACTACATCTATCAAGACTTGACGCTGGAGGAGCTAGCCGCCTACGCCCAGGCGGTCGATACGCCGGAAGGCGTGCGCTACTACCAGGACTTCGCCCAGGCCTTCAGCGTAGCCGTGAGCGAAGGCATCCGCGCGGTGGTGGAAGTTTTCGAACTCGAGATAGACCCCCAGGAGGACTGACCTAGTGCACACTCAAGGCGTCGTCTGCGCGTTCGGCTTTGGACGTGACAGGGTAGCTGATTCGGTCAACCACCCCTGTCCCCTCCTATCCAGGAGGGGAACTGCATTAGCAGCTTCCATACATGGCCTCAGATAACGCAAAAGACCGGTTGTCCATGCACTAGGATTCCCTGGACGTGCTCGTAGCGTGCCCGGCGCACCCCTCTGCCACAGGTCGGGGTTGGGTCACGGATCAGGGTTGGTGAGACGGCATTGGGTTCGAGAACTTAGAGGCTCCGTCCGCCCACCCCTTGCCCTCATGTCTACCTCCGAGCGCCTCGCTTCGCGCCGCACCGACCTCGCCGACGAGCGCACACAGCTGGCCAACGAACGGACGGCGCTAGCCAACGAACGCACGCGGCTGGCGAGCGAGCGCACCATGCTGGCCTATGCCCGCACGGCCCTGGCTCTAGTAGCGGGCGGCGTGACGCTCCCGAAGTTGTTTCCCGATAGCCCCGGCATCGCGGCGCTTGGCGTGGTGCTCTTCTCGCTGGGCCTGGTTGTGGCGGTGGTGGGCGTGGTCCGCTTCGCCACGCTGGCCCGCCGCATGCGCCACCTCCGGAAGGCCTCGCCCCCATAGCCGCCAGGCATTCGCCAGGCGTCTCCCCCACCTTACAAGCGCGACTCATACCCGCGGCACCGCAACACGGCGGCACCGCAACACGGCGGCACCGCAACACGGCGGCACCGCAACACGGCGGCACCGCAACACGGCGGCACCGCAACA
>JBCCLD010000137.1:0-11060 GCA_039027055.1 Bacteroidota bacterium
GACGAGGACCAGTTCGGCTGTGGCCTGCTCCACCACGGCGTCGAGCCCACGCCCGACAGAGGCCTGCCGGGTCGCACCGCCGGCCACCACGCTGGCGTGCGTCGCGAGCGCGTGCGCGTCGAGCAACGCACGGACAGGCTCGACTTCTTCCGCAGGTACGACGACCGTGACCGCATCGATGTCAGCATGCCCGTCGAACGCGCGGAGCGTCTGCACCAGCACGGGCGCGTCTCCGAGCGTGCGAAACTGCTTCCGGACGTCGCCGCCCATGCGCAGCCCAGCACCTGCTGCGGGAACGATCACCGAGACGTGTCCAGTCACGCGGCGTCCTCTTGGCAGCGTTTCGTCTCTTGGCCGCGTTTGGTGGCGTACTCCAGCGTCTCACTCAGTTCGACACGCAAGACGTAGGGCGCAAGACGCTTCATCGCTCGAAGCCACCGGGGTCGGACCAACGTGCGCTACAGAATCAGCATCGCGTCGCCGAACGCGAAGAGCCGGTAGTCTTCCTTCTTGGCTTCCGCGTAGGCGTGCATCAGCAGGTCGTGGCCGCAGAAGGCCGAGGCGAGCATCAGCAGCGTCGAGCGCGGCATGTGGAAGTTGGTCAGCAGCCGCTCGGTGATGAGGAAGTCGTAGGGCGGGTAGATGAACTTGTCGGTCCAGCCCTGTCCGCCTTTGAGTTGTCGGCGCGCCGAGAGGCTCGACTCGACCGCGCGCACCGAGGTGGTGCTGGCTAGCGTGACCGTGTTGGTGGGCGACGAGAGCGCACGGTTGACCGCATCGGCGGTCTCGTGGGGCACGCGGAAATATTCCACGTCCATGCGGTGCTTCGACAGGTCTTCCACCTCGACGGGCCGGAACGTCCCGAGCCCGGTGTGAAGCGTCACGCAGTGCACGCCGACGCCTTTCTCGTCGAGACGCCGCAGGAGCGTGCTGTCGAAGTGGAGGCACGCCGCCGGTGCGGCGACGGCACCGCGGTGCTTGGCGAAGGGCGACTGGTAGCGCTCACGGTCTTCCGGCTCGGCGGGGCGGCGGCAGTAGTGCGGGATCGGCGTGGTGCCGTAGCGGTCGATGAGGTCGTAGAGGTCCTGCGGCGACCCTTCGAAGCAGAAGCGGATGGTGCGCCCGCGGCTCGTCGTGTTGTCGATGACCTCCGCGACGAGATCGCCCTCGAAGTAGAGCTTGTTGCCGACGCGAATCTTGCGCGCGGGATCGACGATCACGTCCCACAGGCGCGTCTCGGCGTTGAGCTCGCGGAGGAGGAACACCTCGATCTTGGCCCCCGTCTTCTCTTTGCGCCCGTAGAGCCGCGCCGGAAAGACAGCCGTGTCATTGCCGACGATGACGTCGCCCTCGTTGAAGTAATCCGGCAGGTCGGCCACGGCGCGGTGCTCGACGGTACCGGCGCGGCGGTCAACGACCATGAGCCGGGCCGCCTCGCGGGGGTCGGCTGGATACTTCGCGACGGAGGCCTTCGGATAGTCGTAAACGAAATCCGTGAGCTTCATCGGGGAGATGGTGTGCCGGAATGCGGCGGGAGCGGTATCCAGGCGCATAGACGATCGAGCAGGGGAACAGTGGGGTGAGGGCCTGCTGCACGGTCGGGCAGGCGACGCAACCTGCACCGCGACACACCGCGCCCGTGCGCACGACCATGCCGCTCAGAGCATGTGCGTGTGGCACTGGGCCTGTGCTCGCCGAGGGCTGGGACTGTCGTGAAGACGATCCGCGTCTGCCGTATCCGCATGCGACCGGGGGCGAATATAACCGCGTTTCAGAGGGGTGCCAAAAGGTTTTGCACATTACCTGGAGCCTCCTGTGGAAAACTATCCAGCCTCTTGCCAAGTGCTGCACTTTGCAACAACTAGTCCTCTGTTCGTCTCGCATTGGAACAGCAGGCCCCCGCCTCCTCACCCGGCGTGCCGGGGCTAACGCGCGACGCTTGACGAGGGCCCACGCGCCCACCGCTCTCGAGCACCCCCTACCCCAGCCCTGTGTGATGGCTTGGCCCCACGCTTCGCACGAAGAACCGAGCAAGTATCGCGCACGCGAGTGCGCAGGATGCCTCCCTGCATTGTTGATGCGCAGGACACACCGTAGCTTCCTCTGACGTGCCGTTTCGCAGTACAGGCCCGTTTTCTCCACGTGCGTGCGCGGCTGACCCCGACCAGACGACCTGGCTCTCCGCGCCGCCTGACGCGCCGCCGCGCATGTCGCCCGCCGTAGCGGCCTCGTCCCTCGTACCACACAGCCCGCCTACCCATGACCCGTACGTTCCCCCGCCTTCTTCTCGTGCCCGCGCTTGCGCTGGCCGCCCTACTTCTCGTCGGTGCCGACGGCTGCGCCAGCGATCCGAACGTCGAGGGGGCGAAGCTCGAGATCCGCAACAACGACTACGCCCGCGCGCTCGAACTCGTCAACATAGCGCTCGAAACCAACCCCGACAACGTCCAGGCGCTGACCATCAAGGGCCAAGCCCTAACGCGGCTCGCCGACGACGAGCGCGACCCCGTCGCGCGGCGCCCGATGGTCGAGGAGGCCCTGATGGCCCTCAACCGCGCCCAGGAGCTGACCCCGGAGCAAGACGTTGATGTCCAAAACGCGATCACCACGCTCTGGGTCAACGAGATGCAGGCGGGGTCACGAGGCTTCGAGCGTGGCAGCCAAGACCAGACGGCCTATCTGGATGCCGCCGAGTCCTTCAAGAACGCAGGCATGGTCCTGCCTGACTCCACCGACGGCCACTTCAACGCCGGCCTCGCCTTCATCGCCGCGGGCAGCTCCGAGAGCGCCATCGACCCGCTGGAGATGGCCATCGCCAACGGCGACGCCGAGGCCGACGCCTACACCTACCTCGCCCGCGTCTACGTCGAGCAGGCTGCCAACGCGGAAGCCGAAGAGATGACCGAGAAGGCCGCGGAGATGAACAGCAAGGCCGCCGCCACGCTCGAAGCCGGCGTGGCCGCGCACCCGGGCGACGAAGGGCTCCAGATCGAGCTGCTCAACGCCCTGCAGCGCGCCGGCGAGATGGACCGCGCCATGGCGACCTACGAGGACATCATCGCCGCGAATCCGGACAACGCGCAGTACGTCTACAACTACGGCTCGCTGCTCCTCCAGGCCAACCGCTACGAGGAGGCCCAGATGCAGCTCATGAAGGCCGTTGAGCTCTACGAGGCGCAGGGCGAGCCGAGCGCGCGCGCGCTCTTCAACCTCGGTGCCTCCTTCCAGAACCAGGCCGTCGATCTCTACGAGCAGATCGAAGGCATGGACTCCAACGCCGACGCGGCAGAGATCGAGCAGCTGGAAGCCCAGCGCGCGGAGCTCTTCGAGACCGCGCTCCCGCACTACGAGAGCTCCCGCGAGCTCAACGATGCCGCCGGGGACGACGCCTCCCAGGTGTGCAACGCGCTCTTCCAGGTCTACGCCCAGCTCCGCATGGACGAGCAGGCGCGCGAGGCCGCCGAGTGCGCCGGGATCGACCTAAACTAGTCGAGCACCCAGCGCCGGATCACCCGAACGCTTCTCTTCGTTGGGGCGTGGCTGCGCAAGCCACGCCCCTTCTTCTTGTCCCACGCCCCTGCTTCGATGGCTGCTTCTCCCGATCCCCTCGGTTCCAACCTTCTAGGTTTTGGCACCCGCGCCGTGCACGCTGGCCAGACCCCCGATCCCTCGACCGGCGCCATCATGACGCCGATCTACCAGACCTCGACCTACGTGCAGGCGCGGCCCGGCGACCACCAGGGCCACGAGTATGCCCGCGTCACCAACCCGACGCGGACCGCGCTCGAGGGCAACCTCGCCGCACTCGAAGGCGCTGCGCACGGGATCGCGTTCGCCTCAGGCGTCGCGGCCATCGACGCACTGTGCAAGAGCCTGCGGCCCGGCGACCACGTCGTCTCGACGAACGACCTCTACGGCGGCACCTACCGCCTCTTTCGCCAGGTCTACGAGCCGTTCGGCCTCCGCTTCGCCTTCGGTGACCTCACCGACCTCGACGCCTTCGAGGCCATGATGGAGCCGCGCACCAAGATGGTCTGGATCGAGACGCCAACGAACCCGCTGCTGCGCATCTACGACATCGCAGCCATCGCGGCACGCGCCAAGGCTGTCAGCCCAGACGCCATCGTGGTGGTAGACAACACGTTCTCGTCGCCCTATCTCCAGCGTCCGCTCGAACACGGTGCCGACCTCGTGCTGCACTCGACGACGAAGTACCTCGGCGGGCACTCGGACGTGGTCGGCGGCGCGGTGCTCACAAGCGACGACGCGTGGGCCGAGAACCTGCGCTTTCAGATCAAGGCGACGGGCGCGGCGCCCGGGCCGATGGACTGCTTCCTGGTGCTACGTGCGACGAAGACGCTGCACCTCCGCATGGAGCGCCACTGCGCCAACGCGCTCGCCGTCGCTCACTTCCTCCGTGCGCATCCAACGGTGGCCCGCGTGCGCTTCCCCGGCTTCGAGGACCATCCAGGCCACGCCATCGCCACGCGGCAGATGCAGACGCCCGGCGGAACGCCTGCCTACGGCGGGATGGTATCGTTTGAGCTGGTCAACGACGCGCTCGACGTGGCGATGGACGTAATGGCGGCCACGCGCGTCTTCAGCCTAGCCGAAAGCCTCGGCGGCGTCGAGAGCCTCATCTCGCACCCGGCCTCGATGACGCACGGCTCGATCCCCGCCGACGTACGCCGCGCGGCCGGCCTCCCCGACTCGCTCATCCGGCTCTCCGTAGGCGTGGAGGACGAAGCCGACCTGCTGGCTGACCTCGACCACGCCCTCACCGTCGCGTAGCACTGAGTCACGCGAGAAGAAGGCTCCGCAGGGCAGGCGGGCTCCGCTCTACCCGTCCGAGGCCATCTGGCCGGTGAGACGTAGGGACATCTTCGGCTGGGCCTCATCGGTGGTGTCGAGCACCACGGCGATGTCGAACGCCTCGCCCTCCACCGCCTCGGTATTCACGGCGACCTGGATCTCGCGGAGGTCACCGACGAAGAGCGGCGTGTCGGGGAGCAGCACCTCGACCTCGCCGCCGTAGACGGCCGCATCCCGGAGGCGCACCGGGCGGTCGCCTTTGTTCTGGACGAGGAACGTGTAGACGACGCGTCCGGGCGAAACGATGCCGAAGTCGTGGGCATCGGCGTTGAACATCAGGCTGCCCTGCTGTGGCCCGCCCGCGAGTTCGGTCACCGCCACGGTGCCGGTGATGGTGAGCGAGACCGGATTGAGCACGGCGCTGCCTTCCTCGCTGATCGTCTCAGCCCGCACGAGTACGTCTCGCGAGAACGAGCCAGGCCGTCCCTTCGAATCGTAGGCGACGGTGACGCTTCCCGCTTCGCCAGGGGCCACGGGGTCGCGCGACCAGTCCGGGGCGGTGCAGCCGCACGACGGGCGCACCTCCGTGAGCCGCACCGGTGCAGCGCTTTCGTTCGTGAACGTGAACGTCGTGGCGGCCACGTCGCCCTCCATGATCTCGCCAAAGTCGTACGTGGTCGAGGCGAAGGTGAGCGCGCCCTGTGCTTCTGCGAAGGGCGCTGCGAACACGACGAGGAGGAGGACCGCACTAAGTCGAGCGAGCATGGTCGGCAAGGGTCATGGAGATCGAAGGACGAGCGCTACGTTGTCCAAAAGCGCAGCCGCCCGTTCAAGATCCCGTTCGCGGGCGCTCTTTCCCTACACCGTACAGAAGTTCTGGCGCCTCGGAGGAAGCCAGCCGATGCAACTCTGCACGAGCATGACCACTGCCAACCCTACCTACACAACGGCCGCGACTCTCTGTCGGCGTCGATGTCTCGCTAGGCGACGGCATGTCGCTGCACCTCATGTCGCTGCACCTCATGCCACCGGACTTCAACCCGTCCGCTCTCGGACGAGCGGAACACCGGCTGGGCGGTTGCCACCATGGGGAGCTCCAGGGTCCCCCAATCAATCTGTGTCCGTAGCTCTAGGAATCTCGGATTCTGGCCTTCAATCGCCGGGTGTGTGTCGATCGAATGACGACCCGCGTCAAATCCAGCTTTCAATTGCATCCAGATCTCATCGTACTCCGCCCCAAGCACCCTAATCTCACTCGTCACCTCTTTGATGATTGAGACCTCTGCAAAACAGTCTCCAAGACTGTCCCAGGTGCATTCAACGTAGTGGGACGTACCACCGAAATCAGCGACCCCGGACCGAGGACCATCCCAGTACAACCAGACTGAATGGACGGGCTCCCACATCCTTTCCAACGCCCCTAGCCGTCCACGCGGTCGAACCGATACGGTCCCGCTACCGCGCCCCAGACCTGCGTGCCATTGGCCGCGTAGCCTCGGTCCCAACTCGTCATCCCACCCGGGCCAATCTCGACCTCGCTCGTCGCGTAGGCGGCCCCGCGTAGGGTGCTCAGGCAGTCCTGTTCGTGCGTGGCGCCTGTAAAGCCCCCTTCATCGTCAGAGCGTAGCAACACGGCGCACCCTGCCCGTTCGACGAGCTGGCTCGGCTCAAGCGGGGCGAACTGCGTGGGCGTTTGCCAGGCTCCAGCGTAGGCGAGTGCCTCCCCGGGGAGTTCGTAGACCGCGCTCACGAGCGTCCCATCGGCACGCTCTGAGAGGTGGTAGACGCGTTGGCGGTAGGGGCGCTCCAACGCTGAGGCCGCGGCCTGCTCGACGTAGAGCCAAGGGCCATCCGCCCGCTCCGCCCAGATCGGCACCGCGTGGAGGCGAATGTCGAAATACGTCGAGTCTGCCTCGGCCTGCGCTGCGCTGCTGAAGCTGCCCGTCAGTTGGTCAGCTAGCGCATCGACCTGCACCGACGACGTCGAGGAGGGGCGCATCGACCCACAGCCCATGCTCCAGAGAAGACCGATCACTAAGGCTATGTGCGCCCTGTTCTTTAACACGGAGGCCACCCTTCACGAATGGGGCAAAAAAAATCGGTCGCCCTGCGACGCTGAGCTTCCCCTCCAGAAGCGCAACATCACGGTGGGCGACCGAGATGGGGTTAAAGTAAAGATTGAAGGCCGAAACGTAAAGGCTTCGTTACACAAAAACGTGACTATTTTTGTACAACGGGCTTGACAGAAGCCTACTTCAGCAACAACATGCGTTTGGATGCGGTCATCTCGGGCGTGTCGAGGCGGTAGAAATACACGCCACTCGGCAGCGCGGTGGCGTCGAACGCGACCTCGTGAAGACCCGGCTGATACTCGCCCTCGACCAACACCGCCACCTCGCGCCCGAGCACATCGTAGACCGCTAACGTGACGGGCATGGGCTCTGCGAGCGTGAAGCGGAGCAGGGTCGTCGGGTTGAACGGGTTCGGGTGGTTGCCGAGCAGCGCCGTCTCGATTTCCGGCTCCATCGTCTTGAGCGCCGCGAGCGAGGCGGCGGCTTCGCGGCGGTTCTCCGAGTCGACGAACAGCGTCCCTTCGTTGCCTTCCACGTCCGTAGCCACGATGGTGCCCGAGCCAGGCTGAGTGCGGTCGATCAGCGTGAGCTCGAAGCCCACGCTCGACGCGCCCGCCGTGAACGAGTCAACAGAGAGATTCAGGTTGACCGCATCGTCGCCGAGCGTCACCGAGGCAATGCCAGAGCCGCTGTCCGTGGCCGTGCCGTCGAACTTGGCTCCCTTGACCGAACCACTGAGGGCGGGGCCCGTCGTGTCGTCGCCTGGCGGGGGCGGCGGGGGGGGGTCGTCCGGCGGCGGGCAGCCGTTGGAGCAAATCCAGAGCTCCGCCTCGTTGCCAGCCACGTCGGTGGCGACGACGAAGCCCTTGCCCTGCTGGCGCGCGCTGACGAGCGTGATCGTAAACCCGACGCTCGACGCGCCGGCCGAGAACGGATCGACGGCCAGGTTGAGGTTGGTCGCCTCGCGGAGCACGACGCTCGCCACGCCGGTGTCGTCGGCGCGATCGTCGCGGACCGTGCCGTTGTACTCGCGGCCGTTGATCTGGCCCGAGACTAGCGGGGCGGCCTCGTCGTCGTCGCTCGGCGGCGGTGTGGCTCCGGCACTGAATGCGGTCACGTAGGAGATGGTGCCTGCCGCATAGGTACCCGCGTCCGCGCCGACCGTGAGCGGGAATGCACCGCCGCGCGAGGCCGGCCGGTCCGGGTTGAACGTGAACCCGGTGCCGGTGGGGGCCCACGCGATTTCGCCGGCTTCGAGGTAGGTCCCCGCGCTGGCGTCGTAGACGGCGAGGCGCAGCGGGGCGCCCGCAGCAAGGCGGCTCGGGGCGTCGTTGCCGAGCACCTCGATCACCATGTCGTGGACGCCGTCCCACTGCGTCGCGAGGCCGATGCGACCCAGGCCGGCCGCCTTCGTGACGTCACCGGACGGCCCGATCACCGCGACTTCATCGCCCGGCTGGATCGAGGCGCCGTTGACCTGGAGGCTGGCAGCGTTCTCGGCGCGCAGCACCACGAACTGCAGCTTGCCGCCCGGGGCCGACTCAACCTCGAACGCGGGCGCGGGCATGCCTGGCGTGCGCGGGTAGAGGCCTGTCGGCGCGTACCAGGCGTAGTTGCTCGGCTCGGCCTCCACACGCACCCGGCTGTCGGCGAAGACCTGCGTGGTGGTAAAGAGGAACGAGTCGGTGTAGTCCTTGAACTCGAAGTTGGTGTGCGGGCTGTCTACGAAGCCGCCGAGCTTGGCGTTGCCGTTGTCGTTGATGACCATGAGGCTGCCGTAGCGCGGCGTCCCGAAGCCCTCACGGCGCAGCACGAACACGTCAGCCTGAGGCAGCTCGGGGTTCGGGTTGAGGCTGCCGAGCGGCGTCGACTCGCCCTGGCCGAGCGTGCGGCGGAGCGCCATCAGCCAGGTCAGCTCTTGCTCCAGACCGAACCAGACGAAGTCCTTGTAGAAGACCGTCGGGCGACCCTCGGCGGCCATGATGTAGGCGTAGCCGAGGTTCTTGCGGCTGACGACCGGGTCGTGCCCGCTGTCGATGCTGAACTTGAGGCAGGTGAGGCCGAAGCGGATGGCCTCCGGGTCGTTGCAGTCCGCGCCCACGTAGCCGATGCGGTCGAAGTCGTGGTTGTCCACAAACGTGGCGACGCGGAAGGGGTCGACGCCGTTGAAGTGCAGCCCGATGGCGTTCAGGTTGCGCATGTCGTAGAAGCCGCCGCTGTTGGCCATGTCCTTGAGCGCGAAGCGGAGGCCGAAGTCGAAGCCGGCCAGGTTGGCGTCGCGGCCCGGCGCGCCCGGCTCGGGGAACGACGAGTTGAAGCGGTTGACCTCGGCGATGTAGTTCTGGATCTCGAAGTTCGAGCCGAAGAACTCGCCGACGGCGTAGGGCTGGCTGCCGTCGCGCACCTCCACGAGCCACGGCGCGAGGAACGCCGGGTCGATATGCTTGATCGCGTCCACGCGCACCTCGTCGAACTCGAGGTCGTCGAAGAGGTAGCGCCCCCAGGTCACAAGGGAGTCGGCGTTAAAGCCGAGGCGATGCGGGCCGTAGAACCAGCCACCGTTGGAAGCACCGGGGTCGAGCGTCGTGTTGAGGTCGGTGAAGTAGGCCTGGTCCTGGGCGAAGACGGGGTCGTTGTAGGGGGGGTCCTCGTTGCACTCGTCGCCGTTGGGGTGGAAGTTGCGCGCCGTGGCGGGGAAGCGTCCGCTGCCTGGGTTGAAGACGTTGAAGCGCAGCGGCCCTTGGCCTGCGCCGTACCAGCAATCGACGCGGCTTTGCGAGTCGCCGCCGTCGCGGTGGTTGAGGACGGCGTCGACCATCTTGCGCAGGCCCACGCGGTCGAACTCGTCCATCATCGCGTCGAACTCTTCGACGGTGCCGAAGCGCGTGCGCCGTGTGAACTTGTTCTCGAACGCGCCAAGGTCGTAGTAGTCGTAGACGTCGTAGCCCATGCTCCAGCGTCCGGCGAGGCCCTTGAAGGGCGAGGGGATCCAGACGGTCTGCACGCCTGCGTCGACGAACGTCTGGGCTTGGGTGCGAAGGGAATCCCACCACACGCCGTCGTTGTTTTGGGCGGCGTCGCCGGGGTGGACGTTCCAGTAGAAGCCTTGGAGCAGCACGTCCGGATCAGCCGGGGTGGGCTGCTGGGCGGCAGCTGGTAGAGTCAGGCACAGACCCAGAAGCAAGGCAAAGAGCAAACGCATTAGGAGGAGAAGCTGAGCAGCGAAAGCAACGAGCGCGCTAAAGAAAGCGCTTTCATGGTCCTAGGGTCAAGCAGCCTGCACAAATCTTCGCAGCCCGATTCAGGGCGCTGCTTTGTCACGCGAGCGCGACGGCGTGGCTCGTTGAACACGAGGGAAAGGATCGGCTCCTCGGGCTCGTTTTCTGCTGCAACGGGAGACGCCTCCGGTAGACACTCGACCAAGGACACGCGGGGGCCGGGCCGCCCCACCACAAGCAACCCGGCCCCCGGCCATGTCTTCGCGACCTCGTCCAGACGTGGAACGTCAGAAACGCAGACCGCTCGGTGGCGAGCGCGACGCAGGTGCTCCTGAGCGCGTCGCGCAGACCGTGCGTGTATCCCCTAGCGCGGTGCGCGTCCACCGTGGCAGCAGCAACATGGCGCAGCGCTGAGTAGAACGCGGCCCCCTGCTATCTGCTAGCCGCCTGAAGATCGGTCAGATTTTCTGAAAATGCAACCAGCTTCCGTATTACTTAGACGTTACGCTTCGTTGTGGGACCGTTTTTTATCCACTATGCTCTTCGCCGACGCTTGACACGGTTGCTTTGGCAGCCCCTGCGAAATCGCCCTATGTTATGAAGCCTTGCCTGTCCGATTCGTGGCTGGCATTCGCGCCCGACTCCGTAGCTCAGTTGGCAGAGCAGCTGGCTTTTAACCAGCGGGTCGTAGGTTCGAGCCCTACCGGGGTCACTGTTCTTTCCTCGCGCCCCCGAGCGCCCCCCCTGCCCAGGTGGTGGAATTGGTAGACACGCTGTCTTGAGGGGGCAGTGCCTGCAAAGGCGTGCTGGTTCGACTCCAGTCCTGGGCACCTCTCCGCTAGCCGGAGACCGAGGGTGGTACGCACGACGTACCACCCTCTATTTTTTTGGCCGTGCGTTTTTGGCGAGGCCCCCTCCCTCCATCGGGCCGAGTGGCACGTCGTACCTTCGGGGCGCC
>JBCCLD010000138.1:0-11048 GCA_039027055.1 Bacteroidota bacterium
AGGTGCTCACGAGACGCCGTTTGCGTCTCCGAAAGGCGCACGAGGAGCGCGATCCCGTAGGATCGAGTGACGAGTGGAACGCAGCGGAGGCCGAACGGAGGCCGTGAGCACCGATCAGACCGATTGTCCACACGCCCTAGAGGAGTGCCATCTTCGATCAATCGCCAATCAGAGATCGCGAATCGAAAATCGCGCATCCTCTCACCCTTCCCACTCGAACACCGTCACGGCGAGCGGCGGGAGTGTGAGGACGAGCGAGTTGGGTAGGCCATGCGACGGGATCGGGACGGCCTCGGCGCCGCCGGCGTTGCCGAGGTTGCTGCCGGCGTATTGCTCGGAGTCGGAGTTGATGACCTCGCGCCAGCGGCCCGCGAGCGGGATGCCGATGCGGTAGTTGTCGCGCGGGACGGGCGTGAAGTTGAACACGAAGAGCAGGCGCTTCGGCTCCTCGTCGGACGTGGAGGCGTCCTCGTTCTCGACGGCGCTCGTGCGGGTATAGGCGAGGACGCTGTTGGCGTTGTCGTCCGTGACGATGCCGTAGAAGCCCGAGCCGTCGTCGTTCCAGAGGGCGGGGTGTTCGCGGTAGAGGTGGAACAGGTCCTCCGTCCAGCGCTGGACGCCCGCGTGGAGCGGCTCGTCGGCCTGCTCCCAGCTGAGCGGGTTGTCGTGGCTCCACTCGCCGCGCTGGCCCCACTCCTGGCCCATGAAGAGCAGCTTCTTGCCAGGATGGCCGACCATGTGCCCGTAGAGCAGGCGCATGTTGGCGGCCTTCTGCCACGAGTCGCCCGGCATCTTGCCCCAGATGGAGCCCTTGCCGTGGACCACCTCGTCGTGCGAGAGCGGGAGGGTGTAACGCTCGCTGAACGCGTAGACGAACGGGAAGGTGAGGTTGTGGTGGTCGTACTGCCGGTAGATCGGGTCCTTGGACGCGTACGTCAGCGTGTCGTGCATCCAGCCCATGTTCCACTTGTAGAGGAAGCCGAGGCCGCCCTCGAACGTGGGCCGCGAGACGCCCGGCCACGCCGTCGACTCCTCCGCGACCATGATCGCCGTCGGGAAGTCCGAGAACACCGTCTCGTTGATCTGCTTGAGCGTGTCGATGGCTTCGAGGTTCTCGCGCCCGCCGAACATGTTGGGCGTCCAGCGGTTGCCGCGCGAGTAGTCGCGGTAGAGCATGCTCGCCACCGCGTCGAAGCGGAGGCCGTCGATGTGGTACTTGTCGAACCAGAAGCAGGCGTTCGAGACGAGGAAGTTCTTGACGCCGGGCTTGTGGTAGTCGAAGACGTAGGTGCCCCAGTCCGGGTGGATGCGCATGATGGGGTCCTCGTACTCGTAGAGCGGGCTCCCGTCGAAGTAGCCGAGGCCTTGTGGGTCCGTGGCGAAGTGCGCGGGCACCCAGTCCAAGAGCACGCCGATGCCGCGCTGGTGCATCGTGTCGACGAAGTACATGAAGTCCTCCGGCGAGCCGTAGCGGTGCGTCGGCGCGAAGTAGCCGACGACCTGGTAGCCCCACGAGCCGTAGTAGGGGTGCTCCTGCACGGGCATCAGCTCGACGTGCGTGAAGCCGAGCTTCTCGACGTGGTCGGCCAGCGGCTCGGCGATCTCGCGAAACGACATCGACTCGGAGTGGGCCTTGTGCTTCCACGAGCCGAGGTGCACCTCGTAGATCGAGAGGGGCCGCCCGAGCGTCTCCGGGCCTTTGCGGTTCGCCATCCAGTCGGCGTCCTGCCAGGTGTAGCTGTCGAGCTGCGTGACGATGGAGGAGAGGCCGCGGATGGGGTGGCCGTCTGGGTCGGGTGCTTCCAACTGGAAGGCATACGGGTCGGTCTTCTCGAACGTCGCGCCGTGATTGCCGATGTGGTACTTGTAGGCGTCGCCCGCCTTCGCGCCACGGACGTAGCCTTCCCAGAGCCCGGCGTCGGTCTTTTTCAGCGGGTTCTCGGACGTGCTCCAGCCGTTGAACGAGCCGACGACGGAGACGTAGTCCGCGTTGGGGGCCCAGACGGCGAACCAGGTGCCGCCGCGTTTGGGGTGGGCACCGAGCTTCTCGTAGGCGCGGGTGTGGCTGCCCTGGTTCCAGAAATAGAAGTCGTCCTTGGTCAGATGCGGCATCGGCGGGGTGGCGCTGTGAAGGGGGGAGGATGAGAGACGAGTCGCTTAAAAGTAGAACCGCCGCACGGGTTTTCGCAGCGCACGATTTCTCATAACCCGGGAATCGGTTGTCAATGGGATTCAAGCGGAACAGCACGGGAATCCAGATTCTCAA
The DNA here is from genome assembly GCA_039027055.1 of Bacteroidota bacterium. Taxonomy (GTDB): domain Bacteria; phylum Bacteroidota; class Rhodothermia; order Rhodothermales; family Rubricoccaceae; genus JBCBEX01. The sequence continues at coordinate 2,267 of JBCCLD010000138.1, forward strand.
CCGAGTCATCCCCGCGAATGCAGGGATGACTGTAAGAAATGAGGAGAGACAAACCGTTGTGCAAGCATAGCGCCCCAACCAGCCTCTCGACCTGCTCAGAGGTCCTCCGAGGCCCCAGCGTCCACCGCTGCCAACGCCTCCACCGAGCGGGCGTCGCAGGCGTGGCGGTTGCAGAACGAACGCAAGCGGTCGGCGGCCTCCATCGTGCGCGCGCTCTCCGCGCCGAGCGCATTCCTGACGATCTCGTAGCCCTCGCGCAGCGCGGGTTCGGCCTGGGCGAGGTTATCCAGTTCGGCGTCGCAGGCGCCGAGGACAGAGAGGCCGCTGCCGATGAGCCAGTGGTCGGGGGGGAGCATCGTTTGGCGGAGTGCGAGGCTGGTGGCGAGAGCGGGGCGCCCTTCGACAGGCTGGCCGGAGCGGCAGAGGACGATCCCGGCGGCTACCAGCGCATAGGCCTTGACGGGCGGGATCAGGGTCGGGTCTGCCTCGATGAGCGCGAGCAACGCGTCGGCTTCCTGCAGCGCCGCGTCGGTCTGGTCCGCCAGTTGGAGGTGCTGCGCAAACGTAGCGCGCGCGGCGACGGTCTCAGGATGCGTAGGCGTCAGCGCGTCGGCGAGCGTCGTGACGGCGGGACCGGAGTGAGCAGCGGCCTCCTCAAAACGCTCAGAGCCCGCGTAGCCAATAGCGAGGTTCGCTTGGGCGACCCCGTACTCGTAGCTACCGGCATGGTCTTGGGCTTCCATCGCGGAGAGCACGCCGTGGAGCGCCTCGATGGCGCGCTCGTCGTCGCCCCGGACGAGGTGGATGGCCGCGATGTTGTTGTGCGTCGAAGGGAGCTCCTCCAGGTCGTAGGCCTCCAGGAGTGGGAGCGCCTCGTCCAAGACCGCCAAGGCGTCCTCGTAGCGATCGGTGTCGGAGAGGGCCGAGCCGTAGCTGTTGAGGGTGCGCGCGAGGTAGGTGCGCGCGAGGGAGTCGGGGAGTGGGCGTAGCACGGCAACAGCGCGCTCGTAGTAGGGAAATGCCTCGGCATCGTCGCCGCGGTAATCGCGGGCAAGAGCGATGAGGTAGAGCGCGCGGCCGTACGGGTGGGTTAGCGAGTCGGAGACCAACGCGAGGGCACGGCGGGCGTGGTGCTCGGCCTGATCGGTGTCCCGAAAGCCGAGGTAGATGTCGCTCATCGTCGCATGGACTTGCTGCGCGACCGTGGGCCGCTCCGCCAGTTCGTCGTCGATGCGCAGCGCGGCGCTGTCGAGGACGGCCCCGATGGCGCGTTCGGGGTCGGCCTCTTCGAGGTCGGCCTGGAGCATCACCGATTCGAGGAAGTCCATCGCGGCCTCGGCGTCGCGGAGCGCGGTCTGCGCCGTGTCGCGCTCGGCAGCCGCGATGCGGGCTTGCCACAGCGTCCCGGCCAGGCCGAGCACGAGCGCCACGAGCAGCGCCGCCGCCGCCGCCACGCCCGCCTGGTGCCGCGCGGCGAACTTGCGGAGGCGGTAGCCCGTCGTGTCGGGGCGCGCCGTCACGGGCAGCCCGTCCGCATGCCGACGGAGGTCGTCCGCCAACTCGGCGGCCGAGCGGTAGCGGCGCTCCGGCTCTTTGCGCAGCGCCTTCAGCACGATGGTGTCGAGGTCGCCCCGCAGACGCCGCGCGAGACGTTCGGGCTCGACGTGCGCGGATGGGGACGCGGCGCGGACGGCCGTGCTGGGCCTCGTCGGCTCCGTCTCCAGGATCGCCCGCTCGATGGCCGTCGCGGAGGTGTTGTCGAACGCGTAGGGCCGCTGCCCGACGAGCAGTTCGTAGAGCACGACGCCGAGCGCGTAGACATCGGTCGCCGTCGTGATGGCGTCGCCGCTCAGCTGCTCCGGCGCGGCGTACTCTGGGGTGAGCAGCGCCTGCCCCGTGCGCGTGACAACGGGGTTCTCGGTCGCCTCGCCGTCGTCCGCGAGCAGCTTGGCGATGCCGAAGTCGAGGAGCTTCACCACCGGCCTGCCATCGCTATCCTCAGCAACAAAGATGTTGGACGGCTTGAGGTCGCGGTGCACCACGAGGTTCTGGTGCGCGAACGCGACGGCGTCGCAGACGGTGCGGAAGAGGGCGAGGCGGTCCGCGAGGCCGAGCCCGTGGTCGCGGCAGTAGTCCGTGATCGGCTGCCCCTCCACGTATTCCATCACGAGGTAGGGGTGCTGGGCGTACGCGCCGGGCGTCGGATTCGTGACGCCGCCGTCGACCAGCCGCGCGATGTGGGGGTGGTCGAGCCCGGCGAGGATGCGGCGCTCGGCGCGGAAGCGGCGGCGCTGGACCTCGGCCTCCGGTCCTGCCGCGAAGGCGCTCGTCCGCATCAGCTTCACCGCCACGCGCTGCTCGTAGAGCCCGTCGGCGCGCTCGGCGAGCCACACGCTCCCCATGCCGCCCTGTCCGATGGCGCGCACGAGCCGGTAGGGGCCAACGTCCGGCGGCGGCGCGGCCTCGGCCAGCGCGACGGGAATGAGGTGGCCCGCCCCCCGCTCGAAGCGCTGCGTGGCCGCGGCGGTGGTGTGCGCCGCGAGCAGCTGCTCGACCTCCTGTATCAAGCTTGGGTCGTCCGAGCACGCTGACTCCAGGAACGCCGTCCGCTCCGTCTTAGGATGGTCGAGCGCGTCGCCGAGGAGGTCGGTCAGGCGAGCCCAGCGTTCAGGCGTAGTCGTAGGCATGGCGTTGCAGAAGGAAAGCAGGACACGTAGAACTACGCGGTTCGCGCGCGCATCTTGTCACGCGCTCGTCTCCGACACGTCAGGCCCTGGTGCCAGCGCCCGTGTCGAAGCGGGCGTCGCCGAGTTCCCGCTGGAGCCAGGCGCGGGCGGCCGTCCAGTCGCGCGATGCGGTGGAGGGCGAGATGCCGAGCAGGTCGGCGACTTCTGGAAGGGTGAAGCCACCGAAGTAGCGCAACTCGACGAGCGTCGCCTGCCGGGTGCTCAGCGTGGCGAGTCGCCCCAGGGCCTCGTCCAGCGCGAGCGTCTCCTCGGACTGGGCGTCCAGCATCAGCGCGCTGTCGTCGTAGGTCGCCGGGTGCTCGCCCGCGCCGCGCTTGGCCGTGAGGCGGCTGCGCGCATAGTCGACGAGGATCTGACGCATGGCCTGCGCCGAGATGCGGAAGAAGTGGCTGCGGTCGACGTAGGCGCTGCCTGCGTTCGCGAGCTTCTCGTAGGCCTCGTGCAGCAGGGCCGTGGTGTTGAGCGTAGCGGGGCCGCGCTGGCGGCGGCGCTGGCGGTGCGCCAACTCGTGCAGCTCGGTGTAGAGCAGCGGCAGCACCGCGTCGAGCGCCGCCGCGTCGCCATCGCTGGCCGCGGTGAGCAGGCGGGTAACCTCAGAGGGAGCGGGCATGAGCAGGGATCCCGGTGGCATCGAGCGAGGGGGGAGTATAGGCGCGCGTGTCGAAGCGGAACAAGCCGCCAGTGCTGCTGCAAGGGCCAGGGTGCTGAACGCGCCTCGAACAGCGGCGAGCGGAAAAATCGAGCGACGGTGACAAGGTTGCCGCCTGCTTCTCGTGGATGTCAGTCCCGCGTCCCTACGGCTCACCCATCCACGCCTCCTCATGCGTCCGTTCTCCGTCCTCCTTGGCATCGCTCTGCTCGCAACCCTGATGGCGCTCACCGCGCCTATCGCCCACGGCCAGACCGTCCGCGACAGCGTCCGCATCGACCTCGTCCAAGTCAACACCTCCGGACGCACCGAGGCCGGCAACGGCTTCTGCAGCGCGGATGCCCAAGGCTTCTGGCCCAACGTCCTTCAAGACATCCTGGGCACCCCCGACCGCTCCTTCGGCTATAGCGACTACACCCTCGTCGCCACCGAGGGTCAGTTCGTCCCCACCGGCCGCGGCCAGATCGGCGACCTCCCCGACGGACTCCTCGGCCACGACCCCCAGATCGGTGGCGGCCAGTTCAACTTCAACCCGGAGGGCCCCATACCCGACTGCGCGCCCCAGATTCGAGCCGTGGCGTTCCGCCTCTCCGGCGCGTGGGGTTTCCGCAACGCGCGACCCTTCCGCGTCACCGACTGGTACGCCGTCTTCTCGATCTCGAGCGGCACGCCAATCGCGCTCTTCGAGTGGGAGCAGACCGACGGCTTCACGGTCGAGTTCGACGGCTTCGCGGCGGACCTGAGTCTCTCGCGTGAGGTGGACGCCACCGCGCCCGGCGGCAAGCGGCCCGTCGTCGCCTACGCGTGGGACTTCGGCGATGGGAGCACGGCGAGCGGGCCCGCGCCGCGGCGCACCTACGACGAGGCGGGCACCTACGAGGTGACGCTCACCGTGACCGACGACGACGGCGAAGAGAACGCACGCACGGCGATGGTGACGGTGGAAGCGGCCAGGCTCGCGGTGACCGTCGAGGCGATGCCGTCGGAGGCCAATGTGGGCGAGGAGATCGACCTTGTGGCGACGGTGACGAACATCGGGACGGCGCCGGTCTTCGACGTGGAGGTGGGCCGGGTCTTCGCTGCGGTGCTGCAGCTGCCCGAGGCGGAGAACCTGGAGGGGCGTCAGTTCGGGGGGCAGAGCATAGAGCCAGTCGCCCTGGCCGACGGGGAGCCGACCGAAGAGCGGCGCGACCGTTTGGATCCGGGGGCGTCGGTGGAGGTGTCGCGGTCATACCTCGTGGAGCGAAGCTACGGCGTGCGTGAGGGGTTCAGCGGGCCGTACGACCCGCTGGAGGGAGTGGTGAACTGGAAGCTGAACGTAGTGGTGGGGATGGACGACGAGGGGGAGCCGGTGCCGGTGCTGGACGACTGCGAGGAGATCGGAAGCTGCCCGGACTCAACACGGATCCTGAAGACGCCGCTCGTGGTCCGGCCGGCCATCGCCACGCCAGAGGTGTCACGGCGGGACACGCTCGTGGTGCGCGCGACCGTCGAGAACACGGGCGCCGTCCCCCTGCGCGACGTGTTCGTCCCGGCAGCGTTCACGTTCGAGTTTGCCTACGCCGACACCATCGACGTGAACAGCGTGACGGACCCGGAGCTGTCGCGTGCCTCAGGCCAGGGCAACGTGACGCTGGAGGCCGTGCTGGAGCCCGGTGCATCGGAAGACGTGGACATCCGCTACGTGGTGGACCGCGCGGCGTCGGTCGAGGTGGAGGTGGCGCCCGGCCAGACGGAGACGGTGCAGGTGGCCGCCGAGGTGACGGCGTCCATCGAGGGCGTGGTGGGCTTCACCGACGACGACAACAACTTGCGCATTGTGGCGCGCGTCGAGGATCCGCTCTCGTGTCCGTTCGATCCAGGCGTCACGGGCGGTGCTCTACGCGGCCGTGTTGCCGAGTGCGCAGGCACCATCGAGCCGGGGTCCAACGAACTCATCGTCAACTCGACGACCAGCAACAACGACGAGGAGCCCGGCGACGGGGTCTGCTCGACCGGCGAGACGGTCACCGTCGACGGCGAGAGCGTGGACGAGTGCACGTTCCGCGCCGCCTGGCAGGAAGCGGCCAGCTTGTCGCTCTCGGACTTGAGCCGCATCGACTTCAACATCCCTGATGTGGGCGACGGCGAGCCGCACGTCCTCGACCTTGCCGGCACCGCGCTCCCCGAGGTGCGTGCCGCACTCGACGTCATCGGCGAGTCGCAGCCCGACGGGACGCCTATCGAAGTGTCGGGGACGGGTCTCGACGGTGAGGACGGCCTGGTGATGCGAGACGGAGTGGTGTCGAGCCTGGCGTTCTACAGCTTCCCCGGCAACGTGCTCACGGTTGGCGACGGCGTCAGCATCATCGCGGACAACCGCTTCGGCACGAGCTGGGGCGACGTGACCAACCCCGACCTGGCCGACGCCCTGCGGAACGGCGGCGACGCGCTCGTCGTCACCGGCGACGACGTCGAGGTCCGAAACAACCTCATCGTCGGGAGCCGCAACGGCATCCGGGCATCGGGCGCGGACAGCCTCGTCATCATCGACAACCAGATCGGCGACGTCAACGCGCCGAACACCGACCTCGGGATCCTGCTCGAAAACACGAGCGGCTCCATCGTGGGCGGCCTGGACGGCACGGGCAACCTCGTGGCCTTCAACCAGGGCGGCGGCGTGAGGATCGACGGCGAGTCGCCAGGGGTCGTCGTGGCGCGCAACGAGATCCGCGACAACGGCGGCGACGCCCTCTGGGTGCGCCAGCCCGCCGACCTCAGTGTCCGCACCGTCATCGGCGGCGGCGAGGCGGATCAGGGCAATATCATCACTCACAACGATGGCGTAGGGCTGCGCCTCCTCGGTCCCGGCGTCGTGGCGGACGGCCCCACGGCCGTCTCGGTGCAGTCCAACACCATCGAGGACAACGGCGACTACGGGATCGTGCTCGAAGGAGGCAGCAGCGTGCTCATCGGCGGCGAGGTCGCGTCCAACTACGGCGCGGCTCCGGGCAACCTCATCGCCAGCGGCATCGACCTCGCCTCGGGCTTCAACACGCGCATCCAGGGCAACGTGATTAGCAACCTCGACGAGCGCGGCGTCTCGACCGGCGACCCGGCCCTCCGCGTTCGCGGCTCCCGCAACACCGTCGGCGGCGACGACGCGCTGGTCGGCAACGCCATCGTCGGGACCCCCGACCCCAGCCTGGGCGCGCGTGGCACCGGGATCCTCGACGAGGGCACCGAGACACTCATCGCGCACAACGTTATCGGGACCGACGGCACCAGTGCGCAAGGCTTCGAGAACGGCCTCGTGCTCCGAACCACCACCACGCTGCAGACCAACGTGATCGCCGGCAACGCCGACGCAGGCGTGCGGGTAGAGTCGGGCGAGGTTCTGATCGCGGACAACCTGATCGGGACCGACGACACCGGACGGACAGCGCTCCCCAACGGCGGCGCAGGCATCGAGGTGGTGGAGGGCAGCGCCACCATCGGCGGCGAGAAGGACGGCGAGGCGTGCGAGGACCCCTGCAACGTGATCTCGGGCAACGGCGGCCCCGGCATCCTCGTGCGCGCCGAAGGCTCGGCGACCATCGAGGGCAACGTCATCGGCGGGGCGCTCGCCGGACAGCGCGTCCTCGGCAACGGCGGCAGTGGCGTCGAAGTCCACAGCGACGGCGTCCGCGTCGGCGGCCCCAGCGACATCGCCACGCTGGGCACGTGCAGCGGCGTCTGCAACCGCATCGTGGGCAACGGCGGCGACGGCGTCCGCACGTTCGAGGCCGAGCGCATCGTCACGCCGCTTAATCCGCAGGGCGTCCTCGTCTCGGGGGAAGAGGGCGCCTCGGGCGTCGTCATCCAAGGCAACCTGATCGGCGCGGACCTCGTGGCCGCAGGCAATCAGGGCAACGGCGTCGCGCTCGGCGGCGGCGGCCAGGGCAACGTGGTGGGCGGCGGCGAGGCGGGCGCAGGCAACCGCATCGTGAGCAACGGCGGCAGCGGCGTGGTCCTGCACCCGACCACCAGCGGCAACTTCTTCGCCTCCGAGACGCAAGGCCTCATCCGGGAGAACGCGATCTACGGCAACGCGAAGGCCGCCATCGATCTCCACGCCGACACCCGCATCAACGAGGCCGACGGCTGGAGCCGCCTCGACGCGGGGGACGACGACGAGGGACCCAACGACCTCCTCAACTGGCCCTACCTCATCGAGAGCCGCGCCGACGGCTTCAGCAGCGACCTGCTCGTGCTCTGGACGGGCGAGTCAGGGACCTACAGCGTGGACCTCTACGCCAACGCCTCGTGCGTCTCCGGCTCGTCCGCCGCGATCCCGGTGACCACCCGAAGCGTGACCTTCGATGGTGACCTCGGCGAGACGGTGCTCTTGGAAGACATCTCGACGCTGTCAGGAGACTTTCTCACTGCGACCGTGCGCACGACGGGCGCGGACGGCATCACGAGCGAGGTGAGCAACTGCCGCCGCATCGGACGCCGCGGCACCCAGGCGAACGCAAACGTAGACCCGGAGGTCGCCACCGCCATCAACGACGTGATCGTGACGCTGCGCAACGACGCGCCCCTGCAACCGGGGACGCCGCCCGCGACGCCGCTGAGCGCGCGGAGCGGCCGTAGCCAGACGCTCCTCGTCGTCCAGGTGCCCGAGGGCGAGTCCTCCGCGCCGTTCGAGGAGGCGAGCGCGCAGGCGCCATCGGGGGCGACCGTGACGCCGCGTAGCACGACGGGGCCGCAGTGGGAACTCACCACACTGGCTGGGAAGCCGATTCGCGCGGTCGATCTCTGTCTCCGCGCTGATGGCATCGGCAACGACGCCGACCGCGCTGTGCTCGTAGCGGCCAGCCCGGCAACCAACGGGCGGTGGCGGCCCTTCGACACGCGCATCGAGACCGTAGACGACGTAGCCTACGCGTGCGCCGATGGCGTCCTGCCCGGTGGTGCCTACACGCTCGCCACGGCCGACGCGCCGGTGCTCGTCGCGCCCACGCTGCTTGCGCCCGCCGACGGCGCCGCCGACGTGGCACGTGACGCCACGCTCTCCTGGAGCAGCGTCCTCGGAGCCGAGCGCTACGACGTGCAACTCGACCGCGACGGCACCTTCGAGACGCCCGACGTCGACGAGGCCGACGTGGAAGCGACGGCGCTCCTCGTCGAAGGATTAGAAGGGCTCACAACCTATGCCTGGCGGGTACGTGCACGGGACGCCGCCGGTGTGGGGCCGTGGTCGGAGCCGAGCACGTTCAGCACGACGATGGGAGTGGGGACCGAAGGGGAGGGGCCCTCCGAAGAACCAGACGAGGTGGTGCCGTCGGCGTTTGCACTGGGGGCCTATCCAAACCCAGCGCGCGGGCGGATGACCGTGGAGGTGGCACTCGCCGAACCGTCGCAG
>JBCCLD010000139.1:0-11032 GCA_039027055.1 Bacteroidota bacterium
CGGGATGGAGCGCTGGGACCCGTACTACGTGCGCAACTGGTCGCTCTGGCTTGACATCGTGATCCTGGTGCGCACCTTCCGCGCAGTCACCAGAGGCTCCGGCGCCTACTAGCGAAGCGCCTCGTCAAGAGTGGGACGGAGGAGTTCGGCCAAGTCGAGGTCAGGCAGATCGCGGTACCAGGCGTGGTGGGGTGCCCACTTTAAGCAGGCGAGGCACTGCGTGGTACGCCAAACCTGCGAGCAGGCGGGGCAGCGGCCACCTGTGTCGAAGGTGTGCCAGGCGTAGCCACACGAACAGCGCCAGCGTGCGTCGGCGGGGGGCTCCCAGCCACACGAGGGGCAAGCGATTTTCATAAGGGTGCGTGAATCTGAGCGAGCGAGATAGCGTTGAGAAGAAGCGCGCCCTACCTTGTAAAGCTCTAGACATACGATCTGTTCGGCCCAGCGTGACCGACACGACAGCACCGATACTCCCGGCTCCGACCATGAAGAAGGACCTCCATCCAGACTACACCTTCACGACCGTACGTCTCGCCGACGGCTCCGAGTTCGTGACCCGCACCACGATGTCCACAGACCACTACGTCTCGGATGTCGATTCGACCAACCACCCGTTCTACACGGGCAAGCGCCAGTTCGTCGACACCGCTGGCCGCGTCGAGAAATTCAACCGTCGCTACGGCAAGAAAAGCTAAACGGCTCCACAGGCTTGAGACCGTGCAGCCCGTTTCCATCGATGGAGGCGGGCTGCGTTGCGTGAGACGGTACCGGAGGCGGGACTCGAACCCGCAATCCCGAAGGCGACAGATTTTAAGTCTGCTGCGTATACCAATTCCGCCACTCCGGCAAGGATTCCTAAGCTACTTCCACAGGGCTATGCCTGGCTAGCATGGCTGCTCAGCCGTCAAGGGCACTCCCGAACAGCCCAGACAAGTCACCCCCCGCGAAATACACGCGGCGGTGGCCCCAGGCGAGCGCCTGCTCGGCAGCGAGTTGCGCTCGGGTGCCCAACGTGTCTCCGACGAAAAGCAACGGGACGAGCGGGTCGGAGGGCAACTGCTCTGGGACAAGGGTAGCAAGTGGAGCGGGAGTCGCCGAAGTGAGGGGGTCGTCTGTGAGCCGCTCCGCTGGGTCGCGCACGTCGTAGACCGCCGCTCCGTCGACAACGAGTGCCCGTGCTCGGTCGGGGGTGAGAGCGTGTGCCTGAGGAGTCTCCGAGGCAAGCGGAGGGGGGACTGGTCCTGACTCTGTCAGGTATCGGAGTTGGATGCGAAGTTGCTCAGCCGATGAGAAGGCCCCCACACGCCGCTCCACCACCGCGCCATCGCGGCCAATGAACAGGGTAGTAGGGAGCATCGTGATCTCCTCTAGAGCAACGGCCAATTGACCGTTTTCATCGACGAGGATCGGGAAGGCGAGCTGAAGCGAATCAACGATGGAGCGTGCGGCGGTCAGGTCTCCGTCAGGTTCGAGTACGCCCAGCACTTGGACGCCAGCGTGTTCCAGGTAGGTGCCAAGCGAGTCGAACAGTGGGAGATCATTCAGGCTGGGCTGGCTCCACGGTGCCCAAAAGTGTAGCACGAGGGACGTGTCACGCACATCATCGCGGGTGAGGCGAGCACCGTGCAACGTGGGGAGCGAAAACGGAGGTAGACGTAGCGTACTGCTTGACGCATACACCGCAGTGCTGTCTGGTGAGGCGGCCTCTGGAAAGACCGCATCCTGAGCAGGCGCGGAGGACTCAGCCGAGTCCAGGCAACCCACGAGCAGGCACGCTGCGGAGGTGAGCGCGAGCGTCAGGGAACCGAGCAGGCGTCCGGTCACGGGCGTGATAGGTGGTGAGCGGATTGCCTAGCGCAGAAGCCTAGGACTAGGCGACGGCGGAGGCACTAACGGCGCGGCGAGCTGCGTCGCGAAGCCGGCCTGCAGTAATGTGATGGTGGCTCGCATGAAAGACAACCTTGCCGTCATAGATCACGAGGGCTTGCGGAGTCTGGTGTTCGACGCCAATCGCCTCCGCAATGTGATTCGAGAGCGGACGCGCATACTGGACGACCAAGCCGTAGAGCGGGGGGTCCGCATCGTTTTCCAGTTGTACGAACTGCTCTTGACCACGGGCGGAAATCGGGCACGCAATGCTGGTCTTCAGGACAGCGACGGGGTGCTCCTTGGACGCATCGAGCACCGTCTGGAAGTCGTCGAGCGAGTAGAGTGTGGTGACCTTGGCCATGGCAGAAGCGGCGAGGGAGACAGGCGGAAACACGGTGCAGGAGGCGGATTACAAGCGGCCCTGCACCCCAGAGAAGCGAGGCGAAAGATACCCGCCCTGGTGGGTGAAGTTGCAAGCCAACCCGCTCGCAGCGGGCTGGAACCGCTTTCTACGCCGCGACCGTGCCCTTTCCTTCAACGCCCCCTGTACACGCCCTCGTATGCGCCGATCGATTGCTCCCCTCGTACCCACGTCCACTACGCTCGATGTCCCGGACGCCCCAAAAACCGGGGCCGAAGAAGTGCGCTGGAATCTGAACGATCTCTACGCGGACACCAACGCGCTAGAGGCAGACCTCGCCCGTGCGGACGATCTGGCCGCGGCCTACGCTGATCGCTACCGAGGCCGGCTAAATTCGCTCCAGGCTCCGGCTCTCGCTACGGCCATGAAGGACCTCGCGGCCATCCAGGACATGCTGGGACGTGCCTACACGTTTGCCTACCTCAACTGGTCCACGGCCACCGAAGACACGGCCCGCGGCGCGCTGCTCCAGCACGTCAAGGAAGCTTACACCCAGACGGTGCAGCGACTGATCTTCTTCGATGTCGAGTGGGCAGCAGTGGATGCCGAGAAGGCAGAGTACCTGCTCCAGGACAAAGCCTTGGCCCCGTACCGGCACTACTTGGAGCTTCAGCAGTTGCAGAAGGATCACCTGCTCTCCGAACCAGAAGAGAAGATCCTCGCCGAAAAAAGCATCACCGGGCGGAGTGCGTGGACGCGGTTTTTCGACGAGACGCTAGGCCGAGCGCGCTTCGAGTTCCAGGGCGAGTCGCTCCCCGAGCAGGCCGTCCTTGCCAAGCTGCACGAGCCCGCGCGGGCCGTGCGAAAAGAAGCCGCGTTGTCGCTCACGGACGGCTTCGTTCGGCTTGAGCACCCGCTCACGTACGCCTTCAATACCGTCCTCGCCGACAAGGCGTCGTCGGACCGCATGCGGGGCTACACGACGTGGATCCAGAGCCGTAACCTCGCCAACGAGATTCAAGACGCAAGTGTCCAGGCTCTGATCGACGCGGTGACCGGACGCTATGACGTGGCGCAGCGCTACTACCGCCTCAAGGCGCGCCTGCTCGGGCTCGACGGCGAAGGCGAGGCCATCATGATGGACTACGATCGCTACGCCCCGCTCCCTCAGACCGATGATGCGGACAACCACCGCTACACCTGGAACGCCGCTCGCTCGCTCGTAACCGACGCCTACGGTGACTTCCACGACGAGATGGGCACCATCGTCACGCGGTTCTTCGACGAGCGCTGGATCGACGCCCCGCCGGTCGCAGGAAAACGAGGCGGCGCATTTAGCCACGGTGCCGTGCCCAGCGCCCATCCCTACATCTTGATGAACTACACCGGGCGCGTTCGCGACGTACAAACGCTCGCCCATGAACTCGGGCACGGAGTCCACCAGTACCTCAGCCGTGGGCAAGGCGTGTTCCACGCCGATACGCCGCTCACAACGGCGGAGACCGCCTCCGTTTTCGGCGAGATGCTCGTGTTCCAACGCCTCATCGGAGCAGAGACAGCACCGCAGCGACGTCTGGCCATGCTCGTCCAGAAGATCGATGACTCCATGGCGACAGTCTACCGGCAGGTGTCGATGAACCGGTTTGAGGACGCCATCCACACGCACCGTCGCAACCAAGGTGAGTTGACCCCCGAGCAGTTCGCCGAGCACTGGATGACTACCCAGTCGGCGCTCTACGGCGACAGCGTCACGCTTGGCGAACACTACCGTCGCTGGTGGAGCTATATCCCGCACTTCGTTCACACGCCTGGGTACGTCTATGCCTACGCCTTTGGCGAACTGCTAGTGCTGGCGTTGTACGCGCGCTACCTCGACGAAGGTGAGGCCTTTCCGCCCAAGTACCGCGCCCTGCTTGCTGCGGGCGGCTCTGACTGGCCGCATGTGCTCGTCGGTCGCCTAGGTATTGACTTGGAAGACCCCGCGTTCTGGCAGCAGGGGCTCGACGCGCTCGACGCGCTCGTAGCAGAAGCTGAGGGCGAAGCCGCCACGCTCGGGGTGTAACGGCATCGCCATGTGATGAAATAGGGCGGGGTGCGTACTTTCGCCGCACGCCCCCGCTCCTATTCTCCATCTGCCGCCTTACTACCCATGCCTCTCGATACTCATCTCGGACGCACTCTGCTGTTCCTCGTGCTCACGCTTGGCACGTCCGCGTCGCTCTCCGCTCAAGAGTTCGGAAACTGCATTCCTGGCTCAGCTTCAGCTACCCTGAACGAAAACGAAGTCGCGGCCAACCTCTTTACCAACGGCAACCTCTTCTTCGACGGCACGAGCGCGCGCTATGAGGTGCCACAAGGCGGCGGCGTGCAAGCCGTCTTCGCGCAAGGCCTCTGGGTCGCTGGCGAGGTCGATGGCGAACTGCGCATCTCGGCGGCTACGTATGGCGGCTACGAGTTTTGGCCCGGCCCACTCGGGGACGACGCAGAGCCGCCAGCCGACTGCAGCGACTTCGACCGCATCTGGGTCGTGTCCCGCGAGGACATCGACACCTTTGAGGACTCTGGGGTGGGAACGCTCGACCTGATCGAGTGGCCTGCTGAGTTTGGCGCCCCCGTCATCGATGGCGATGGCAACCCTGACAACTACAACCTCGAAGCAGGCGACCGGCCTCGCATCAACGGAGACCAGAGCGCTTGGTGGGTCACCAACGATGTGGGCAACGCCAAACAAACAACGCTCTCGAACCCGCTCGGCCTGGAGGTGCGCACCCTTGCCTTCGCCTCCAACCTGTTCCTACTTCGCCAGAGCACGTTCTACGAATACACAGTGATCAACAAGAACAGCCTACCTATCGAGAATGCCTACCTGGCCATTTTCTCGGACCCGGACCTTGGCGACTTCGAGGACGACTATATCGGCTCAGATCCAGAGCGCGGACTTGGTTTCGTCTACAACGGCGACGAGAACGACTCGCCAGCTGCAGGCGGCTACGGGACAGCGCCGCCGGCCCTTGGCTATGACTTCTTCCAAGGTCCCATTATCAATGAGGACGTCCCGGAAGTGGGTGATGACATGGCACCGGATACCCTCGGGATCACATTCTTCACCTACTTCAACAACGCCAACTGTGACGACATCTGCGACCCCGACCAAGGGACAGCCCAGTCCGCACAGCAGTATTTCAACTACATGACCGGCCGTTGGAAAGATGGGACCCGGCTTGAGTTCGGCGGCGACGGCTACAGCGATACGGAGGACTTCGAGACTAACTTCGCATTCCCAGGCAACCCGCCGGACTACTGGAGCGAGGCCGACACGGACTCCGATGGGCTGGCTAACCCGCCAGGAGATCGCCGCTTCGTGATCTCGACGGGACCGTTTACCCTGGCGCCCGGCGAGTCCCAGACGATTACGCTCGGCATACTCTGGGCACGCGGCTCCGACCGCTTCGACTCCATCGCACAGCTCAAGGCGCTCGACGACGAGGTCCAGTTGCTCTACGAGAACGATGCGCTCTCGGCTGAAGATGCGCTACCTGCCTCAGGCTTCGCTGTGGGGGCCGCCTATCCCAACCCGTTCGTTCGCTCCGGCGACGCCGTCCGCGTTCCCTATCGGCTCGACGCGCCTGAGCAGGTTGAAGTGCACGTATACGACCTACTGGGTCGGCGCGTGGCCACTCTGACTGAGGGCCCGCAGTCGAATGGCGTTAACGAAGTGACCTGGATGCCGTCCAGTTCGCTCCCCAGTGGCATGTACTTCGTGCAAGTCCTGGCTGAGTCGGGTCGAGAGACGGTCTCCGTCGTCGTCCGCTAGCGTTGTCTTTCGCGTCACAGCGCAGGGTCGTGCGGGACAGCACGGCCCTGCTTTGGTTAAATCCAAGCTGCGACATGGGCTTCCTCAACGCATAGCTTCTTCTACGCATGGCTTCTTCTACGCATGGCATCGAAGCGGACCACATCGCGTCCCGAGTTCTGGAATGAACGCTATCGCACGGATGGCTATGCGTTTGGAGCGCAGGCCGACCCCTTCGTCTCCGCGACGCTACAGGCGCTGGAAGACGAGAAGGTGATTCCACGCCACGCTCGCATCGCAGATGTGGGAGCTGGTGAAGGGCGCAACGCGGTGCATGCTGCGCTTCGAGGACACGACGTGGTGGCTGTGGATTTTGCCGCGGAAGGGCTCGCAAAGGCGGAAGGCTTAGCCACGTCGTTGGGCGTCCGCATCCGAACGCAGGTGGTAGATCTCACCACCTGGGTGCCGAGAGTGCGCTTCGATGTCATCACGATGACACTCGTGCATTTGCTTCCCGACGCAAGACAAACCGTGCTGTCTAGTCTAGCCGACTCGCTCAGGCCTCAAGGGTGGCTCATCGGACGATGGTTTAGCCCCACGCAGGCGGAGCGAGGGACTTTTGGCCCTTCAGCCCGCGATCGTCTGGTAACGCCGGAACAGATCAAGGAAGTGCTTCGAGGCGGAGCGTTTCGGCTGTGTGCCTCGCGAACGATCGTACTCGACGGGGGGCGATATTTGCAGGGCGAAGCCGACGTTCTGGATGTAGTCTGGCAGGCGCGCCGACCTTGAGAAGAGGCAGTCGTTCCCGTTCGAGGGTCGTATACTTGCTCGATGGCTTTTTTGCATCCCGCAACCTGATCCCGATGCTGCTCCGCTACCACGCCCACGATGTCGGTATCGTGGCCGAGCTGATGCGGGTGCAACGGATTGCAGGCTATGAGGTCGCACCGGGTGCGCCCCAAACACTGGCCGACCTATTTCTCGATACCGAGTCCTTCAGCCTCGTTGACCAAGGCTTTGTACTTCGGCTTCGACAGCACGACGGCGCATTTTATGGGCGGCTGCGCCCGTTAGATGCACCCCTGGAGAAGCGAGAAGCGTCGCACCGACAGGCCGTGTCCGGATCCTTAGCGTTGCCGCTGTCGATTGATGGACTTGCAGCCGGTGCCCTACGATCGGCCCTACGTGCCCTCGTCGCTGACCGCTTGCTCGAACTCCACGCGCGGGTCTGTATCGAACGTACACCTCGATTGCTCAAGCACGGAGACAAGGTCGCGGCGATGCTCGTGCTGGACGAGGTGCGCTACGAGTGGGCGCGGGACTTCGATTTCGTCCGCGAAGTCAAGGTCCGCGTACTAGGCAGCGGAAAGACTTTGCACCGAGCAGCGGGAGCCCTCGATGCCATGCTTCAAGCATACGGGCTGCGCCCCCTTGCCCCCGACCGGTTCGCGTCGGTGATCGAGCGCTTGAGCCGAGCCTCGACCACACCGTTGCTTTTAGCGAAGCACGAACGGGCTTCTCTAGAGGGCATCGCGAGAAGCTCGACACCAATACAAGCACGTCGAGCTCAAACGCTCCTTGCTTTTGCGGCAAGACGGTCGGTCGCGGCCGTTGCAAAAGAAGTGGGACTGGATTCCGAGCGGGTGCGGTTATGGGTCCAGCGATTCCGCATGCATCGGCTGCACATGTTTGAAGAGGGACATGCCAACCACGAGGCACCGCGTGTCTACATCAAAGCAGAGGTTGCTTTAGAAGAGCCTGCCATGGCGTCGAGCTACGTCCGCCGTGAAGAGACTACGCTGTTGGCCAGCGCTATGTCACCGGTGACTAGCACGGGGCGGAAGCGCGAAGGGCTACTTCAAGGTGGTGTGCTCCACACCGATGTGGGCGAGTCGCTGTCCGAGGCGGCCCATCACGAAGCCAGGGGTAACCAGCCCACCGTCCCTTTTGGTGTGGTCGTCGAGACCGACGCGTCGCTGTCGCGCCCCAACCGCGTTGGCATGCTCGGCAGGGTAGCACGAGTCGTGACGCGGCGGCGATCGCGCGTGGCACAGCCTGCGGCACCCACGACATCGTTGCATGCTGAGCCCGCAACGGTCTCAGCGCTTGAGCCAAAACAGGCGCAAGGAGAAGGACGGGAGCCGCTCCGCTCGTCTGAATCCTCTGGGCCATTGATGCAACGGCAGCGCGATGAGACATTGGTGGAGACCCTGCGTGCTGATTTTGTGGCGATGCACGAAGCTTGGGAGGCAGCCTTCAAGGACTGGGCAGCGACTGCAGGCGAACAGGCCCCTACAGGGCGACTCCTGACCGTGTTAGATCAAATGGCGGGGTTGCTCTCATGCTATCAGCCCTACCTCGTTTCTGAGGTCGATGCGCTCAAACAAGCGGTGCGCCACCAGCGTGCGGCGATAGCGCGCCTGCGTGCGTGCGATGTCATGCATCAACTCGTTCCAGAGACCGGAGTCTTGCCGCCCCCTGTTGAGGAAAGCCGACGACTTGTGAGTCGGCATCGGTTTGAGCAGAGCGCCTCCTTGCTCGACTTGAACCCTGTTGACCAACGCGTAGACGAATCGTACCACCCCGTTGAGCAACGTCTCAAGGATGTGCTGGATGGACCCATCCTCCTCGTGAGCGAGGGAAACCCGGTCGGTCTTTCGGCGCAGACGAAGCTGCGTCATGTGCTGGCATCCATGGTGTGGCGGCTATACGAACAGGTGGTCATTCGTAGCGAGCACACGGCCATGGGCGTGGAACGCGAGCGTGTGACGGCACTAGTGGGCCTTGTTGTCGCGCTTCAACGAACGTTCCAGTCGCAGACGCTGCCCGAGAGCCTGGAAACTCGACAGCTCTATGACGCGGTGAAGCGGGCTAGGGCGTCTGCAGACGTAGCCGAGGCGCTAGCCCTAGTGGAGACCTGGATCGTCTCAACGGAGGTGCCACCGGCCTTGCGCACGCTGAAGCAGCGGCTCGAGGTGGCCCTCCTGGAAGAGCATCGTGCTACCATGGCGTCGTTGAGCGCGGTGCTAGCCCGGCCGTTTCGGACATATTTGGGCGTCGTGGTAGCCGCCACATAGATTAGGGCGTCAGCTTTTCCACTAGCCTTCACGTCCGAGGCAGACCTCGCTGGACTTCGTGCAGTATCACCCGCAGGCATCACAACACGCCAGCACTCCTGTACACGCTATCGCTTCTGCATGACCCTACACGCCTTAGGTCTGAACCACGACCACGCGCCTACGGCCGTTCGCGAAGCGTTTGTGCTCACTGATGAGGCGTTGGAGCGATTTTATGCGGCGTGGCCCCGCTCCAAGGACGCCGAAGCACTCATCCTGACGACGTGCAATCGCACGGAGGCGATTGTCTTCGGAAGTGACGACGACAGGAGAGCCGTGATTGAGACGCTGGAGCATGTTACCGGGGCCGCATGGCCGGCTTCCCAAGCCTTCTCCTTTCAGGACGAAGAAGCCGTTCGACATGTGCTCGGGGTTGCAGCGGGCCTGCGTTCTCTTGTCCTTGGTGATGCGCAGATCCTCCACCAGGTAAAGGAAGCCTACCGCTGCGCGGTCGAGCACGAGACCGTGGGATCCGTGCTGCACCGGCTCATGCACGTTGCTTTTCAGGTGGCGAAGCAGGTGCGCACGGAGACTGGACTAGCGCAGGGGGCAGCATCGGTCTCGAGTCGGGCCGTGGCAGCCGCGCGAGAATTGGCCGACGGAGGCAGCCTAGACGGCCAGCGCGTGTTGCTCATCGGTGCCGGACATATGGGCATGGCAGCGCTCAACGCGTTGGCCACCTATGACCTGGAGCACCTTGCCATTTCCAACCGATCCGACGAGCGTGCCGTGGCGGCGGCTCTCAAGTATGGAGGGCGCGTTCTAGCTTGGGAGCAGCGTCACCAGGCCATGCGCGACGCCGACATTGTGCTGGTAGCCTCCGGTGCGCTCGAACCAGTCATCCGAGCGGAGCACGTGCCTCATCGGGAAGCCGATCGCCCGGCGCTCGTCATCGACATCGCCGTGCCGCGCAACGTTGAGCGTGCCGTGGATGCGCTGCCAGGCTACACGGTCCTCGACCTGGATCAACTCAATCAGCATGTGGAAGCGACAGCGGCCGCGCGACGACGTGCCGTGCCTGCGGCTGAAGCCATCGTAGAGGACGGCCTCGCAGAATACGTTACCTGGTTCTTTCACCAGCAGGCGCTTCAGCCTACCATTCAAGCCATCCGCGCCACCTTCGACGCCATCCGGCATCAAGAGATCGAGCGGCACGCCCATCGCATACCAGAGGTAGCCCGGGACGACGTTGAGCGCCTCACTGAGTCGATCATGCAGAAGCTACTGGCTGTGCCGGTGGTGCGACTCAAGGCCACGGACCCCGAGTCCCTCGATTTTGTGCGCGGGATAAAAGCCCTGGCTACTATTTTCTCGCAGCCAGAGTACGCGTTGGACCCCGTAATGCGCGCCATTCCGCTCCCGAAGCAAAAGGGCGAGCCCGTCCTACGTGCGGCCCCCCCCGCTCAAGCACCGCCGAACACCCCTGGGCCGCCTCCGGCGTGCCCGTTCGGCCACGACTCCCACGAATCGTCTCCCTCTGACCCACGCTCCCTCGATGCGCATCGGAACGCGCGGAAGTAAGCTCGCTCTGTGGCAAGCGGAGCATGTGGCAGCGCGGCTCCGCGCCGCAGGTCGCGAGACCGAGATCGTGGTAATTCGCACGAAGGGGGATCGCGTCCTCGACGTCCCTCTGTCGGCCATTGGTGACCCTGGGTTGTTCACGAAGGAACTCGACGACGCCCTGCTCGATGGCCGGGTCGATGTGGCCGTGCACTCGTTGAAGGACCTCCCCACAGCGCTACCCGACGGGTTGCGCATCGCCGCGGTGTCTGCGCGGGCAGAGCCCTGGGATGCCTTCGTCGCCCATCCGTCGTTTGCCGGCGGTTTGTCTGCGCTACCAGAGGGGGCGATGGTCGCGACCTCGTCGCTACGTCGACAGGCCCAACTGCTCGC
>JBCCLD010000140.1:0-10993 GCA_039027055.1 Bacteroidota bacterium
CGTCCGCCCGCGGTGACGAGGATCGCGTCGAACGGGGCGAGCGAGGGCCAGCCCGCCGTGCCGTCGCCTGCGCGCGTCATCAGGCGGTAGCCGAGCCGCTGGAGCACGTCGTTGGTGCGTGCCAGGAGCGGCGCGTGGCGCTCGATGGAGAAGACCTGCGCACCCATCTCGCAGAGCACGGCCGCCTGGTAGCCGCTGCCGGTGCCGATCTCCAACACGCGGTCGTGCGGACCGAGGTCGAGCAGGTGCGTCTGCGTGGCGACCGTGAACGGCTGCGAGATCGTCTGGTTGAGGCCGATGGGGAGCGCCGCGTCGTCATAGGCGCGGAAGCGCAGGCCGTCCTCCACGAACTCGTGGCGCGGGACCCGCCCGATGGCCGCCAGCACCCGCTCGTCGGTCAGGCCCTTCGCGCGGAGCAGGTCGAGCAGGCGGGCAAGGCGACGGGCGTAGCGCATGGGGGAGTGAGACGGTGCGGCGGTGAGAGGGTGCGGCGGTGGAGAAGGTGGAGACTACCGAACGAGCCGGGGCAGAGCAAGGCGTGGTGTGTGCATGGAGACCACCGCCTCACTGCGACACCGCCTCACTGCGACACCGCCTCACTGCGACACCGCACAACCGCCACACTCGTCTAAGCCGCTTCCGTGGGCGTGGCGGCGGCGAAGGCCTCGGTGAGGCGACGGCGGAGCTCGTCCACCGTGAGCGGCGGGGAGAGCACGCCGTTCTCGGCTACGGAGATGCGGCCCGTCTCCTCGCTCGTCACGATCACGAAGGCGTCGGAGCGCTCCGAGACGCCCACGCCCGCGCGGTGCCGCAGGCCGAGGTGCGGGTCGAGTCGCTGCGCCTCCGAGACGGGCAGGATGCAGCGCGCCGCGGCCACCTTCGATCCCTGGATGATGACCGCGCCGTCGTGCAGGGGCGAGTTCTTGAAAAAGATCGAGGTCAGCAGGTCGCGCTCCACATCTGCGTTGAGCCGCGTGCCGGTCTCGATGAAGTTGCGCAGGCCCGTCGCCCGGGCGATCACGATGAGCGCGCCCGTCCGGTCCCGGCTCATCAGCTCGACCGCGGACACGATCTCGTCGGTCACCTGCTCGCGGGCCGTCGTCCGCACGAACTGCCGCACGAGCGGGTTGCGGCCGAGCATGAAGAGCAGCCGCCGGATCTCGGGCGCGAAGAGGATGATGACGGCCAGCACGAACACGTCGCTGATCGTGCTGAAGAGCGCCTGGAGGGTACGCAGCCCCGCGAACTGCACGAGCGCGTTGAGCGCAAAGATGAAGAGGATCACCCCCGCGATCTGGACGGCGATGGTGCCGCGGATGGCGCGGTAGGTGAGGTAGACTAGGCCCGCCACGATGGCGATGTCTACCGCGTCCCAGAAGCCGAAGGGGAGAAAGTCGGGGAACAGGTTCATGCCGCCGCCTCATCGATGGTGCGGCCGGTGGCGACCTGGACGGCGGCGATCACGCGCAGCAGCTCTGCCGTCGCACGCACGTCGTGGGTGCGCACGATGGACGCGCCCCGCAGCACGGCCACCGCCGTGGCGCCGAGCGAGCCGAAGAGGCGGGCCTCGACGGGAGCCGGAGCGACCGCCGTACCGAGCGCCGCGCCGATGCTGCTCTTGCGCGACACGCCGATCACCACCGGCCGGCCGAGCGCTGCGAACGCCGCCGTGTGACCGACCAGCGCGAGGTTGGCCGCCGTCGTCTTGCCGAAGCCAAAGCCAGGGTCGACCATGATGTCGCGCACGCCCGCGGCCTCGGCCTGCGCGACCGACTGCTGCAGCGAGGCCTTCACCGACGCGACCGGGTCCGCGAGATCGTACGCGTGCGGCATCGCGCCGGGCGTGCCGAGCGAGTGCATGACGATGTAGGGCGCCCCAAAGCGCGCGGCGACCTGGGGCATCTCGGCCGAAAAGCGCCCACCCGTGATGTCGTTGACGACGTGCGCGCCCGCGTCGAGCGCCGCGGCGGCGACCTCTGGCTTGTAGGTGTCGATTGAGAGCAGCGTCTCGGGAAACCGCGCCGCTAGCGCCTCGACGACGGGCAGCACGCGGCGGCGCTCCTCGTCGGCATCTACCGGCGTCGCGCCCGCGCCATAGGTTTTGCCCTTGGGTCGGCTCGACTCCCCGCCGATGTCGATCAGCCGCGTGCCCTCCTCGATCATCTGCGCGGCGCGGCGCAGCGCGGCATCGAGGCCAAGGAAGCGCCCGCCGTCCGAGAACGAGTCCGGCGTGACGTTGAGGACGCCCATCACGTGGGCTCTGGACGTACGCAAGGCCGCCGGGCGGCAGTCGAGGACGTGGCCTCGGGCGTCGAGGACCAGCGGGGAGTCGGTGTCCGGGGAAGGGGCAGGCATCGGCGGCGAACGGGGAGCAGTGCAAGCTACGGACGGGCGCGCGCCGTCGTGAAAACAGGCCCGACGCAGAGCACGTATGTTCATCCGCACCTCGGACCGCTCCGCGCCGCCATAGCGCCGTTTGGCCCGGCTCAGCACCCCTCGAAACGCTGCCGCACCGTGTGCGCGGTTTTTTCTGTGCGGGCGTCGGCATCCGTGGTATACTCCCGCCCAATCGTTTCCGTCGCCTCCAGCACGCCTCGGCATGTACGTCCCCCGCCAGCAACGAATGCTGGACCAGTACCTCCAGGAGATTGGGCAGATCGCACTGCTCAAGCCTGAGGAGGAGGTCGAACTCGCCCAGCGCATCAAGCAGGGCGACGAGGCGGCGCTGCACAAGATGGTGCGCGCCAACCTGCGCTTCGTGGTGTCGGTGGCGAAGAAGTACCAGGGCCAGGGCCTCACGCTCTCCGACCTCATCAACGAGGGCAACTACGGGCTCATCAAGGCGGCGCAGCGCTTCGACGAGACGCGCGGCTTCAAGTTCATCTCGTACGCCGTGTGGTGGATCCGGCAGGCCATCCTGCAGGCGCTCGCCGAGCAGAGCCGCGTGGTGCGCCTCCCGCTCAACCGCATCGGCACGATCTCGAAGATCCGGAAGTCGACCGCGCGGCTCCAGCAGCGGCACGAGCGCCAGCCCAACATCGACGAACTCGCGGAGGAGCTCGACCTCTCGCCGCAGAAGATCCGCGAGGCGCTCAAGCACACCGGCCGCCACCTCTCGATGGATGCGCCGTTCAACGAGGACGACGACAACTCGCTCCTCGACGTGCTCCCCGACGAGGACGACATCCCGCCCGACGAGGGCCTCCTCGACGAGTCGCTGAAGATCGACATCGAGCGTGCGCTCTCGACGCTGCACCCGCGCGAGGCCGAGATCACGCGGCTCTACTTCGGCATCGGCCGCGAGCACCCGCTCACGCTCGAAGAGATCGGCCAGCGCTTCAACCTGACCCGCGAGCGCGTCCGGCAGATCAAGGAGAAGGCGCTGCGCAAGCTCCGCCAGAAGCACCGCCGCGAAGACCTCCAGATGCACGTCGGCTCCTGACAGCCCCGCCCGACAGAGGGCGACGCAGCGGGCGCTACCGGCGCGGCCACCAGCACGTGGGAACCGGTGCTACGCCGAAGCCGTCGCGTCGGGGTTGTAGAATCCCGCCGCCACGTGCCGTGCTGAACAACGGAGAAGTTGACCTAGTCTTCGCCCTCGACGTGGGGGGCGTCCTTGCTGCGGCCACCTTCACGGTGTTCTTTGGCCGCGCGTTTTGGGCCAACCGCCATCTCCTGGCGCCCGACGAGCCGCGCTTCTCGGACCCGGAGTTGCGACGTCTCCTCGGCCGCGCCGAACTCAGTGCCGCAGAACGGGCGGGTGCCAAGACCCGCCGCACGCGCTTCGGCTTGGCGTTTGTCGCCTCGCTCGTCTGGCTGGGGGTCGCCCTGACGTTCCTGCTGCAGCACGCTGAGGTGGGCTGAGCCGCGCTCGGCACGTCACGCGTGCGGAGACGCCGAACCTGCCAGGCACACCGTGTCGTACCACAACGAGCGATTTCGCTAGGGAACGAGCGATTTCGCTAGGGAACGCCGCGGCAACCGGCTCGACCGATGCGAACCCTGGAAGCCCGCGCCACCCCCCCACTCCGTGTCCATCGTGCCCCCCGACCCTGCCTCGCCAACGGCCTCGGAGCACGACGAGCCGCCACGCGACGAGCTAGCGGGCGACGAGGCACAGGACGACGAGGCACAGGACGACGAGGCACAGGACGACGAGGCACAGGACGACGAGGCACAGGACGACGAGGCACAGGACGACGAACTCGGGCAAGACGAGCTCGGGCAAGACGAGCCGGACCGCTGTGCAAACTGTGGACAGCTGCTCTCCGGCGCGTACTGCGCGGCGTGCGGGCAGAAGGACCAGCCGTTGCGGCAGCCGTTCCACCGCGTCGCCGTAGAGGCGGTCACGGAACTGCTCGGCATTGACGGGCGCCTCTGGCGCTCGGTCGCGCAACTCGTGCTGCCCGGTCGGCTCACGCGCGCCTACCTCGACGGCCGTCGGGTGCGCTACGTCCGCCCCCTGCGCCTCTACCTCCTCGCGACGCTGTTCTTCTTCTTCCTCGTCAACGTCGTCGTCGCGGACGAATTCACCGAGGGGTTCAGCAGCGCGTTTGAGTCCGACTCGACCATGACCGTGGCCGCGCGTCTGGCCGAGATCGACGAAGAGCTGGGCGAGCACCGCGAGGAGGTTGCCGAACTCCAGACCGCCCTCGACTCACTGAGGGTGCTGGCAGACTCCGCCACGGCAAAACCGCCGCCTCCCGTGGTGGCTGCGCTGCGGCGCACGGAGGACCGCATGGGCGACCTCATCGACACAGGCACCACGCGGGCGCAGAACCGCCTTGCCTGGCAGCGTGCGTTCCTGGCGACGCTGCCCCCGGACAGCCTCGTGCGCCCGGTGGACTACGAGACGGCCGCCGCCTACCTCTTCCCGGGCTCCAACGTGCAGATCGGCCTGCCCACCTGGGCGCGACGGGGGGCCAGCATACAGCGCGTCATAGCCGCTCGGACCGACGCGGAGCGGGGCGCGGCCTTCGCCGCCTTCTTCCGTAGCTCGATCCGGCAGATCCCGACGGTGATGTTCCTGCTGCTACCAGTGTTCGCGCTCCTGCTCAAGGTCGTCTACCTACGGCGCAACTGGTACTATGGCGAGCACCTCGTCTTCGCGCTGCACGTCCATGCGTTTGCCTTCGGGGTCTTCGCGGTCGTCACGGTGGCAGCGCTGACCCCGCTCGGCGGTTGGGGCCTCTGGCTCCTGCTTCTCATCCCGCTCTACGTCTACCTCGCGCAGCAGCACGTCTACCGCCAGGGGTGGATCAAGACCGCGCTCAAGGGGGGCATGCTGGGGTTCCTCTACGTCCTCGCGCTAGCGTTCGGGCTGGTGCTCGCGCTCCTGCTCGCCGCCGCGGTGGGGTGAGCCCGACTCACGCCGCAACGCCGCACGCCGCATCGATTGCGACGCGGAACGCGCGGGTGGCCGTCTCGGGGTGCGCCGCCGTGCTGATGGCCGTCATGACCGCGACGCCGTGAGCCCCCGCGTCGAGCACGTCGGCCACGCGCGTCGCCGTGACGCCGCCGATGGCGATGACGGGAATCGAGACGGCCGCGCAGACGGCGGCGAGGCCGCTGAGGCCCTTCGTGGACGCCGGCGCGGCCTTCGAGCGGCCCGAGAAGACCGGCCCGAAGCCGATGTAGGTCGCGCCCGCGGCCTCGGCCTTGCGTGCTTGCGCGAGGGTGGTGGCCGTGGCCCCGATGACCGCGTCCGGTCCGAGGACGCGGCGGGCGTCGGCGATCGGCAGGTCCGTCTGGCCGAGATGCACGCCCTCGGCCTCCACAGCCAGCGCCAGGTCGATGTGGTCGTCCACGAGCAGCGTCGCCTGCCTCTCCTGGCAGGCCTCCGCGACGGGGCGTAGCTCGTGCAGCTTGGCCCGCAGCGTGCCGCCCTTCTGCCGAAACTGGACCACGTCGGCCCCGCCCGCAATCGCAAGGCGTGCCAGTTCCTCGTGCGAGAAGCGCTGCTGGAAGACGAAGTCGGTGAGGACGTGCAGACGACCGAGCATGGCGGAAGAGATAGCGGAACGAGGAGACGGCGAAACGAGGAGACAGAGAATAGGAGTGCAGGAGGGGTTGACGCCTGCTTGCTTATCCACACTCCGCGCACGCTGCTATCCTCGTTTGCGTTGGTGCCGCACTGTCTGCCGTTGTAGCTAACGCCCTGGCTCGTATCATGAATGCCTCGTCCACTACCGAGCCCGCCGCTTCAAAGCCATGCCACGTCCCGTCACCGTCGAATACCGCGTCTTCGTGGCCTCGCCGGGCGAGATGAAGCCCGAGCGCGACGCGCTCGAAGAGGTCATCGCTGAGTTGAACCGGACCTTCGCCAAGCGGGAGGGCATCCGGCTGGAACTCGTGCGCTGGGAGACCCACAGCGTCCCCGCGCTCGGGCCGATCCAGGCGATCATCAACGGGCAGGTCGAGCCCTACGACGTGTTCGTGGGCCTCTTCTGGAAACGGTTCGGCACCCCCACGGCTGTGGCCGATTCGGGGACCGAGGAGGAATTCTTGCGGGCCTACGACCGGTGGAAGAGCGACCCGCGCTTACCGGTACTCTTCTACTTCTGCGAACGTGAGATCAAGTCGCCTTCAGTGGCAGAGCTAAAGCAGATGATCAAGGTCCAGGAGTTCAAAGATCGGTATCCTGGCCTCTACGCCACCTTCGATGCCACGGAGGACTTCACGGGGGCGGTGCGCGAGCACCTCCAGCAGGCACTCCGCCCGTTGCTCGATGCGGCGGCGCACAACGGCTCCCCTCCAGCGTCGGCAGCCGCGCCGCCCAAGCCCGATGCGAGCACCGTCGCCCGAGCGCGGCAGCGCTACCTCAAACGGCTGCAGCGCGATTGCCACGTGCTCCCGCTCGCGGCCATCGGCGGGAAGGTGGATATGGACCAGGCGGTGACGCTGGACGAGGTCTACGTGGCGCTCAACACGACCACGCCCGTCAAGCAACAAGAGGACAATCGAACATACCGAGAACGCCTGGCTGGACGCGGAGCGCAAGCTCCGCCGCTTGCGGCGAGTGACGCGGTCGAAGCGAACCCACACGTGGTGTTGCTCGGCGACCCCGGTGCGGGCAAGAGCACGTTCGTGAAGCAGTGGCTCGCGGACTACGCCTCGCGGGCGCTCGACGCCGAGCCCGGCACCGACGAGCCGATTCCTGTGTTTGTCGAGCTACGCAACTTGATCCCGGGCCTGCGCGCCTGCGACGCGGCGGGCCTGTCCGGACGGCAGCGCGAGGCCGTGCTCTCGGACGTGCTGGTAGACCACGTCCTTGCCACCCTCACCGACGCCGACGCCTTCACCGAGCCGATGCGGGAGGCGCTCGCAGACGGGCGCGTCGTCCTGGTGCTCGACGGCCTCGACGAGGTGCCGCACGACCTCCGCCCGCGTGTGCGTGACGTGGTGCAGGCGGTGCTCCGGCGGTTCAACCCGGGGCGTCTCATCGTGACGTGCCGCATCCGCTCCTACAGCGACGCCGACGAGCAGCTCTCGGGCCTGCCGAGCTACACGCTTGCGCCCTTTGACGACGAGCAGAAGCTGCAGTTCGCGCGAGCATGGTACGCGGCGCAGCACGCGCTCGACCGCCTCCGTGCGGGTGAGGTCGAGGCGAAAAGCGACGACCTCGCCCAGGCGGCGCTCGGTAGCGCGCTCGCGGAGATCGCCTCCAACCCAATGCTGCTCACCACGATGGCCATCGTGCATCAGGAAGAGAAGCGGCTGCCCGACCAACGCGTCGCCCTCTACAAGCGGGCCGTGGATGTGCTGCTGCGACGATGGCAGACGCATAAGACCGGCGACGCGCCCCCGGACGACGCCCTCGCGCCGTTTCTCAAAGACGACCGGCGGTTGCGCGCGACGATGGAGCGCCTGGCCTACGAAGCCCACCGGACGGGGCGCGGTAACCGCGAGGCAGCGGCGCTCGCCCGCATGGACGCCCTCCGCCTCATCGAAGAGGGGATGGGGTCGCTGGAGCTTGCCGAAGCCTTTCTGACGTACGTCGACCGGCGCGCGGGGCTCCTGACCGGGCAGGGCGGGACGGCCACCAAACCGGACATATTCATGTTTCCGCACCGGACGTTTCAGGAGTACCTCGCCGGGTGCCACCTGCTGAGCGAGCGCGGTGTCGGACGCGCGCTCCACGCTTTGGCTGAGGAGGGCGACGACTGGCGCGTGGCCGTCCAGTTGGCTGCGGAAGAATTGTTCTACATCAATAAGGGGGGCCAGAACGCCGTGCTGGACTTGGCCTATGGGCTGTGCCCGGCCGTGCTGCCCGACACCGAGGCGGGGCAGCGCCGTGTGCTGTGGTCGGCAGCGATGGCCGTGCTCGTCGGGCGCGAGCAGGTGGAGGCCGATACGGGTGGGCCGAATGGCGGTAAGCCGTACCTCGAACGTCTGCGCACCCACCTCGTGGCGATGCTCGGGGGGGCACTCCCGCCGGTCGAGCGCGCCGAGGCGGGGCGACACCTCGCCGTGCTCGGCGACCCCCGCAAGGCCGTGGCCACGGTGGAGCAGATGGACTGGTGCTTGGCCCCCGCCGGGCCGTTCCAAATGGGCAGTCCCGACACCGACAAGCGTGCCTACTTCCGTGAGAAGCCGCTGCACGAGGTCACGCTCACCTACGACTATTGGATCGGCCGCTTCCCCGTGACCGTGGCGCAGTGGAGGGCGTTCGTGGCGGCAACCGACCACGAGCCCAGCGCGCCGGAGAGCCTGCGCGGCTTCGACAACCATCCGGTGGCTAATGTCTCGTGGCACGATGCGCAAGCCTTCTGCGCTTGGATGACGGAGCGGTTGCACCAGATGGCGGCGGAGACCGAGGCCGCGTGGATGGGCGGACCCGGCGAACACTTCTGGCGCGGGCTGCTGCGCAAGCATCTCTGCGTGAGCCTCCCCAGCGAAGCCGAATGGGAGAAGGCCGCGCGTGGTATGACGGACGTGCGGCGCTATCCGTGGGGCGACGAAATCAACACGAACGACGCGAACTATGCGGAAACGGGAATCGGACAGCCGAGCGCGGTCGGTTGCTTTCCCTCGGGCGTGAGCCCCTTTGGTGTGGAAGAAATGAGCGGCAACCTGTACGAGTGGACACGCGATCCTTGGCAGGAGGCTCCATACGAGAACCGCGCGGATGGCGAGGTGGTGAATCCCAAAATCTCCTCAAAAACTAACGCTTTTGTGCTGCGCGGCGGCGCGTTCTCCCTCAATCAGAACGGCGTCCGCTGCGCCTTTCGCGACTACGACCACCCGAACAACCACCACTTCACCGTCGGTTTTCGTGTGGTTGTCCACCCTACCTCTGAAAGCTGAACCTCTGGCCTCTGATCCTCTGAACCCAGACCGCCCTTTGGGCGGACGCCACCGAACCGGGATGGGCAGCAAAGCCCATTACTCACAGCCGTTGTGCACACGGCGGCGTGGCTCGGCACCTAGCGTACCGCCTCCGCCGCGCGGGCTTGCAGGGCGACCCGGTCGGCTTTCATGCCCGCCACGAGGTCGTCGGGCCACGGGAGCACGACGGCGGGTCGCATGAAGCCGGGCACGTCGAGCGTGGTGCGGAGGGCGTCGAGGTCGGTGCCAGCGTCGGCCTCCACGAACGCGACGGGGCGGTGGCCGAACTCGGCGTCGGGGACGGGCACGACAGCGGCGCGGCGCACGCCGGGCAGCCGTAGCAGCGCAGCCTCGATGGCCTCGGGCTGGATGTTCTCGCCGCCCGAGATAAACATGCGGTCCTTGCGCCCAACCACGCGCAGCAGCCGCTGCCCGTCGATCTCGACCCACGCCCCGAGGTCGCGCGTGGCGAACCACCCGTCGGCATCGAACGGCTCGCGCAGCGTGTCGCCCTCGTTGCCATCGGGGGAGAGGTACCCCGCGAAGCGCGTCCGTCCACGCACGAGGATCTCGCCGTCGTCAGCGAGCTTCACCTCGCGGTGGGGCAGCACAGCCCCGGCGGTGCGCAGCGCCTCGAAGCTGGCGTCAGGAGGCGTGGCCGTCACGGTCGAACTCATCTCCGTCATGCCGTAGCTCGTGAGGACGGGCAGCCCGGCGTCGTACGCCTCGCGCAGGAGGTCGTCGGGGATGGCGCTGCCGCCGAGGAGGAGCGCGTCCATCCCGCGCAGCGCGTCGAGGTCGGCGGGCGTCGCCGCGCCGAGCGCCCGGCGCAGCTGCGTGGCGACGAGCGAGGCGTGCGTGACGCCGTAGCGCCGGACGGCCTCGGCAAGCGGTGTCGCAGGAGGCGCGAGCACGACCGCCGCGCCCGCGAGCGCGCACCGCGCCAGCACGGCCAGCCCGCCGACGTGGTAGAGCGGCAGGTCGAGCCACCAGCGGTGCCCCGGTCCCAGGCCGAGCCGCTCGATCCAGCCGTGGGCGCTCCAGCGGTGGTTGCCCCACGTGTGCAGCGCCGCCTTCGGCGTGCCCGACGAGCCCGAGGTGTGGATGATCGTCGAGGGGGTTGAAGGTTGAAAGTTGAAGGTTGAAGGTTGTGAGCGGAAGGGGATAGGGGAGAGGGGATAGGTCGGGAGGCCAAACGCAGCGTCGGGGCGGTCGGTGGCCAGGGCGGTGGGGGCGAGGCGCGCGAGCAGGGTGGCGAGCGCCGTGTCGGGAAGGCGGAGGCTCAGCGGGGCCGCGACGACGCCCGCGCGCCAGCAGCCCCAGAGCAGCGTGATCAGGTCGGGCGAGGGAGCCGCCAGGATGGCGAGACGGTCGCCCGGGCCGAGGCCGCGTTCGTGGAGCCGCGCCGCCGCGCCGTTCACCTGCGCGTCCAGGTCGGCGTAGGAAACCGTGCGGTCGGTCAAGACGAGCGCAGGCGCGTCAGGGGTGTGCCGCGCCGCCTCGCGGATGGGATCGGGCGCGGTCATATAGCAGAATGCATAGACCTTGATAGCTCCCCTCCTGGACAGGAGGGGCTGGGGGTGGTCGATCATCGAGCTTCGGCCGGCAACCCCCTCTGGCTCCCCCTGACCAGGGGGAGAACTCCGTCGGCGGTCTCTCAACGCCA
>JBCCLD010000141.1:0-10964 GCA_039027055.1 Bacteroidota bacterium
AACGAGGTGAGCAGCGCCTCCTTGCGCCAAGGCTCCGACGTGGACGTGCTCACGGCCGGTGTCTCCTTCGCCCCCACGGATCGGGTACGCCTCAAGGGGCAGTACGCGGTCGCCTGGCTGAGCGATGACGAACAGTCCTTTGGATTGATAGGCGCCACCGCGAACACGCTCAAGGCGTTCGATCAGCGCTCGCACGTCGTCACACTCGCGGTCTCGGTGATCTTCTAGGGGGGCGATGGGACCAACAGCTACAGCACTCAGGCGATACGCGGTGGCCCTGCTCATGGCAGCGCTCGCACTGGTGGGCACGCCCTACGGGCAGGCCCAGGACGACGCCTCGGCGCAGGGCAGCCGCTCTGTGGCCGTGGTGGTGCACCCCGATGTGCCCGAGATCTCGCTCGACCGCAGTGACCTCCTGGACCTCTACCTCGGCGACGTGCGCTTCTGGGACGACGGCACCCGCGTGGTGCTCTTCGACCAGCGCCGTACCACCGACGTCAAGGAGTCCTTCTACGACTACCTCGGGCGTAGCATCTCGCGGATGAAGTCGCTCTGGCTGCGGCGACGCCTAGCGGGTGAGGGCGATCCGCCTGAGGCGCTCGCGTCGGACGACGCGGTGCTCACCCAGGTCGCAGAGACCCCGGGGGCCATTGGCTTCGTCCGGGCCGACCGCGCGCGCGGCCTTGAGGGCATCCGCGTCGTGCGCCTGCTACCGATCCGGTAGCATCGTGTGGGAGCAATGGGCGGCGAACGTGTAACTTCGCGCGCGCACGCTCACCCCGCCTATGCCCTTCCGCGACCTCAGCATTGCTACCAAGCAGAAGCTTGGCTTCGGCTTCATCCTCCTCCTGATGGTAGGCGCGGGGCTGTTTGCCGTGGCTCGCAGCCGCCTCATCAGCGAGGAGGCGGCGCAGACAGCCGCGCTCTGGCTGCCCCGCGTCGTCGCGATCTCGGACGTCAATCTGGAGGTGAGCGAGCTGCGCATCCGGCAGCTCCAGCACGCCACGGCCACCGTGGACTCGGTGCGGCAGGCCCAGGCCATCGCCATGATCGATCTCATCGACGCGATCAACGACGACCTCGACACCTACGCGGTGCTCACTGAGACGGCGCAAGCGCGCGGGGTCAACCCCGCCGAGGAGCGCACCCTCTACGCCCGGTTCGAGACCTTCTGGGAGCAGTACCTCGACATCGCCAACCAGCTGCTCACGCTCACCGAGCTCGGGGCCGAGAGCCGGGCCACGAGCCTGCTGCGCGGCGAGGCGACGCAGGTCTACCGGGGGATGAGCGCCACGCTGGCCGACCTCGTGGAAGCCAACCGTACCGAGGCGGCGGCGGGGGCGGTGCGCGCCGAAGAGACGTTCCGCGCCACGACCGTCGTGATCATCGTGCTGCTGGCAGCCGCGGCGCTGCTGGCCGTCGGCATCGTCTCCACCCTTGTGGCGTCGCTCGCGGGGCCGGTGCGGCGCCTCGCGGGAGCGGCCGACCGCATGGCCGAGGGCGACCTCGATGTCTACGTTGAGCCGTCGGCGAAGGACGAACTCGGGCGGCTCACGCACTCGTTCAACGTGATGGCGGCGTCGCTCCGCAAGGCGCAGCGGCAGACCGAGGAGCAGGCCGCGAAGCTGCAGGACAACGCGGCCATGCTCCAGCGGCAAACGGCCATGCTCCAGGGCAAGAACGGCGAGCTAGAGTCCGCCAACGACGAGCTCGCCACCACGCTCGACCAGCTCCAGGAGATGCAGCAGCAGCTCGTCATGCGCGAGAAGCTGGCGTCGCTGGGGCAACTCACGGCGGGCATTGCCCACGAGATCAAGAACCCGCTCAACTTCGTCAACAACTTCGCCGCGCTCTCCATCGACCTCATGCAGGAAGTCGACGAGGTGCTCGACGAGGCGCGCGAGCAGCCCGTGAAGGACGTCCTGCCCGACCTCGACGAGGTGCTCTCCGACCTCAGGACGAACGTGGCCAAGATCAACGAGCATGGCACCCGCGCCGACCGCATCGTGCGCGGTATGCTGCTCCACGCCCGCGGCCAGCCCGGCGACCGCCAGCGGATCAACCTCAACGCGCTCCTCGACGAGCACGCCCGCCTCGCGTACCACGGCATGCGCGCCCGCTCCCCCGGCTTCAACGTGGACCTCCAGACCGACCTCGACCCCGCCGTGGGCGAGGTCAAGGTGGTGCCGCAGAGCATCGGGCAGGTGATGCTCAACCTCCTCACGAACGCCTTCCACGCCGTCCACGAGCGCCGGCAGGCCGAAGGCGACGATGCCTACGCGCCCGCGGTCACGCTCCGCAGCACCCGCCACGACGGCGGCGTCCGCATCGCCGTGATCGACAACGGAGCCGGCATCAGCGAGGCCAACCAGGACCGCATCTTCGAGCCGTTCTTTACCACGAAGGGGCCGGGCGAGGGCACCGGCCTCGGCCTCTGGCTCAGCTACGGCATCGTCACACAAGGCCACAGTGGCACCCTCAACCTAACTAGTAGGCTCGGCGAGGGCACCACATTTACGGTGACGCTACCAGCAGAATAGCTGGCACGGTGCCTACTTGTCGCGGCCGAAGAAGTAGTACAGCAGCACGCCAAGGCCGGGGAGGAAGAACAGGATCGCCACCCACAGCACCTTCGAGCCGGTGTCGCGGTTGCTGTTGATGACTTCCACGATGCCGATGATGGCGAGGATGATGACCAGCAGGCCGCAGATGCCCCAGGACCCCTGGGCGCGGTCAATGAGGTTGGGGCCGCCGCAACCGGTCAGTGCAAGGGTGGCAGCGAAGAGGCCAACGACGGCAGCAGTCCGCTGCCAGAGCGAGGAGAGCGTGGGCATGATAGGCGAGTGGGGACTCGTGGATGAGGCTCGGTAGGGAGGCAGGTGGCAGAGCCGCTAGCGGGCGTCGCGGATGCGTTTCTGGCCAAAGGCGAGGTACCATACCACCCCAATGACGGGGACACACAGCACCAGGAT
Organism: Bacteroidota bacterium; assembly: GCA_039027055.1. GTDB lineage: Bacteria > Bacteroidota > Rhodothermia > Rhodothermales > Rubricoccaceae > JBCBEX01. Next base: position 2,973 of record JBCCLD010000141.1, read on the forward strand.
GAACGCCACCTTGGCCCCGATCGCGAGGTAGGACTTCCACACCGCGATGCTGGCCAGCATCGCGAGCACGGCGTTGAGCACGGCGATCAAGGTCACCAGCAGCGTCTTGACGAGGCCGACCAGAGAGGCCGCCAGGATCAGGTCGAGGGCGAACACGTCGAACATGGGAACCGGAGCGAGGTGGGGAGAGCGATGGCAGATAGTACGGAGGACGCTCTGAGGAGGTTACGGGGACGCCGTCCTGTCGGTATGTTGCCCAGCGCGGTGGCTAGCTCGACGCCGCTTTATACCAACTCCGCTTGCAGAGTTGGGTATGAACGTGTGGACGGTTAAACGTGTGGACGAGGAGAACCACCTTCACACGTGGACACCTTCACACGTGGACACGCGGATGGGACATCCGCGCTGCATACGTTCACACCCAAATCCGGCCTCGAAGTTGGGGACCCATCGCAACGGTGCTTCCGGATTTGGTATTACTCGCGCACTACACCCCCTCGTTCGCCCACTTCACCCTCCCGCTCTATGTGGCGTTTCTTACTATTTCTCGCACTGACTGTCGCGGCTCCTGTCTTCATCGCCACCGAGGCGTTCGCCCAGCAGGCCGCGCGCATCACGGTCAGCGGCGAGGCCTCGCAGACGGTCCAGGCCGACCGTGCGCTCGTCTACCTCGCCTTTGAGACCGAAGGCACCACCGCCAACGAGGCGCTCGACCGCCACCAGTCTATCCTCGGCGACGTCAATGCGCTGCTCGACAGCCTCGGCATCGGCGACGACCAGGTGCGCGTGGAGAACCTGGCCGTGCGCCAGCAGCAGGGCGGCCGGCGCGGCATGAGCGCCGGCAACGGCGACGAAGAGACGTTCGTGGTCAGCCGCGCCCTCGTCGTCACCCTCGACGACCTGGACCTCGTGCAGCCCGTCACCGTAGGTCTTGCCCGCGACGCCGCAGACCTCGAGACAGCGCTCGCTGTGCGCGGTCGCAACGTGGAGGTGCGCTACACCGTCCGTGACCCCGAGGGCATCCAGGACGCCGTGCTCGCCGAGGCGATGATGCGTGCCCAGGCCCGCGCCGAACTCGTCGCAGCAGCCGCAGGGGTCGAACTCGGACCCGTGGTGAGCGTCCGCGAGCGGGGAGCCTACAATGGCGAAGGCAACGGCATGGGCTTCGAGGAGATGGCCGAGGTGTCGATGCTTGCCCAGAGCCAGATGCTTCTCGCCAACGAGTCCCGCATTACCGTCAGCGTGGTTGTCAGCTACGCGATGGGGGATGGGTGAGCGGAGAGCGCCTACGTGCAAGGCATTGCCTATCGCCTTGACGACGAGTCAACGGCACGGCTAAGCTGAGGCGTGCTTCTCGGCCTTCTGAACGTGCTTCTCGTCCTTTTTAACGTGCTTCTCGGCCTTATGAAACCGCATCTTCGCCCCATGCGCGTTCTCCTAGCGATCCTACTCTTCATTCCGGTGGTGAGCCACGCACAGCGGCTGCCCCCCTCCGACGCGCCGCCGAGCATTCAGGTGTCGGGCTTCGGAAACGCTCTCGCAGAGCCCACACGGGCGGTCGTCTCATTCGCGATCGAAGGCCGCGAAGATGAGGCCGCGGAGGCGTTCGACGAGGTCGCCGCACAAGCACAACGGGTGCTGACTACACTCCGACGCCTCCGTCTCGGTCGCGATCAGATCCAGCTCTCGGTGCTGACCGTAGCGCCAGACGGTCGGCGCCGGGGTGACTACCTGGCCCAGCGACAAGTGAGCGTGCGTGTCGATACCCTCAGCAAGCTCCCCGCCGTGCTCGCCGCCCTTCTCGACGCAGATGTCGAACGAGTCTATGGCCTCAGCTACGACGTGGACGACCTCGATGCGCTGCGTGAGGATGCGCTCGACCAGGCGATGGCCAACGCACGTATCACGGCCGAACGCCTTGCCCAAAGCGCTGGAGGTACACTCGGCTCCGCCCTTCACATTCAGGCAAGCACACGGCAGGACGTGGAGCCTGTGCGCTACTTCCGGACCTTTCGAGAGACCGGGTATGACGACCTCATGGTTCGAGGAGTCGGTGCGGGGACACCGGGTAGCTACGCGTTCGGCACCGTCGGCGTCTCGGTCTCGGTGCAGGTTACCTTTCGGCTCGACCCCTCCGGATTGCCTGCGGCCCCTGAATGACTACGCCTGCTGTCGCTTTGCCTGATGATGCCCACTTCATGCGCCTAGCTATTGAGGCGGGAATGCAGGGCGTGGCGAAAGGGCAGAGCCCGTTCGGGGCCTGCATCGTGAAGGACGGCGCCGTTGTGGCGTGCACCCACAACGTCGTCTGGCTCACCACCGACATCACGGCGCACGCCGAGGTGCATTGCCTCCGCCAGGCGTGCCTCGAACTCGGCACCATCGACCTCTCTGGCTGCACGATCTACTCGACGACGGAGCCCTGCCCAATGTGCTTCTCGGCGATCCACTGGGCGCGCATCAACCGGATCGTCTTTGGCACGTCCATCGCCGACGCGGAGGCCTCGGGCTTCAACGAGCTAGCCGTGTCCAACGAGACGCTTAAGGAAATCGGCCAGACGAGCGTTGAGATCGTGTCAGGCTTCCTCCGCGACGAGTGCCAGGCCGTCTTCGACGCCTTCAACGCCCGCGTCGACAAGGCAACGTATTGAGAGAGGAGTGACTGGCGACTAGCGAATGGTGACTAGGGGGAGCGTGAACGCAGCAAGTGGGTTGCCCTGCTCCATGGTGACCACGTTCTTCTGCGACCTGCGACCTGCGACCTGCGACCTGCGACCTGATCCAGCCATGCCTCGCGTCGTTCTCTTCATCGCCACGAGCCTCGACGGCTTCGTCGCAGACGCCGATGGCGGCGTGGACTGGCTCTTCACCGACGCCGACTACGGCTACGCCGACTTCTTCGCCAGCGTCGGTGCGCTTGCGATGGGGCGGACCACCTACGACCAGATCCTCGGCTTCGGCCCCTGGCCCTACGGCGACGTCCCGACGACGGTGTTTACAAATCGCCCGCTCGACGTGCCCCGCGAGGCCTTGGTCGCAGCCGCCGAGGGCGATGTGGCAACGTGGCTTGACGCGCAGGAGACGCAGCGCATCGAGGGCGATGTGTGGCTCGTGGGCGGCAGCGCGCTCGTGCGTAGCTTTCGTGAGGCCGCACGCATCGACCGCTACGTGCTCTCGGTCCACCCCGTCCTCCTCGGCGACGGCATCCCCCTCTTCGATGGCACGCTGCTGCGCGAGAGCCTCCGCCTGACTGCCAGCACGTCGTTCCCGAGCGGCCTCGTTCAACTCACCTACGACCGCGCTCCCCCTTCCCATGGCTGACGCCGACGGCTTTCACCCTCTCGACTTCCACGAGCACGCGCCTGAGGCCATGGCCGACCGGGCGCGCGCCTTCTTCGACGACATGGACCGCCGCCGGTCGGTGCGCGACTTCTCGGGCCGGCCGGTGCCGCGCGTGCTCATCGAGGACGCCATCCGCACGGCGAGCACGGCTCCGAGCGGGGCACACATGCAGCCGTGGACGTTCGTCGCCGTGAGCAACCCCGGTACGAAGCGCCGCATCCGGGAGGCTGCTGAGCGGGAGGAATACGAGTCCTACCACGGGCGCATGTCCGACGAGTGGCTCGACGCGCTTGCGCCCATCGGCACCGACTGGCACAAGCCTTACCTCGAAACCGTGCCGTGGCTCGTCGTCCTCTTCGCACAGAACTATGGCCGCGATGAGGCAGGTGCGAAGGTAAAGCACTACTACGTGCAGGAGTCGTGCGGCATCGCGGCGGGCCTCTTCATCGCGGCGTTGCACCGGATGGGCCTCGCAACGCTCACGCACACGCCAAGCCCAATGCGCTTCCTGAGCGAGTTGCTGGAGCGCCCCTCGAACGAGCGGCCGTACATCCTCTTTCCCGTCGGCTATCCAGCCGCCGATGCACAGGTGCCCAACCTCCATCGCAAGCCACTGGAGGACGTGTCCGTCTGGGTCGAGTAGACGCCCTGCCGCGTCGGGAAAGCGCCCTACCGAATGGGGCCTACCGGATCGGGCGGACGATGCCTGCGCGGCAGCCGATCTTGCCGCCGATCACGCTGTACTCCACGCGGTCGCCGATGTTGGGGATCGGGCCGAGGAGGGCGCGCGAGGAAAACGGAATGCGGTCGGCGCCTTCCGAGTGCTGGACGAAGCCGGTGCCTTTCTTCGCGTCGTAGGCCGTAACAATGCCGCGGGTCATGGATGGGGTGGGCTGAGAGGGTGGGGAACGGAAGGCTGCAAAACGTACGAGCGTGGTCTACGCTGGCACCGTGCAGCTTCCTTCAAAGGGCCGTGCAGCCTGTGCGAAGTCGCGGCTGAGCCCCGGTGAAATCGAGGAGGCGCGCGAGCATACGCGGACTGCGGAAGCAGTGCCGACGGCCGTTCAAGCGGTGCGCCCGGGTTCCCTATGGCCGTTTATCGGCCCAGACGGTCACGCGGGCGTGATGCATGCGTACGGAAAACGCGTCCCGTAGACCAAGCCTAGAGGCGGGCGTGGAGCCATTCCGTAAGGTTGTCGAGCACCTCCTGCTTTTCTGGCTCGTTCATCGTCTCGTGGAAGAGGCCGTCGTAGAGACGCAGGGTGGCATCGGCATCAGGGATGCTTGCCTGCACGGCCTCAACGAAGTCACGCGAGCCGTCGGGGCTGGTGATCCGGTCGGCGGTCCCGTGGTAGACGTAGAGCGGCGCGCGAAATGCACTAGGGGCTACTCGCTTCATGGCCTCAATAGTCTCGTAGCCCATACGAGCACGGACGCCTGTCCCGGTATTGGTGAGCGGGTCTTCCTCATAGTTGCGCACCACGCGCGGGTCGCGCGAGAGCCCTTTCAGGTCAAGCTTCACCGTCGGTAGGCGCGGGGCGAACCTCGCAACGGTGCCTGCTACCTTCTGCAGCAGCGGCGCCACGTCGGTCCGCAGCGCAGGCGACGAGAGCACCACCCCGGCAAGGCCGTCCGCCCCGTGGTCGGTGACGTAGCGGGCAGCGACAAGGCCTCCGAGCGAATGGCCGAGCAAAAAGAGCGGGGGGGCCGTGTCGCCGTCGCCGGTCGAGGAGCTGCTGGGGCTGGCTACGGTGGCACGCAGCGAGGCCAGGTGGGTGCGGACGTGATGGAGGTCGCGCACGAGCACGTCGAAGTCCTCCACGTAGGCGCGGTCGCCCGGCGACTCGCCGTGGCCGCGCTGGTCGTAGGCAAGGACGCGCACCCCGTGCATCATCAGGTGGGCTGCGATGTGGGCGTAGCGGCCTGTGTGCTCGCCGATGCCGTGGACCAGCAGCACCTCAGCGCGCACCTCGTCCAACTCGGGCGACCACGCGCGTGTGAACAGCGGGGTCCCGTCGGGCATCTCTAGAGCATCAGTCGCGTGTAGCACAGCAGGAGGAGGCAGAATAGACGATGTTGGAGCCGCCAACCTACACCCGAATCCCCTGACGCACAGCGTCCTCGAACCGATGACGGTCTGCCAGCACCATCCCCCCCGCGACGCCATCCTCGCCATCATCGACGACGAGCTGCGCGCGCTGCAAGAACTCGGCGAGGAGCCGCACGCCATTGTCGTTGGGCCGGACGCCTACACGCACCTACGCAAGGCCATCGGAGCGCTCAACCAGCGTGGCGCAGGCTTCTTCGAGACATACCGGTACCTGCCGATCGTGGTCGACCCGTTCCGTACAGGTGAACTGCTCGTGGTACCAAAGCCACGCGTGGTCGCCGAGGGAGTTCGCTGCCTCGAGCGATGAGGGCTTCGGAGCGGGTTGCCTGCATCAGAACGGCCCGGGCATTCTCTGCGGAAATCACTATGGACTTGAACCTAGTGGGGCTGGTAGCTTTTCATACACCTCGGCGTAACACACCTCCCTGTCACCCGCGCTAGGTCACCCGCGCTTGCGCCTGCCCTCCTTCCTGGTTTTCGCTAGTCCCGTCCGTCGACGCGCGCTGCTGCTCGCGTCCAGCCTCGCGTGTGTCCTCCTGGCTACTGACGCGCCGGTGCAGGCCCAAACAGCTGGGGCAGATACAAGCGCGTTCGTGGGTATTCGCGCCCAACTGGAAGCAGGGGCTAGCGCAGCCGCCCTGGAAGCGATCCGCGAGCTGATCCCTTCCCTGACGGCGTCAGGCGACCTAGGGGTAGCGGCGCCGGCGCTGCTGCTGCTGGGCGACGCCTACTTGGCGGACATGAGGTTGCAGGAGGCGCTCGGGGCCTACGAACGGGCGCGTGCTGCCGCCGAGTCCGCCGCCGATGCCGAGCGCCAAGGTGTCGCCTACGCAGGCCTCGCCGAGAGCTTCTTGGCGCTTGACCGCTTCGAGGAGGCCGCCGTTCATTTCGGAGCCGCCGCTGAGTTCTATAGCGCACAGCCCCAGCGGTCGATCCCGCTCCTGCTCGCGCAGAGCCGGGCCTACCTGCTCGCAGGCCGGGGGCAGGAAGCGCGCCGGGCCGCTGTGGAGAGCGCCGAGGCTGCCGAGGCCGCCGACCTCATCGCCGAGCAGGCGGAGAGCCTAAGTCTCGCCGCGGCGATCTCGGAGAGCATGGGGCAGCACGGCCTCGCCTACCGCACCCTGCGCCGCGCCGAGCAACTTCAGGAGGCCGAGTTCACGGCCCAACTCAGCGCGCAGCGCACCGATCTAGAACGGAGCCTGCTTGCCGCCCTCTCTGCGCGGGAGGCGGAACGAGCCCTAGGCGACGCACGCAGCGAGGATCTCTTGGAGGCCGAGCAGCAACGCTGGCGGCGCAGGGCAGCGATGGGCATGGCTGCCCTCACGCTCGGTGCCCTCGGGATGACGTTGCTGCTGTGGAGCCTCACCGGCTGGCGGCGCTACCGGATTCGCTCCGCCGTACGCCACCACCAGCGAAAACGCCACCGCCGCCAACGAGCACAACGCCCCGACACCAGCCCCACCGCCCTCGATACGGTAGGGGCTCCAACGACGGTCGCAGACTCCAGGGCGAGGAACGCGGAGGCCCCTTCGCACCAAGCCTCCCTGCTCCAGGGGACGCCACCACGCGAGGGCAGCCTCGAAGCGCTTCCGCATGAGCACGCGCACACCGCGTCCGATCCCTTCGAAACGTCGGGCGATGCGCTGCCAGACTCTTCGGATACCGGTGCAACGGGTCCTGTCGGAGTGCCGTTTATGCGCCCGGAAGTCCCTACGTATGCGGACAGCGAGGCCGTTTCAACGACGGTGGCCGAGCGGCTCATGGCCGCCGCCGCGACAGCTCCGGAAGGGCTAAATGCGAAAGCGAACGCCCGACGTATGCCGGCTCCAGGCGATACCGAAGAGACGGGGCTAGCGCTGGCTGCCTTCCTCCTGGATCAGCAACTCGGCATTGAGGGCGGGCACCCGGACCGGAGCCGTCTGCTCGGGCGCTCCGAGGTGCTCCGACTCCTGCGCCACCGCGTCGTGCGCCAGGGCGTCGACATCGACATGCAAGGCTTCTTGGAGGCGCTCGGTGACTACGTGGTGCTACGCCGCGGCAGCCTCGCCACCGGCGTTGAGGTACGGGTGGACGCGCCGCTCCGTGTGCCCGTGCGCTATGCAGCCCCACTGGGGCTTATTGCCTACGAAATCGTGCTTAACGCCATCGAGCATGCATTCGTCGGCCGTCAAACCGGCGGCGTCGTGCTGAGCATGGAGCAGGGTGGGGCCTACCTCCACCTCGAAGTGGAAGACGACGGGCGCGGGTTGCCGAAGGGCTTCAGCCTCGAACGCTCCGGTGCCGAGGGCTTGCGGTTCGTCCGTGCGCTCGCGGCCTACCTGCGCGCCGCCGTGGAGGTGCGCAGCAGCCAAGGTGTGCGGTGGCGCTTCAGCGTGCCCGTGGTGGGTCGAACGGAGCCCTCCTAGCACGAGCGACGGGTGCTGGCCGTCGGTGTGACAAAACCGCACATACGCCTGGAAGCGCTTGCATGGGCTTGGTCTGTGATGCTATGATTATGACTGGTCAAGTATCCCGCCTTGACCCATTCTGTTTCGACACGC
>JBCCLD010000142.1:0-10921 GCA_039027055.1 Bacteroidota bacterium
ACTGCGCGATCACCTCTGGACGTGACGGGGTTGCCAGGTTGGTCAACCACCCCTGTCCCCTCCTATCCAGGAGGGGAACTGCGTTTGCGGCTTCCATGCCCGAGCAGCGATATCGCAAAAGACCGGTTGTTCATGCACTAGTCCCTAGTCCCTAGTCCCTACACCACCGCCGCGTACATCTCGTCAATCGCGTCCGCGTGGGCGGCTTCGATGGCGCGGCGGCGGAGCTTCAGGGTGGGCGTCATCAGCCCGTTCTCGACGCTGAACGCCTCCGGGAGCAGCCGGAAGTCACGGATCTTCTCGTGCGAGGCGGCCTCCTTCGAGTAGGCGCGGAACAGTTGCGCGTAGTGCTTCTGCACGCGCGCGTCCTCCAGGAGCGCCGACGGCTTCTCGGCCGCGATGCCCTGCTCGGCGGCGAACACGCGCAGCACCTCATGGCTCGGGACGACGAGCGCCGTCAGGAACTCGCGCCCCTCGCCAATCACCATCAACTGCTCGATGAGCGGCTCCGTCTTGAACTGCTCCTCGATGGGGCCGGGGTAGATGTTCTTGCCGCCCTTCGACACGATCATGTGCTTCAGGCGGTCCGTGATGCGGAGGTTGCCGTTCTCGAAGCGCCCGATGTCGCCCGTGTGGAACCAGCCCTCGTCGTCGATCACGTCGGCGGTGGCGGCGTCGTTCTGCCAGTAGCCGCGCATGAGGTTGGGCCCGCGCGCCACGATCTCGCCCTCGCCGCTGTTGAGCGTCGTCGGGTAGTCCTCGCCCGAGACCTGCGCGATGAGCTGGCCCGAGGCCACGCTGCGGATGCCCACCGTCACGCCCGGAAAGACGTGGCCGACCGTGCCATAAGCCGGACGGTCGAGCGGCGACGCCGAGAGCACAGGGGCGGTCTCCGTAAGGCCGTAGCCCTCCACGAGTGGCACGCCTGCGGCCTGGAAAAACTCGCCGATCTTCTTCGGCAGCGCGGCCCCGCCCGAGACGGCGAAGCGCAGCTGTCCGCCGAGCTTCTCGTGCAGGTTCGAGAACACCAGCTTGTGCGCGAGCGCGTGCTGCGCGGCAAGGGCGACACCCGGCTCCTTGCCGATCATCTGCTTCTGCGCCACCTTCTGGCCCGTCTCCACGGCCCAGTCGAAGAGGCGGCGCTTCACGGCGGGGCCTTCTTGGAGCGACTTCTGGATGAGGTTGTAGACCCGCTCGAAGAGGCGCGGCACCGAGACGAAGACCGTCGGGCTGACCTCCGGCAGGTTCTTCGAGACGGTGTCGATGCTCTCGGCGTAGGCGATGCGGCCGCCGGCGGCCAGCATGAGGTAGTAGCCCGCCGTGCGCTCGAACGCGTGGCTGAGCGGGAGGAAGCTCAGGTGCGTGTCGTCGGGCGTGATGGGGAAGCGCTGGAGGGCGGCCTGCACGTTGCTCACGAAGTTGCGGTGCGTGAGCATGACGCCCTTCGGGTGGCCTGTCGTGCCGGAGGTGTAGATGAGCGAGGCTAGGTCGTCGGGCTGCACTGCGTCAGCGCAGGCCGCAAGCGTGGCGGCGTGCTCTTCGGCGTAGGCCGCGCCCTCGGCCATGGCATCGTCCCAGGAGACGAACGCCGTGGGGTAGTCCTTGCGCATCTCCGCCATCACGAGCACGCGCTTGAGCGCCGGGCACTCGTCGAGGATGGCCTCCGCCTTGCGCACCTGCACGCCCGTCGAGACGACGAGCACGGTGGCGCCCGAGTCCTGCACGATGTAGCTCACCTGGGAGGCGGGCTGCGTCGTGTAGAGCGCCACGTTGACTGCGCCGAGCAGCTGCGCGCCGAGGTCGGTGAAGGCCCACTCGGGGCGGTTCTCTGAGAGGATGGCGACGCGGTCGCCGGGGCGGATGCCCTGGCTGTGCAGGTAGCCCGCAAACGCCTCGGCTTGGTGGCGGACCTCGTCCCACGTCAGGTCGGTCCACTCCTTCGTGCGCTTGTCTTTATATGTGAGCGCGGCGTGGTCGGAATCCGCATAGTGGGCGGCGACGCGGCCGAAGAGCTGGGGCAGGGTGGCAAAGTCGACGAGCGCAGGCATGGGCGGGAGCGGGAGGCAGGGGAGTGAGCCGGGCTCCAACGATACGCCGCGCGCCGGGTTCACAGCTACCCCGGGGACCTCCATGACAGGGTCTGTGCGGCGGCTTCGCCGTAAAAACAACGCCCGCACGCGCGGTGGTACGGGCGCGTGCGGGCGTGGCTAGGCGGGTGGGCATCGCCTGGGTGAGAACCGTCGGAAGAGGAGCGGACGCGTTCGGGCGGCTGACACTACTATCGACGCGAGGCGAGGTCGATTAAGCTGGATGTATGATTTTTTTTCATGTGCTGTATGATTTTGGTCAGATCTGGGCTTCACAAGCTGAAAAAACCGCTCCTGCCAAATTCGCGTGCAGATGCCGACCCGGCCGGAACCGCATCCCGTGCCCGAAATTGCACCCGGCTATCTTGCTCTCTCGATTCCCCCTTTCGCCTCCCGCCCCGCGATGCAGACCACGATCACTGCCCAGAACGACGTCGACTTCACGCTCGACATCGACGTGCCCAGCGCCGATCTCGAACCGCGCATCACCACCGTCCTGCGCCAGCAGCGCAAGCACGTCTCGATGAAGGGCTTCCGCCCCGGTAAGGTGCCGCTCTCGGTCGTCCGCAAGATGTATGGCGACGCCGTGGCCGTTCAGGTCGCCGAGGAGCTCATCGGCGAGGCGTTCAAGACCGAGGTGGAGGAGAACGACGGCTACGACGTGATGGGCAGCCCGCGCCTCACAGAACTCGACTACGAGCCAGGGCAGGACCTCCGCGCTCGCGTCCTGTTCGGTGTGCGCCCCCACTTCGAGCTCGACGCCTTCGCGGACGCCGAGGCGACGAAGTTCACGCACGACGTCACCGACGAGGAGATCGACGCCGACATCGAGCGCCGCCGCGACGACTTAGCCGAGGAGGTCGATGCCCCTGAGGGCTCTGCCATCGGCGAGGACCATATCGCCGTGATCGACTTCCAACTCGTCGACAAGGCGACGAACACGCCCATCATCGGCAAGAAGCAGGAAGACGCCCGCGTCCCACTCTTCAACCCGGATCTGCGGCCCGCGCTCAAGGAGGCGCTCCTGGGCAAGACGGTCGGTGCCGTGTTCACGGTCGACCTGGAGCACGAGCATGGTGAAGACGAGGAGGTAGATCATGACGACCATGTGGACCGGTTCCAGGTGACCGTCAAGCAGGTGCAGGCGCGCGAGCTTCCCGAGGTGGATGAGGCCTTCATCGATGAGGAAACCGACGGTGAAGCAACGAGCCTCGATGGGTTCAAGGCGTTCGTTCGCGAGGAATTGGAGCGCCGGTGGACGCGCCGCTCCGAGGAGGCGCTCGAAGAGTCACTCTTCCGCAAGACGATGGAACGCCACGAGTTCGAGGTGCCCGAGTCGGTTGTGGAGACGGTCCTCGATCAGCAGGTGGAAGACCTCGAAGAGCGCGTCGGGGGCGAACTGCCGCCCGGGTTCGATGTGGCCGCGTTCCGCGAGGAGCGCCGCGAACTGGCGCGCGACCAGGTCCGCTGGATGCTCGTCCGTGAGAAGATCATGGAGGCCGACGGCATCGAGGTGACTGAGGACGACATCGACGCGGAGTTCATGCGCATCGCCCAGCCGCCGTTGCCCGCCGAAGACGACGAGGACGCCGAAGAGCGCGAGCCCATCGACGTGAACCTGCTCCGGCAGTTCTTCTCCAGCCAGCCCGGCGCGATGGACCAGATGGTGACCCGACTCGTCAACCAGCGTCTCTTCGACGCGCTCAAGCGCCGCTTCACGATCACTGAGAAGTCCCGCCAGGATTTCGACACGGAGGAAGCGTAGTTCGGTGTTCGTGTATTCCAGTGAGCTGAGAACAGGACTACTGAAGCACTCGCAAACCGAATCACCGAACCACTCCTACCCACTCGGGTAGCCCTCGGAACCGTGTCGGCAGGCCAAGGTTGGCCCGGCGACTTCCGTCACGCATCCGTCCAACCGCACCCCCTTCGAACGCATGACTCAGGACCGCTCCACCCAGGACTTCATCAAGTTCGCTCGCGGCATCAAGGCCTCGCTCCTGCCCGACGGTTCGTACAGCTCCAACACGTGGGAGCAGACCATCAACGGCGTCAACGGGGGCCTCGTCCCGATGGTCGTCGAGCGCACCACGCGCGGCGAGCGGTCCTACGACATCTTCAGCCGCCTCCTCAAGGACCGCATCGTGCTCTTGGGCACGCCGGTCAACGACCAGATCGCCAACATCAAGGTGGCGGAGATGCTGTTTCTGACGTCCGAGGACCCCGACAAGGACATCAACTTCTACATCAACTCGCCCGGCGGCAGCGTCTACGCGGGCATGGCGATCTACGACACCATGCAGTTCGTTAAGCCCAACGTGGCCACGATCTGCGTCGGACTCGCCGCCTCGATGGGGAGCTTCCTGCTCACGGCAGGCGAGCACGGCAAGCGCTCGTCGCTGCCCAACAGCCGCATCATGATCCACCAGCCGTCGAGCGGCGCGCAGGGCCAGGCCTCCGACATCGAGATCGCCGCGAAGGAAATCCTCTGGATCAAGCAGCACCTCAACAGCCTGCTTGCCCACCACACGGGCCAGCCCATCGAGGTGATCGAGCGCGACACCGACCGCGACAACTTCATGAGCCCCGCCGAGGCGAAGGACTATGGCATGATCGACATCGTGCTCGAAGCCGCGTCTGGGGCTCCGAAGAAGTCGGAGGGCCGCGAGGACTAAGCGCCCCGTGCTCCCAGTTCGAGCCGCCGAGGTCCACCGCGCCCTCGGCGGCTTTTTTTGTGCGCACATAGCGTCGCAGATAGTAGCACGTACATAGACGATCACGGCAAGGTTCGCCGCTCCGTCCTTCATCCTGAACCTCACCCGTACCGAACCGCAAACGCATGGGACGCATGATCTCGCTGTTCGCCCGCAAGGTGGTGGCCGCAGCCAGCGACGAGGTGGACCGCGCGGCGTTGCTGCGGTCCGTGGGGCTCACCCAGGACGCGCCGCCCGATCCCTCCTACATGCTGAAGGCCGAGGCGTACTACGACTTCTTCGAGCGCGTAGCGCACGCTGACGGCAGCGGAGTGACGCTGCCGCTCCGCGCCGGAGCCTCGATGCGGTGCAACGACTACGGCGCGCTCGGGCTCGCGATGAAGTCGGCCCTGACACTCGGCGGGACGTTCGAGCGCGCTGCGCGCTGCGTGATCGTGCTCACGAATGTGGCGCAGTACGAGGTCGAGCGGACCAGCGGCGAAGCGTTCATGCACCTCCACCGCGAAGGCAAGCGGCGGCTCGGGCTGCGGCTCTCCAACGAGGCCACGCTGGCGAGCCTCACCGCGATCGCGCGCGAGGTGTCGTAGCAGCCCGTCGTGTTGCAGGCGGTCTACCTCAAGCATGGCGCGCCTTCGTCCATCGCCGCGCATGAGGCCTACATCGGCTGACCGGTCCATTTCGACGCTGACCGCGATGCCCTGCACCTTTCGACGGACATGCTACAGACGCCCAACAAGCTCGGGGACCGGGGTTTGGTGCAGTTCTTCGATACGCACCTCGACGCCGAGATTGAAACAGTCGGGGACGACGTGCCGCTCGCTCGCCACGTGCGCGACTTCGTCACAACGAGCTTGAGCGAGGGCGTGCCGACGTTCGATGAGGTGGCAAAGCACCTCGGAATGAGCAGCCGGACGCTGCAACGAAGGCTGACGGCAGACGGACACTCATTCCAAGCGCTCGTGGACGATGCCCACCGAACCCTGGCGCGACGGCTGCTCCGGGAGACCGATAGCTCGCTCGCGGAGGTCGCGTTCAGGACGGGCTTCTCGGAGCAGAGCGCGTTCACGCGGGCGTTCAAACGGTGGGCCAGGCAGACGCCACGCTCGTTCCGGCTCGACGCCTAGCGGCCGGTGGACACGGGAACGCGTCGGGTTGGCGCGCGCGGTCAAGAGAATGGCACCGTAGGTCAAGAAGTAGGGTGGAGTGGCTGTCTACCCTGGAGGCGTCACCAATCACCAACCCCTAGAGGACTGCGATGACCACTCCAACAACCACCCCGAAAACGGACCGTATCCTTGTGCTCGGCGGCACCGGCAAGACTGGTCGCCGCATCGTCGAACGGCTGCGCACGCGCGGCATCGACGTACGCGTCGGCTCGCGCTCGGCCACGCCCTCGTTCGACTGGGACAACGAAGCTACGTGGGACGCCGGCCTCGAAGGCGTCACCGCAGCCTACATCAGCTATGCTCCTGACCTCGCGATCCCGGGCGCGACCGATGCCATCCAGGCGTTCGTGGACCGCGCGAAGCAGCGCGGCGTCCAGCGCCTCGTGATCCTCTCGGGGCGCGGCGAAGCGGAGGCACAGGCGTGCGAGCGCATCGTGCAGACGAGCGGCCTCGCCTGGACCGTCGTGCGGGCGAGCTGGTTCAGCCAGAACTTCTCCGAGGGCGCATTTGCCGACATGGTCCTCGCCGGGCAGGTCACGCTGCCGGGCGGCGACATCCCCGAGCCGTTCGTGGACGTGGACGACATCGCCGATGTGGCAGTGGCGGCGCTGACCGAGCCCGGTCACGACGGGGAGGTCTACGAGGTCACCGGACCCCGCCTGTTGACCTTCTACGATGTGGCCGCCGACCTGTCGCGAGCGACGGGCCAGCCCGTTCAGTTTATCCCCGTCCCGCACGACGCCTTCGTGGAGGGCATCCGCGCGTCGGGGGCACCCAAGGAGGTCGTCTGGATGCTCGACTACCTCTTCGCCACGGTCCTCGACGGACGCAACGCCAGCCTCACGGACGGCGTCCAGCGTGCCCTCGGGCGCCCGCCCAAGGACTTCGCCGCCTACGCACAGGACGCTGCTGCTATGGGAGCCTGGAACGCCGCAATGCGGGAGGTCACGGCATGACGCGACACGCCATCCAACTCCTGCTGTCGTTCTCAGGCTTGATCCTGGTTGCGCTTGGGTTGGCGATCCTTGTCGCCCCCCACGCCTTCTTCGCCACGAATGGCATCGCGCTCGGGGCCGATCCGAGCCTACTCTCAGAGATTCGGGCACCGGGAGCCCTGCTAGTCGTGTGCGGCCTCGTGGTTCTTCGCGGCGTGCTCCATCGCAAACAGGCCCGTACGTCGCTGTTCGCTGCTGTCCTTGTCTACGGGGCATTCGGTGCGGCCCGGCTCCTCTCCATGGTGCTGGACGGTGCGCCCGCCACGTCGCTTCTGTGGGCCACGGGAATCGAGCTCGGCCTAGCCATCCTCTGTGCGTCTGCGATGGAGCACAAGGTTGTTCTGGACGACGAGCAGATCACGTCCGTCCACAGCCAGGCAATGGACCGGGGCATTCCCACAGCCACCTAGTCACCCATCGGGTCGCGTCCCTGCAAAGGCGGCGCGCCCACTTCTTCTCATCGCTATGTCACTTGCTCTCCTTCTTCTCCTCGGGGCGACCCTCCTCGTCGGGCTCACGACAGGGCTCGTCTTTGCCTTTGCGGTCGTCGTCATGCCTGGCATCCGGACGCTTACCGACCTCGACTTTCTCCATGCCTTCCAGGCGATGGATCGCATCATTCAAGACAACGATCCACGGTTTCTGTTCGTCTGGGTAGGAGCGGTACTATCGCTGTTGGGGGCGGCGATCGTACTGACGCCTGTCCTCGACGGTGCGCCGCAAGCGCTGCTGTTTGGGGCTGCGGCTGTCTATCTGCTCGGAGTGCAGCTTCCCACGTTCCTTGTCAACGTGCCGCTCAACAATCAACTTCAAGCGCTCGATCTTCGCGCGATGGACCGCGAAGCTCTAGAGGCAGGGCGTGCGCAGTTCGAGGGGCGGTGGGTGTTCTGGAACGCGTTTCGGACGGGGTGCGGACTGCTGACCACTGGCATGCTGCTCGCCGTGCTTGTGCTGGGATAGAAGAGTGGCGAGCCGCTTATCGTGCGACGGTCCCGCTCGTCGCAACGGGATCCCGCTTGTCGGCGAGGCTGCATCGATGGGGGCGCGGGCTCGTCGGAAGGACACGCACGAGACACGCCGGTTGGTGCTGCCTCGATTCCTATCCCATTTCCCTTCTCTACCATGCCGACCCTTCTCTATCTCCTCGCCTTCGTAGCGGTGTTTCACATGCCGATCGCCGAGGCCCCGACGCCTCCGCCGGATTCCGCCGCCGACACCCACGAGAGCGACATCGTCCAGATCGCGGCGTCCAACGACGACTTCGAGACGCTCGTGGCGGCCGTCCAGGCAGCGGGCCTTGTCGAGACGCTCAAGGGCGACGGGCCATTCACCGTCTTCGCGCCCACCGACGACGCCTTCGCCAAGCTCGGGCACAGCACCCTCGACGACCTGCTCAAGCCTAGCAACCGCGACCAACTCACGGCGATCCTGACCTACCACGTCGTCCCCGGCCGCGTCACAAGCCACGACCTCGCCGACCGGCGTAGCCTCACCACGGTCAACGGCCAGAAGATCTCCGTCGGCGTCGGCGTCGAGAACGCCCGCTTCGTGGCGACCGATATCTCGGCGTCGAACGGCGTCATCCACGTCATCGACACCGTGCTACTGCCGCGCTAGTCCTGGTCCTTGCTCGGAACGCACAGGCGCGTCGCCCGGTCACACGGGGGCGCGCCTGTTTCGTTTGCCCCCTGTTGCTGTGGAAGAGGAAGTCTTCTTCGCCTGCCCCTACTGCTTCGCTCAGATCTCGATGCTCGTGGACCCTACGATCCGTGCGCAGACCTACATCGAAGACTGCGAGGTGTGCTGCAACCCCATCCAAATCCGCTACACCGCCGACGAGTACCTTGCAGTGACGTCGTTTCAGGCCGACTCGATCGAACAGTAGTGTTTAGTGAGGGCGCTAGCGCACAAGCGTGATGCGTTGCGTGTGCACCTGACCGTCTACGTCGAGGCGCACCGCATACGTGCCAGCGGGGTGGTCGAGTGCATGCCATGTCACAGCGTGCTCACCCGCGGCACGCTGCCCATCTTCGACCACGGCGATCCG
Source organism: Bacteroidota bacterium (assembly GCA_039027055.1). GTDB lineage: Bacteria > Bacteroidota > Rhodothermia > Rhodothermales > Rubricoccaceae > JBCBEX01. The sequence continues at coordinate 9,010 of JBCCLD010000142.1, forward strand.
GCGGCCGAGCACGTCGTAGACCGCGAGAGTGACATGGGCGGGTGCGGCGAGCGCGTAGGCGAACGAAATAGACTGGGGAGCGGGGTTGGGGTACGCTGGCGCCAACCCGGTCGTCACGGGTCCGGCGGTGCCTTCGGCGTCGGTGTAGCTCGCCAGAATCTCGTCGACGCTGTTGCACCCCGGGTGCGTTGTCCTCGATCGTAACGACGCCTCCGACGCCGTCGGAAGACAGAATCGGCCCGAGCCCGACCGCACATGCTGCCAGTGCGGGGTTGCTCGTGACGGCCAGTGCGTCGCCGACCGATGTGAGGGCACGGAGGCCGTTGAGGTTGGTCAGTGCCTCGTTTGAGCGAACCGAGAGCCTGCCACCGATCGAGGAAAGGGAGGACAGCCCGTCTACGTCCGATAGCATCGCGTTGAAACCCAGCAAAGCGACCCCGGTGATCGTGGAGAGGGAAGCGAGGCCGTCTACGTGTTGCAACGACTCGTTCCAGGAGAGGCTCAGCGAGTCGACGACGGCCAGGTTGCGGAGGCCGTCAAGGTCGGCGAGTGCATCGTTGTACACGATCACGAGACGTCCTCGTGCTTCAGAAAGCCACTGCAATCCGTCTAGGTCGCCCAGACGCTCGTTGTCTCGCAGCTCAAACAGCCCTTCCGTCTTGCTAAGATTTCTGAGTTCGCCGAGGGTGGTCAACGCAGGATTGCTGCTAATGCGGAGGGTACCCCGAACGCTAGCCAGCCATGCAAGGCCGGAAAGATCAGCGAGCCGTCTGTTGTTGACGATCTCGATCGTGCCAACGAACTCATCTCCCTCGATGCGCACATTGTGGAGCCCGTCAATGCTGAGCAGGGCCGGATTGTCCTGAACCGATAACCCTCCCGCAAACGACGTAAGCGCAGCCAGCCCATCGATGTGTTCCAGCGAGTGGTTGTCTTCGATCACCACGCCGAATTGCACCGACTGGAGCGAGCGCAGCCCGTCCAAATGCAGTAGGGACGCATTGCCTGTCAGGTCTAGGGCAACGCCGACATGCGTCAGGTTGCGCAGTCCTTCGACGTCACGAAGCGCCAGGTTGTCTTCCAGCGTCAAGCGTCGCACGGAGGTCAGCGACTCGATCCCGTCAAGCGAGCGAAGTGCTTCATTGCGCTCGATACGGACGTCATCGACGGACGTAAGTCCATCCAGGCCGTGGAGGGAGGTAAGCGCCCGGTTGTCTTGGATGACGAGGGGACCCCCAAGCTGCGCGATGCGCTCCAAGCCCGTCAAGTCGCGGAGTGATGTGTTGCTATATAACCGTATACCCTCGCCGATGTCCTGTAGGCCGCTGAGGCCTTCCAAGTTGAGGAGGCCGCCGTTCGACCACAGCCATAGACTCCCACCGATTTCTGTGAGCGAACGTAGATCATCGAGCGAGCGGAGGTCGGCTTGGTAGCTGAGATTTAGCGAGCCACCTATGCGCTCCACATTTTGCAGGCCGGCCAAGTGCTTCACGCGGAAGTTCAAGGACAGGTCGAGCCCACCTGGCACGTCGGTGATCCCTTCAAGTCCGTCCACATCCTGAAGCGCCTCGTTGAAGCTCAGACGGAGGCTGCCGCCGAGCGAGCGCAGGTTGGACAATCCTCGAAGGCTGGTGAGCGTCTCATTTCCGGAGAGGATCAAGGAGCCTCCCACCGTGGTGAGCGAAGACAAACCATCGATGTGCTGGAGGTTGTCCAGGTTGTTCATCTCGAACGTGCCGCCGACCCGTTGTAGCGCGCTGAGTTCGTTCACGTTCCTGAGGCCAGACGCGCCGATGATTGTCAGGTCGCCTGTGACGTCTTGGAGCCCATCGAGTCCTGCCACGTCAGAAACAGGCATGGCGAAGCCTCCCTCTACGCGCAACGACCCCTCCACGATGGTGCACGCAAAGAC
>JBCCLD010000143.1:0-10920 GCA_039027055.1 Bacteroidota bacterium
CCCGTGCTCCCGTGCTCCCGTGCTCCCGTGCTCCCGTGCTCCCGTGCTCCCGTGCTCCTACGCAGCGAGGCGCGACGGGGCGACGCCGTGGTGCTTCTTGAACGCCTTGCTGAACGCGGCCAGGTCGCTGAATCCTACCTCGTAGGCCACCTCGGTCACGGAGCGCTCGGTCGTGCGCAGCAGCAGCGCCGCCGCTTCGAGCCGCCGGTCGAGGAGGTAGCGGTAGGGCGTCGTGCCGAAGACGCGCTTGAACGAGCGGATGAGGTGGTACTCCGAAAGCGCGGCCTCCCGCGCAATGTCGGCGACGGCGAGCGGCTCGGTGAACCGCGCTTCGATGACGTCGCGGGCGACGCGCACCCGACGGTAGAGCTCGGCGCGGGTGCTGGCACGGGCGGCCGGGAGCCGATCCATCGCGCGGCGTACCTGACCCTGCGTTCGGAGCAGCGCCGCGAGCAGCCCCGCATGTACCTCGTCGAAGTCGATGGGCAACGCGTCCTGGTGATAGAGTTGCGCGGCGAGCCGCCGGATGCGGCGGCCGAGGGGCGTCTCGTGGTCGGCGAGGAGGTGCTCGTAGAAGGCCGGTCCCGCGGTGTCGTCCGTGGGGAGATCGAGCAGCACCGCGTCGTCCTGCGAGAGCGCGCGGTAGACATCGCCCACGCGCGTCTGGCTGAAGTAGAGGCACAGGCCCACCGCCGGGCTGCCCTTGGGGATCTCGACCTCGTAGCTGCGTCCCTCGTTGACGATGAGGAAGTGCCCAGCCGTCACGTCGTGCGGGGTGCCGCCGAAGCGGTAGCGCTCGATGCCCTGGTAGACGTACTTCACCGACAGCCCCGAGTGCTCGACGGCCTGGCCGAAGCCGGAGAGCGAGGAGAACACGATGCGGTCCGGCGCATCGGGCAGCGCCGCCGGGTCGAGGCGATTGTCGAGGCGGGCAACGGGGACGGCAAACGCGCGATTCATCGGGACGAGCAGCAACCAGACGAGCGGAACAGGCCCCCTTGACGAGCGAGCCGCCGCGTGGGTTACAGGCTCGCAGGGCCTTTCGCGTGCCCCTACTTGCGCCAGCTTTCGTGGCTGCTCAGAATGAGGACGCGGGGTCCGTCGCCACAAACGCGTCGCCCAACTCGACCTACCCGACGAGGGCGAGCATGAGGAGCGTCGAGCAAGAACGGCGGGACATCACCTATGCGTCACCGCTGCCTACACGATGTTCCCAGACGACGGCCCTCGACTCGCCCTGGCGCACCTGATGCGCAGCTCAATCCGCGACGCGGGCGCACGCCCCCAAGCTGCCCGCGCCGACGCGCTCGCGGCCCTCCGCCTCGCCGAGGTCCACGGCGACAGCGCCCTGGTCGCGGCCGCCCGCGCCCAAGCCGACCGCCTGGGCCTGTCTGCGGAGTAGCCTGCCTCGTTCAACCGATGCGCGCTCTGCCACGCCGAAGTGCGATCTTGCGGCGCACCCACGCCGCACCCCGATGGCTGATCCCTCCGCTTCGATCCTCGTCCTCAACGGTCCCAACCTGAACCGACTCGGCTCGCGCGAGACCGACATCTACGGCGCAGGCACGCTCGCCGACCTGGAGAGCAGCCTCGGCCTGGACTTTCGCGACGTGGCGTTCACGTTCGTGCAGAGCAACCACGAGGGCGCGCTGATCGACGCGCTGCACCGCGCGGACGACGACGGGCGGACGGGCGTGGTGCTCAACGGCGGCGGCTTCACGCACACGTCGGTCGCGCTGCGCGATGCCATCGCGGCCATCGCCGTGCCCGTGGTGGAGGTGCACCTCTCGAACATCCACGCGCGCGAGCCTTTCCGGCACGAATCGCTGACGGGGGCGGTGTGCGTCGGCGTCATCACGGGGCTAGGCTTTGCCGGGTACCACCTCGCGGTGCAGTATCTGTTGGGGTCGCAGGTCGAGGGTCGTAGGTCGTAGGTCGCGCATGGACGACACCTCGAAGCCTAATGCTTCATCGGAAGGTCCCTCGTCGGAGGAGCCCGCTGCAAGCAGCGAGTCACAGCGGCGGGGCAGCGCGGCGGGGTTGGTGGCGGCGGGCATCCTGCTGAGCCGCATCAGCGGCCTCGTCCGCGAGAAAGCCGTGGCCTACTTCTTCGGCGTCGGCGCGCACCTCGACGTCTACCAACTCGTGATGCGGGGGGCCAACCTGATCAACAACCTGCTGGGCGAAGGCACACTCTCAGCGAGCTTTATCCCGATCTACAGCCGCATGCTCGAAGAGGGCCGTGCGCGCGATGCGGGGCGCTTCGCCGGAGCCATCTTCGGGCTGCTCGTGGCGGTCGCGGCGTCCATCGTCGCGGTTGGACTGCTCGCCGCGCCCGTCGTGGTGGCGGTCCTCGCCCCGGGCTTCCTCGACGACGCCGAACTCGTGCAGGCGGGCGAGATCGCGGTGGATCGCTATGCGCTCGCGGTCGGCATGTTCAGGATCGCGCTGCCGATGGCGGCGCTGCTGGCGCTCTCGGCGTGGGCGCTCGGCGTGCTCAACAGCCACCGGCGCTTCCTGCTGCCCTACGCCGCGCCCGTGATGATGAACGTGAGCGTGATCGCCGCGCTGGTGTTTATGGCGAGCCGCCAGTTCGATGACCCGTTCGCCGTCGGCGCGCTGGACGTGATTCCGGTCGCGTCGCTCAATGCGCTGCTGTGGGCGGCGGTCGTCGGCGCGCTCGTCGGCGGCCTACTGCAGTTTCTCATCCAGTTGCCTGTCGTGCTGCGGCTGCTGACAGGCTTTCGCTTCTCAGTCTCACAGAAAGTCGAGGGCGTGCGCGAGGCGATTCGCGCGTTTGGGCCGGTGCTGGCGGGGCGCGGCGTCTACCAGTTTTCGAGCTACCTCGACACGATCCTCGCGGGGCTGGCGACCGCCGGGACGCTCGGCGCGCTGCGGCCAGCGCTGGTGCTCTACCTGCTGCCGGTGTCGCTCTTCGGCATGAGCGTCGCGGCGAGCGAGCTGCCGGAGCTGTCGCGCATCTCGCAGGCGCGGCTCTCGGAATTCCTCGGGCGCGTCAACCACTCCGTCCGGCAGATGCTCTTCTTGCTGATCCCGACGGTGGTGGTCTACGTCGGCTTCGGGCTGCTCGTGGTCGGCCTGCTCTTCGGCGGCGGCGCGTTTGGGCTGGACGACACGTGGCTCGTCTACCTCATCCTCGCAGGCTATAGCCTCGGCCTTGCCGCAACGGCGGTGTCGCGGCTGTTGCAGAACAGCTTCTACGCGCTCAGCGACACCCGTACGCCCGCGAAGATCGCCGTGGCGCGCGTCGCGACCTCCGGCGTGATCGGGGCCGCGCTCATGTTCTGGCTCGACACCGTCTCCCTCGCCGACTTGGGTATCCCCGCTGAGGGCCGACCGCTCACGCTCGCAGCGGTCGGCCTGGCGCTGGGCTCGGCGGTGGGTGCATGGGTGGAGCTACTTGCGCTCCGCTGGGCGCTCCGCCAACGCCTCGACGGCTTCGACCTGCCCTGGGGCCGCGCGCTGCAGGTCCTCGGCCTCGCTGGGCTCTCGGCGATCCCGGCCGCGCTCGTGCGCTGGGCGCTACCGCCGACCGAGGTGCCGTTCGCCCTCCACGCCCTCGCGGTGCTGGCTGCGTTCGGCGTCACCTACCTCGGCCTCGCCGTTGCCTTCCGCTTCGAGGAGAGCGAAGTGTGGCTCGGACGGTTCTTGAAGCGGCGATAGCAGCGCGCGAGAACGCTACACGGCGAGGTCGGCACGCAGCGCGCGGGCCTCGGCGGCAAGGGGGAACTCAGGCGATGCTTTGGCCCAGATGACGAGCGCGGCGTCGAGGTGCTGCTGCGCCTCCTCAATGGCCCCCTCAGCGATAGCGAGTTTAGCCAGCCCCAGCAATGCTTCGGCGTGGGCCGGAACGAGCGCAAGCGCGACCTCGAACTGCGCTCGCGCCTCGTCGGTCCGACCCGCACCCGCGAGGACGTTCCCGAAGCGCGCCGCGAGGTCCACGTCCGGGGGGCGGCTCTCGACAAACGCGGCGAAGGGCTCGACGGCCGCCGCATAGTCGCCCTGCGCGGCGCTGATCTCGGCCTGGAAGAAGAGCAGAATGGGGCGCGCCTGCTCGATGCCATAGGTGTCGACCACCTCCTCCGCGATCGCGATGCGCTCGGTGGCGACGTCGAACTCCCCCGCGAGGGCGAAGAGGTAGGCCTCGCTGAGCGCCACGTTGGCGCGGTAGAAGCCCGGCGTGTCGTAGGTAGGCGATGCCACGGCCTCGGCGATCATGCGGTCGGCTTCAGCGGTCATGCCTGCGCGCGCATACTCCCCCGCAAAGAAGGCCCGCTGCACCAGCACGGTGTTGGCATCGCTGTAGCCGCGCATGGCGGTCCACGCGGCCTGGTGCGCCTCCAGGGCAGCGGGGTAGCGGCCCTGCCGCTGAAAGACTTGCGCCAGCGCGTTGTGGGCGCTGATGCGCTCGCGATCGGTGCGAGCCCGGCTGAGCATCGTGCTGAGCGTCGTCTCGGCCTCGTCGAAGCGGCCTAGGCTGCCGAGCACCCCGGCCTTGTTCTGGAGCGTGATCAGGTTCTCGGGGTCAGCCGCGATGGCTTGGTCGAAGGCGACGAGGGCGCTGTCGAGGCGTCCTGCGTCTCCGTGGGCGAGGCCGATGCGGCGGTAGGCCACGTCCGGTTCGCTGCCCTCGCGGAGGAAGGCGCGGTAGGCGGCCAGCGCCGCGTCGAAGTCGCCGATCTGGTTGCGGTAGGTGTCACCAAGGGTCAGGTAGAGCCCGACGCCCGTCGGGTCGAGGTCGAGGATGCGCTTGTAGTCGGCGACCACCCCGGCATAGTCACCCTGGAGTTGGAGGAACTGGACGCGGTTGCGGTAGGCGTCGGGGTCGTCGGGGTAGAGCGCGATCCACTGCTCGATGGACTCGCGCGCCTGCTCAGGCTGACCCTCAAAGAGGAGGCGCTGCGCCCGGACGCTGTAGCGCAGCGGCTCGGAGAGGCGGTAATCGTGCTGTTGGGCGGCACGGAGCGCTTCGAGGCCCGCCATCTGGTCCTGGTCCACGAAGAACATGCCTGCGCGCTCCATGTGGGCGAGGGCGAACGTCGGGTCGATGGTGGTCGCCTCGGCCATCCGCTCGCGTGCGGCGACGGGGTCCTGGCCGAAGTACCGCGCGTCGAGGCCGCGCGCGTACGCTTCGAGGGCCTCGGCGGAGGCGGTCATGACTTCGGCAGCCGGCAGGTCCTCGGTCGTCTCGGTGTGCGCGGCGGGGAGGTCGAGGTCGGCCTTAAGTGCCACCGTGGTAGCGTCGGCGAGGTCGGCGATCGTCGCGCCGGTGAACGTGTGCTCAGCCTGGATGCGACCCGTCTCGACGTCCAACAGGTCGAGGTCGAGTGCGTAGCCATCGCCCTCCCCGCGCACCGTGCCTGTCACAACATGGGCGTAGGAGACCTCCTGGGCGACTTTGCGCTGGAGTGCTAGCGGCACGCCGCGCCCATCGGGGAAGCCGGCACGCGCCAGCCGCTCGCTAACGTCGCGCGTGGTGATCACCCGAAAAAACGGGTCCTGGGCGAGGTCGGCGCGGACCAACTCGGGCATCGCCGTGGCGAGCCAGTCCTGGTCGGCATCACCTGTCTCATTCTTGAAGGCGAAGACGACGAGCCGCTTCCGGTGCCCCTCGCGCGCTACCACCCATTCGACGGTCTCGCCGTCCTCGTCCTCGATGGCGACCGTCGTCGTCGTGGCGCTGAGCGGCTTGCCCCAAAAGCCGAACGTGAGCACGCCCACCGCGACCACGATATTGAGCACGACGCTGCCGAGGTGGAACGGCGTCCAGTGCTGTGGCCCCGGCCCGCCGTGGCGGTAGGCGAGCAGCGCCACCGTCGGGATCATGAGGATCAGCCCCCACAGGAGGATGTCCACGAGATACGGCGACAGGGCGTAGCGGCTCGTGAGGAAGTTGAAGAAGAGGATCGCCGAGGCGCCCGAGGCGACGTAGCCACCGAGCACCTGCGGCACGCGGCGGCGGAGCAGCTCCTGGAAGAACGAGCGCCCAGGCTTCGCAGCGGGCATGGGACCGTCAGAGGCCATCGGACGAGAGGGAGAGGCAGTAGAAAATCAGCCGCCAAAAATAGTCGCGTCGCGTAGCCTGCGACAACCCACAGGCGGGCGCTTAGCGCTTCCGGGCCGCCTCGTAACGCTCGATGAACGTCGGCACGTCCACCGCTGCGACGGCGTCACCCACCACGTCGAGCGGGAGGTCGTCGAGCGTGCGGAAGCGGACGCACGACTTGCCGCAGTCGAAGCGCTTGCCGGTGGCGCGGTAGGCCGCCTCGAAGTCGTCACGGGTGGCGTTGTCGGCGTAGATGCTCATGAGGTAGACGGCCATGTGGCGCTTCTGCGAGGCGAGTGCGGCCATCATGAGCGGCTGGCCGTTGTAGGTGTCCGGGTAGGTGGCGAGCGGCACCTGGTAGCTGATCATTGTGCCCTGCATCGCCTCCTCGACGCCCTCCGGCAACCGCTCAAGCAGCGTGGCGCGGACAGCGTCGAGCGCTTCGCGGCGGTCGTCGGGTAGCGTGGCGAGGAAGTCCTTGACGGACAGGGTTGCAGCAGGCATGGCAATGGGCGTGGTGTGAAGAACAGCGACGGTGCCGCAGCATACGGACCAGCCAGTGTCACGTATTTGTCACATGGCTCTCGGACCTTCGACTGCTACCTTTCGCCGACTCCTCGCTTCGCCGTCTCGCACCCGTGGCCGACTACAAAGGGCACCTCTCCGGAGCCATCGTCTTCTTCGCCGTCTACTTCGGCGCGCTCGCCTTCGCCTTCTCGGTCGATCAGGCCTACGAGCGCTTCTCCGAGATCGAGCTCCTCGCCTACCCGCTCGCGCTCTTCGCGCTGTGCCTGATGTTCGGCCTCTGGCCCGACGTGGACACCAACTCGAAGGGGCAGAACCTCTTCTACTCGATCTTTTTCATCGCCGACGTGGTGCTGATCCTGACCGGGCGCTTCGAGCAGGCGGCCTACCTCGGGCTCTTCGCGCTGCTGCCGATCCTGAGCAAGCACCGCGGCTGGACGCACACCTACTGGGCGATGCTGCTCATCCCGTCGCCGCTGGTGATCCTGCCGTGGCTGCACTTCCCCGAGACGCCGCTGGCCGGGCTGCCGTTCTACGGCGCGGCCGTGGTCGGCTACTTCAGCCACCTCTTCATGGACGGCCTCGTAATCGACTGGAAGCGGAAGAAGCGGCGGCGATAAGGCTAAGTAGGAAGCGAGAAGTACGAAGCGAGAAGTGGAGGCTGTCTGACTTGCGAGCAGCGGGCTAGATTTGAGTTGCCTTGCCGGATCTGAGCGCGAAGTCAGGCACCCCGGCCCAGATGTAGTTGTGCGGAACTATTCAGGCAACGTAGTAGCGATCTGGAACGTTCGGACCGCCCCAACCGGTGCGCGAGAGGTAGGCGAGGCAGCATCGGGGCCACCTAGACTGGACGGTCCCGCTCGTCTGCCTCCCGGTGCCCCATGCTCGCGCTCCTCCTCGCTTCCACCCTCCTCCTCGCTCCGGCCGACACGCTTCGCCTTCCATCGGATACGGCAGCCGTCGCCCTGCCCGCGTTCCCTACCCAGCCGTTCGAGGGGCTCTACGCCAACGACAGCAGCACGCCCCGCCTCTTCCTGATCCGCGACGGGAAGTACGTCCAGTTCCGGCGGCGCTCCGACCGCTCAATCCCGGTCTACGGCTATGCGTACGAAGTCGAGGACGTGTACGACTACCGCGTCGAGGAGGGCCGCTTCGCCTACACGTACACCGACACGACGTTTCACGAGGAAGGCGGCGCCGTGGTCGCGCTGACCTATCGGGGAGCGCGCAGTCCGCGGGTCCGCACGCTGCGCGACCTCCTCGCGGTCAACGAGTGGGACGAGGCGGCGCTGGTCCGCCACCTGACGAACCAGCGCGGGATGAGCGCCGAGGCCATCGAAGCTCTGCTCACCGACCCAGCAGCGCTCGACCGCATCGCCACGCCCACAGCCGAGCGCTTCACGGTGCTAGACGCCCTGTCCGACTGAAGGAGCAGACTACTCTTCCGGCGCGCGCCACTCCATCGGGGGCAGCACCACGCGCTCGGGCAGGCCGCTCGCGTCGCCCGTCGCCATCCACTGGAGCATCGCGGCAAAGCCCTCGTCAGACTCCGTAGCCTCCCACAGCGCCCCATGCGAGCCGCCCACGACGGTGACAAAGTGCCGGGTGCGGAAATCGGGCAGCAGGTCGAGCGCGTTCTCGTAGGGCGTGTTCATGTCCCACGTCCCGTGGATCAGGAGCGCCGGGATGTCCGTGGCGAAGCCCGTGCGGAAGCCGTCGCCGAGGTCGGCGTCCCAGGCCTGGCATTCCACGTCGTACGTGCGCCAGAGCGGACCGAGCAGGTCGGCGGCTGGCGAGGTCCGGTAGCGCGCGCCCCGCTCGGCGGTGATGCCGGAGCCGCAGTCGAGTTGGTAGAACGCGGCGTTGCGCTGCCCTGTGCGGGTGTTGAGGCGAAAGATCCGGCGGGCGGCGGACTGGTAGTCACCGTCGAGCATGGTCAGGAGGTCAAGCGGCCACGCCGGCATGATGTAGCGCCAGGCGAGGCCGCGCGTCGTGCCGCGCGACAGCTCGCGGAAGTCGTCGCCGTCGAGGCGGACCGTAATCGGCTCGTCTGTGTCGGGGTGCTCCGTCTCGACCACGATAGGCTCGGCGTCGGCCCGCTCGATCAGCGCGCGGTAGGCTTCGAGCAAGCCCTCCTCGGGGAGGTATGGTGCGAGGGTCTCGGACCTTTCCACCGAGGCGGCGATGTTCTCGAGCGAATTCAGCAGGCCGCTGGGCGAGTCGTAGGTGTGGTCGGGCCCTTCGAGCGCGCCGAAGGTGACGCGGGCCACGAGGCCGGGGTGGGTGCGCATGACGGCCATGCCGTGATGCGTGCCGAAGCTGTTGCCGAAGAGTTGGATCTGCTCATAGCCCAGCGCGCGTGCCGCATCGGCCACATCGCCGGCCGCCTCGATCACGTTGAAGCCGGTCAGGTCGAGGCCCTCGGCCTCCCACTTCGCACGGCACCGGTCCATCGCCGCCCGGTTGGCCTGCTCGCGGCGGTCGTCGTCGAACGCGTCGTCCAGCGAGAGCGCCTCACGGTCGTCGCACGGCGTGTCGGTGGACGAGCCGAAGCCGCGCTGCCCGACGAAGACCACATCGGCGACCGCGAGGAAAGGCCGGATGTAGACCCGGTAGTAGTTCGACCGGTCGAGTTCGTCGTCGATGCCGGGGTAGCCGGGGCCGCCGCGCATCACGAAGATCGGCGGCGTGTCGGGCGCCGCCTCAGCATCCCGGCGGAAGCGGGCGACTTCGACGGTGATCGTAGCCTCGGAGCCACGCGCGCGGTTCACGGGGACGGTCAGCGCGCCTCGCTCGAACGTCACGCTCACGCTGTCGTCCCAGGTCACCGTTTCTTCGGCGATAGTGAGCGACGCCGGAGCGGGCTGGGCAAAGGCCATCGAGGCGAGCAGACAGGCGAGTACCGCCAGACTCACGGCGATGAGTACAACGGAGGCAAGGGAGGTGCGCATCGGAATTGCAGGTGGAGGAAGAGAGGTGTGAGGGCAGCGCTACGGAGCCATCGTCCTTCTGTTTACCTCGATGCATATGTTGCACGCAACGATGCACGAGACGCATACGTAGAGTCGTCCAGACTCGGCGGTAGGTCGTCCGCAAAGCGCGATGTGCGTAGTGCGTACCGGATCGAGGTCAACACGCAACACATCCTGACTACTGTGGCAAGCGGAACGCGACACCTGGCACTCGTCGAAGCACTGAGGTGTCCTACCATCGACGCACCGAACGCATAGCGCATCAGTCCCATGGAGCTTCGCCAGATCGCCTGTTTCGTAGCCGTGGCCGAGGAGCAGCACTTTGGGCGGGCTGCGGAGCGGGTCCACCTCTCGCAGTCGGCGCTCTCGCGGCAGATCCAGCACCTCGAAGCCGACCTCGGTGCCCAACTGCTCGACCGCTCCACCCGGCGCGCCACGCTGACGGCCAGCGGCCAGGCCTTTCTCCGCGACGCCCGCGAGGTGTTGCGCTGGGTCGACCGCGCTCGCGCGTCGGCCCGCGACGCCACCGACGGGCGGACAGGCACGCTCCGGCTCGGCTTCGTCAGCTCCGCTGCCGTCCAGCTCCTCCCGACGGTCCTCCGGGCGTTCCGCGAGGGCGCGCCTCGGGCGTCGGTCCACCTCGTGGAGCGCTTCCCCGACGAGACCCTCGACGCCCTCCGCGCCCGCGAGATCGACCTCGGCCTCTCGCGCGGGCCGTTCGAGGACACCGACGGCCTGGTGGTGGAGTCGCTAAAGGAGGAGCCCCTCGTGGCGCTGCTGCCGTTGAAGCACCGGCTCGCCGCGTACGACACCGTCGCCCTCTCCGCGTTGGCCGCCGAGCCGTTCGTGCTGCCGCCGCGCCACCACGCGCAGGGCTTCGTTCGCGTGCTCTACGCGCTCTGCGGCTCGGTCGGCTTCGCGCCGCGCGTGATCGAGGAGACCGAGCCGATGGCGACCATCGTAGCGTTCGTCGCCGCAGGGTTGGGCGTGACCATCGCGCCGGCGTCGGTCGGTGCGCGGGCGCAGGGCCACCTCGTCGCCCGCCCGCTCACGGGTGTGCCGCCTCACGTCACGGCCACGACCGCCCTCAGCTTCGTCTGGCGCGACGGCGACCTCCCGCCCGTAGCGGACCGATTTCGTCAGGAAGCCGCGGCGCTCGGGCTTACGGCGAGAGGAAACGGCGAAACGAGGAGGCGAGGAGACGGTGAAGGAAGCTCTAGGGCGTGTGGACAATCGGTCTGATCGGTGCTCACGGCCTCCGTTCGGCCTCCGCCCACCTCTACAGAATGGGGGGTCCACTCGTCACTCGATCCTACGGGATCGCGCTCCTCGTGCGCCTTTCGGAGACGCAAACGG
>JBCCLD010000144.1:0-10883 GCA_039027055.1 Bacteroidota bacterium
CGTGGGGCGGTGGATGCCGTTCGTGATCGCGTGGATGTGCGGGCGGCCCTCGACGTGGCTCCACCTCTGGTTGGCGGGCACGCCGTGGAGCTGCGCCACGCCGTTGGCCTTGGAGGCGAGCTTGAGGCCGCCGACGGTCATGCCGAACGGGTTGCCGCCAACCAGATGTGGAGCCACGTCGAGGGCCGCCCGCACATCCACGCGATCACGAACGGCATCCACCGCCCCACGTGGGTGGACGACCGCATGCTGGACGCGGCCGCCGCTGACGACCTCGACGGCCTCTGGGCGTCGCACCAGGACAACAAGCGCGCGCTCATCAACCTGATCGAGAGCCGCGTGGGCGTCACGCTCGACGCCAACAAGCTGCTCATCGGCTTTGCACGCCGCGCGGTGACCTACAAGCGCGCCAACCTGATCTTCAGCGACTTGGAGCGCATCGGCCCAGCGCTCGAGAGCGGTAAGATCCAGCTCGTCTTCTCGGGCAAGGCGCACCCGCAGGACAAGGGCGGCCAGGCCCTCGTCTCGGAGCTGATCGCGATGACCAAGAAGTACCCGAACTCGGTCGTCTACCTCCCGAACTATGACATGGAGATCGGCGCGGCGCTCACGCGCGGCGTGGACGTGTGGCTCAACAACCCGCGCCGCCCGAAGGAGGCCAGCGGCACGAGCGGCATGAAGGCCGCCATGAACGGCGTGCTCAACTGCTCGATCCTCGACGGCTGGTGGCCCGAGGCCTGCGACCACGGCGTCAACGGCTGGCAGATCGGCGACGGGTTCGAGAGCCCCGAGCCCGCCATCCAGGACGCGCACGACGTCGAGTCGCTCTACAAGGTCGTGCTGGGCGAGGTCGTCCCGACCTACTACGACGCCCGCCCGCAGTGGAAGCAGATGATGCACAACAGCATCCAGTCCACGCGCGACGTGTTCTCGATCAAGCGCATGCTCGAGCACTACGTCGAGCAGCTCTACCTCCCGGCCGTGGCGGAGACGGCGTAACCGCCCCTCCACTGTCCAAGCCTGAGGGCGGCTCCGCACAGCGCGGGGCCGCCCTTTTTGCTGCGACAAGGCGTGGAAGCCGACTCGTAACAAGGCGCTGCGTTCTATCTTTCGAGGAACGTCCACGTAGCTGCTCTTCCCCCATGGCTGCACATCCCTGGTGGCACTCCGCCGTCGTCTATCAGATCTACCCCCGCTCGTTCCAGGACGCCAACGGCGATGGCGTCGGTGACCTTCCCGGCATCACGGAGCGCCTCGACTACCTCGCGAACACGCTTGGCATCGATACGGTCTGGCTCTCGCCGTTCTACCGCTCGCCGATGGCCGACTTCGGCTACGACGTGGCCGACTACACCGACGTGGACCCCATCTTCGGCACGCTCGCCGACTTCGACCGGATGGCCGCGCGGGCGAAAGAGCTCGGCCTCAAGCTGATCGTCGACTTCGTCCCGAACCACTCGTCGGAGGAGCATGCGTGGTTCCAGGCGGCGCGGTCCTCGAAGGACGACCCGAAGCGCGACTGGTACGTCTGGCGCGACCCCGCTCCCGACGGCGGACCGCCGAACAATTGGCTGAGCATCTTCGGCGGCCCCGCATGGGAGTTGGACGAGACGACGGGGCAGTACTACCTCCATAGCTTCCTCCGCGAGCAGCCCGACCTCAACTGGCGCAACCCGGAGCTCAAAGCGGCTATGTTCGACGCGCTGCGCTTCTGGATGGACCGCGGCGTGGACGGCTTCCGCATCGACGTGGCGCACTTCATCATGAAGGACCCCGCCATGCGCGACAACCCGCTCGCGACGGAGGTCGCCGACTACCACAAGTCGCTCGGCGAATACGACACGCAAGTCCACGTCCATGACAAGGGCCACGAGGACGTACACGGCGTCTTCCGCGAGATCCGTGAGTTGGTCGACACCCATGACGCCCCCACATTTGGCAGGAGCGAGCGCGTGACGATTGGCGAGATCCACGAGTACGACCGCGCCGCGTGGGTGCGCTACTTCGGCGGCAACGCCACGCCGGGCGTGCTCGACGAGCTGCACATGCCGTTCAACTTCGCGCTCCTCAACGCCGACTGGACCGCCGCGAGCATCCGCGCCTCCGTCGATGAGCTCGAAGCGGCGCTGCCCGCGGGCGCGTGGCCGAACTACGTCGTCAGCAACCACGACGAGACGCGCATCCGTACGCGTGTGGGCGCAGCGCAGGCCCGCATCGCGGCGATGCTGCTGCTCACGCTGCGCGGCTCGCCGACGCTCTACTACGGCGACGAGCTCGGCATGCCGGAGGTGGACGTGCCCGAGGACAAGCTGCAGGATCCGTGGGGCTTCCGCAGCCTGCCCGAGCTGAGCCGCGACGGCTGCCGCACGCCGATGGCCTGGGACGCCTCGCCCTCCGCCGGCTTTTCCGACGCCGCCCCCGACGACCTCTGGCTCCCGCTCCACGACGAGCACGCCGCGATCAACGTGGACGCCGAGTTGGACGACCCCGACTCGATGCTCAACCTCTACCGTCGCCTCCTCGCCCTGCGCAAAGCCACGCCCGCGCTGCAGGTCGGTAGCTACACACCGAGCGACGCCGTGCCGAACGCCGTGTTCGCCTACGTCCGTGAGCACGACGGCACATCGGTCTTTGTGGCGCTCAACTTCTCGCCCGAGATGCAGGAGGTCGCCGTCCCCGACGGCTTCACGGGGCACGTCCTCGCCTCGACGCAGCGCGCGCGCGAAGACCGCACGTTCACCGGCACCCTCCATCTCGGCGCGAACGAGGGCGTGGTGGTTGAATGATGGTCGATTTTTGATGGACGATTGACACGTCGCCGCTGCCCTCCCCCCCTATCCCCTATCCCCCATGCCCTATTCCCCAGTCGCCCGTCGCCAGTCGCTAGTCGCTCTGCTCCTCCTCCTCGCCGCGCCCGGCTTCGCACAGGTGCCGCGTTTCGAGATGTCCGAGGGCGGACTGATGCTGGAGCGGCAGACCGAGGCAGGGACGTTCGGCTTCTTCAGCGTGCTCGGCCGCCGCGCGGGCGCGTTCGGCTACGAGGGCAAGCCGTTCGAGGTGTGGACCTACCCGCAGCAGATCGCCAGCGAGGTACAGTTCGACATCGCCATCGACGACTACCCGATCCCGATTGACGGCCTCGCCACGATGGAGCGGACGGAGGTGCGGCCCGAGGCGACGACGTTCGTCCACACGCACGCCGCGTTCACCATCCGGCAGACGCTCTTCGCGCCGATCGACGAGCCAGCCGTCGTGATGCTCCTCGACGTGGACACCGTGCGGCCGCTCACGATTTCGGTGTCGTTCCGCCCCGACCTCGCGCTGATGTGGCCCGCGGGACTGATGACCGGCTTCTCCGGCTTCGACGCCGCGCGGGGGCGCTACTTCGTCGGCGAGGAGACGCAGCGGTTCTACGGCATCGTCGGCAGCCCCGGCGCGGTGGACGTGTCGCAGCAGCCCTACCAGGAGGAACCCGCCGACCTCCCGACGCGCTTCGAGCTGCGCGTGACGCCCGAGGACGCGAGGGCGGGCCTCGTCCCCATCATTTTCACGGGCAGCACGACCGGCCGCGCCGACGCCGAGGCCGTCTACGACCGGCTCCTCAACGACGTCCCGGGGGCCTACGCGGCGACCGTGCAGCACTACCGCGATCCCCAGGCGAACACCATCTCGATTGACACGCCCGACAACCGGCTCGACGAGGCGTTCGCCTGGGCGAAGGTCGGCATCGACAAGGGGCTGGCGACCAACCCGACGCTCCTCTACCTGGAATCGGACGTGCTGGCCGGGCCTTCAAGCAGCGCGCGCACCGAGGCCACCGGCTTCGTGGCGGGCTTCCGGACGGCGGGCAACTCCGAACGCCCCGGCTTTGCGTGGTTCTTCGGCCGCGATGCTCTCTGGACGGCCCTTGCCACGACGGCCTACGGGGACTATAAGACGACGAAGACCGCGCTCGACTTCCTGCAGCAGTTCCAGCGCACCGACGGCAAAATCCCGCACGAGATTAGCCAGAGCGCCACGTTCCTGACGTGGTTCGAGGACTACCCCTACCCCTGGGCCAGCGCCGACGCGACGCCGCTCTACCTCATCGTCCTCGCCGACCTCTGGCGCGCCACGGGCGACGACGCATTCCTGCAGAAGCACTGGGCGAGCGCGAAGATGGCCTACGCCTTCTCAGAGGCCACTGACCGCGACGGCAACGGCCTGCTCGACAACACGGGCGTCGGGCACGGCTGGGTCGAGGGCGGGCTGCTCTACCCGCCCCACGAGGAGCTCTACATGCAGGGCCTCTGGATCGAGGCGTCCAACAACATGGCAGAACTCGCCGACGCGCTGGGCGAGGACGACCTGGCCGAGCGAGCGCGATCCAACGCCGCGCGTACGCGGGCAGCTACGGAGGCGACGTACTGGCTCGAAGACGAGGGCTTCTACGCCGTCACCACACACTTCCCCGACGCGACCAACCTCATCCCCGACGAAGGAGCGCAGGCCGGCACGGCGCTCTCGCAGGGCGGCATTGCCACGGAGCAAGACGCCGTCGTGATGCCGGAGAACACCGCGATGCAGGGCGTGCCCTTCTGGTGGGCCACGCTCGACGCCGACCGCGCGCAGCGGGCGCTCGACGCGCTCGGCAGCGGCCACGTGGCCACCGACTGGGGCGCGCGCATCCTCGACGCCCAGAGCGCGCGCTACGACCCGCTCTCCTACCACAACGGCTCCGTGTGGCCCCTCTTCACCGGCTGGGTGTCGATGGGCGGCTACAGCTACGCCCGCCCGCACGTCGGCTACCAGGGCCTCATGGCGAGCGCGCTCCTCACGCGCCAGGACGCGCTCGGCTATGTCACGGAACTCCTCTCCGGCGACTTCAACACGGCGTTCGGACGCAGCAGCCACCTCCAGGTCTGGAGCGAGGCCATGGTCGCCACGCCCACCGTCACGGGCCTACTCGGGGTGGACTGGCAAAACGGCGGCGACCTCCTCCGCTTCGCCCCGCAGCTTCCGGCCGACTGGGATGGGACCACCCTACGCTTCGGCCAGCAGCGCATCTTGACGGTACGCCGTGGGGACGATACGCTGAGCCTTCGCGTCGTCCACGCAGACTACACGACCGTCAACGAGATTGAGTTCGCGCCGGCCCTACCGCTCGACGCGCGCATCGAGGCCGTCGAGATGGTGCGCCAGAGACAAGACAACGTCCCCCCTGACGTTGTCAGTCGAGCCGTTGATTTTGACATCGTCCGCGAGGGGGACGTTCAGCGTGTCGTCGTCAACGCCTCGTCCGAGGCCGACGTGCACCTGGTCATCCGCACCGACGGTGGGACCGCAGCCTTCGTCCATCACGAGCCTGCCGACTCTGGCGCGCGCAGCAGGGGGCTCCGCATCCTCCGCGACCGCGCTGAGGACGGGGCGCTCAACCTGCTCCTCGAAGGCGTCGGCGGCGAAACGTACACGTTCGGCATTCGCTCGCCGCACACGGTGTCCGATGCGGACGGGGTCGAAGTCCATCTGCAGCAAGACGGCCACTACCTAGCTCGCATCACCTTCGGCGGCGAGAGCCCCGGCTACGTGCGTAGCGCGGTGTCGCTGCCCCTGGGCGAGTAGGAGACCCGTCCCTCGGCCCAGTTGCTTCCGGAAGGGCTTTTTCCTTGGTGAAACAACCTGGGTGCCGTATCGTCACGGAAGCGGTCTCCAGGCGGCTTTGCGTGCAGACCCCACACTCCAGCCATCGGTCCCCAGGTGCACCATGCGTGTTCTTCGCCTCGTCCCCACTCTCGCGCTCGCGTTCCTGCTCGGAGGCCTTGCGGTCGGCTGTGCGTCGACCAACACCGAGGTTGGCAGCCAAGCGGCGGCCACCGCAGACCGCAACCCGGACCGCGTCGACGCCGAGGACCTCGAAGGCCGGGCCATCGCGCGGGTCGAGGAGATGCTGCGCGGCCAGGTCGCCGGGGTCAGCGTGAGCGAGTCTGGGGGCAACCTCGTGATCCGTATCCGCGGGACGAGCACCCTCACGGGCAACAGCGAGCCGCTCTTCGTCGTGGATGGCCTCCCGCTCCAGCAGGGCACGCGGGGCATCTTGGACGGCATCAGCCCCATGGACGTTGAGTCCATCGAAGTGCTCAAGAGCGCTGCGGAGACGGCGATGTATGGGACGCGCGGGGCCAACGGCGTGGTGCTCATCCGGACGAAGCGGACCATTGCGCCCACCGACATCTCCACGGGAGACTCCGAGTTGGTGCACGACTGACCTCTCAGATCGGGGCGAAGGACTTCGGGGTCTTGCGAAGCGGGGGCGAGCCCGTACCTTGACGTCCCATCTCCCTACTACCTGATGCCCATCCGCCGCTCCTTCCTTCTCGCCGCCTTCGTCGCCTGGTTCTGTGTGGGCTGTGAGGCGTCCTTTGACCCCTTCGAAGAGAGCGATGTCACCTTCTCGCTCTTTGGCTATCTCGACGTCGCGGCGGACACACAGTACGTTCGCGTAAACGAACTACAGCGGACCGTCGGCAGCGACGCTCCGGTCGCCGCGACGGTGACGCTCGAAGACTTGGAACGCGGGACGACGGTGACGCTCCAGGACACGTTGCTCCGCTTCGGCAACGGAGTCTCCGCCTATGCCTTCTGGACAGCCCAGCCTGTCGCACCGTCTACGCCCTACCGCATCCTGGCAGACTCGCCCGACGGCAACGACGCCAGCGTGACCCTGCGTACGCCCGCGCTCATTCCTAACCCGATGCTGGAGACGGGCCTGTCACCGTTCTCGTCCGCGGAGTTCCCGCCCACGTCCCAGTCGATGACCATCACGGACGCGGTCAAGCTCGTAGACTTGCGGATCACCTACCGCCTCACTGAGCCGACGCGCACGCTTACGCTTTCCTACCTAGACCGGGTTCAGCTCACCCCCGACGGTACGTTCTCGCTAGCCTTCAGCTCGTACAACGATGTGCAGCGTGCCCTCGGTGGCGGGGACGGCACAGCCTGCCCCGGCCTCAGCAGCGCACGAGTGTTCCTCGGTGTCTCGACCGAGGAGTGGCCCGACTTCCCGCTCTTCACCACCGAGGAGTTAGCGATTCCAACAACGGTTACAAACGTCGAGGGCGGATTCGGCTACGTCGGCGGCGTGCTCATCATGGAGTATGAGTGGACGGCGTTGAGCGGTGCGTTCTTCTTCAACCAACAGTCGTGCCTCGGATGAACGGGCGCGGCTCACTCTGGAAGATCTTCGGTCTACTTGTCGTCCTCTTCGCGCTAGGCCTTGCGGCTCCAGTCTCCGCACAGCCGACGCGTACGCCGATAACCACCACCGTACGCGGCTTCGTCACGGACGCAGAGAGCGGCCAAGCGCTTCCCGGAGCTACAGTAGGCCTCTTCAGCTTGGCTGCGCCCGATGCCACGCCAGCGCAGACCGTAACCGACAACGACGGCATCTTCTTGCTTGGCGGGCGCTTTTCGGGGCGCTACACGCTCCAGGTGTCCTACGTCGGCTACGAGACGGCCATTGACACGCTGCTGCTCGGCAGCCGAGACGTGGTGACGCTCGCGGTCCAACTCGCTCCAGGCCAGACGCTCGGCGAGGTCCAGGTCGAAGCCGAGGGCGGTGCCGCGCAGGTGGAGGCCGGGCGGCAGTCGATCCGGCCCCAGGACCTCGCTCGGATTCCAACGCCGGACCTCTCCGGCGACCTCGCGAGCTACCTCCAAGCCCTGCCCAGTGTCGTCGCGGTGGGCGACCGGGGCGGCGGCCTCTACGTGCGCGGCGGTACTCCCCCCCAGAACCTCGTGTTGATGGACGGGGCGGTCGTCTTTCAACCCTTCCACATCGTCGGCTTCTTCTCGGCGTTCCCGGAGGACCTCGTCGCCAACACCGAGTTCTACGCGGGAGGCTTCGGCGCACGCTACACCGGACGCCTCTCTTCCGTGCTCGACGTGACCATGCGCGACGGGAACTTGAACCGTGTCGCGGCGGCCGGGTCTGTGAGCCCCTTTCTGGCGTCCGTGCAGGCCGAGGGCCCCCTCGTGCCGGGCCGGGTGTCTGTGATTGGCTCGGCACGAGCGTCGCTCATCGAACAGGTGGGGCCCGCCCTGGGCCAGGATCTCCCCCTTCGGTTTGGCGACGTGTTCGCCAAGGTGACTCGCGCGGACCCGCAGAGTGGGCGATGCAGCTTGAGTGGCCTCTACACCTTCGACGAGGGGGCCATCGACCCGCAGGCCACGGATGTGCGCCGGGATGTGTTTCGCTGGTCGAATGCGGCGATGAGTGGGCGATGCGTGCTGCTGCCGCGCTCGGTCCCCTTCGAGTTTGAGACGCAACTGGGCCTCTCAAACGTGCGGAACAGCGTGGGAGACCCCGACCGTCCGCAGCGTTCGTCGAGCGCCACCGTCGTCAACGCCGAGGCCCACCTCGCGCGTGTCCAGCCTCGGCTCCGACTCGGTGGCGGCCTGTTCACCCGCCTCGATTTTCTCAACTACGAGCTAGGGGGGCAGTTCGTCGGATTTCGAGCGAACGAGGAGTTGTTGCTCGCCTCCGGTGGCTATATCGAGGCCATCTGGGACCCCGGCTACGGCCTGGAACTGCATCCGGGACTCAGTGTAACGACCTACTATGGCGACTACGCCTTTAGCCTAGAACCCCGCTTTCGCTTCGCTTGGCAGCCCTGGGGCACGGACGGCCCCACGCAACTCAACGGGGCCATTGGCCTCTACCGACAGACCGTCAACGGGGTCAGCGACGAGCGCGACGCAGGCTCCGTGTTCCTCGCGTGGCTCCCCAACCCCGTCGGCGATGGCCAAGCGGAAGCCCTGCACGCGATGGTGGGCGTGCAGCAAAAGATCGGTCCGTTCACCCTCGCGGTGGAGGGCTATGCGAAGCGCCTGGACGACCTCGCCGTGCCCATCTGGAGCGCCATTGCCCGCTTCACGACCGAGCTCACCCCTGCCGACGGCAGCGTCTACGGACTCGATGCCCGCCTGGAGTGGCAACGCGGACCGTTCTACACCTTTGTCGGCTATGGCCTCTCCCAGACCGAGTACACCATCTTTCAGGCGCCGCTGACCGGCGGCCCGGAGGGCTTCCAGACCTACAATCCACCCCATGACCGTCGCCATCAGCTGAACGCGCTGGCGAGCTTCGAGTTGAGCGACTTCGAGGCCAGCGTGCGCTGGCAGTATGGATCGGGTCTCCCCTTCACGCGTCCTTTCGGCTTTGACTCGTTCGTTCCGTTCTTTCCCCTGCCCGACGTCACGGAAACGTTCGGCATCCCACGCGTGCTCTACCGCGAGCCGTTCAATGGCCGCCTCCCGGCCTACCACCGCCTCGACGTGTCGGTGTCGCGCACCTTCGAGGTGGGCCCGGGCGACCTTAGCGTGCAAGTCGGCGCGATCAACGTCTACGACCGCGCCAACCTGTTCTACTTCGACATCTTCACCGTCCGGCGGGTGGACCAGCTCCCGCTGCTGCCCTTCCTCGGCCTGAAGTACGAACTCGGAGCGTAGGAGCGATCAATTGGCTGCC
This sequence comes from Bacteroidota bacterium, assembly GCA_039027055.1. GTDB lineage: Bacteria > Bacteroidota > Rhodothermia > Rhodothermales > Rubricoccaceae > JBCBEX01. The sequence goes on from JBCCLD010000144.1 coordinate 9,506, forward strand.
AGATCCTTCGCCTGCGCTACGAAGGCGTCGCTGCCGAGGAGGATGGCAACGAGGCCCTGGTCGAGCGCCTGCCGTCCAGCCTCGATGAACACGGCCGTGGGCAGGTCTTGCATGAGGAGCACAGCCACACGCGCGGTGCCGTCGGGGCGGCGCGCGTAGGCCCCGATCGAGTAGAGGCCGGTGAACCCGCCCGCTTTGCCGCGCACTTCGGCGTCGGGCACGACCGAAGCAAACAGCTCGATAGGGTTGCCGAGCACGTCGTGCACCTTCGCCGCCACGGTGTCGCTCACGAACGTTGCGGTGGCGATGTCGGCGAGCGCGTCGGCGTAGGCCTGCGCCGTGCCTTTCGGGAACGAGGCCCGCGCGGCGGCCCGCTGTTGCTCGACGGTCATGCTCAGGCTCTCGAAGCGGAGGCGCTCCCGCTCGCGTGCCCGGTAGGCCTCGTCGTCCTGAAGGCGCTCTGCAACGGCGAAAGCCGTGTCGGCCTGCTGTGGTGTGGTGAGGGCGAGGAATCCGTCGAGACGCTCCTGGGCCGTGGCGCCTCGGTAGGTGGGCGTCCAGGCGAGGTAGAGGCCGCTCGTAGGCACCGGCGGGCCGAGGTCGTAGGGACGCGTGAGGTCAGCCACCGCGAACCGGTCGAAGCGCATGACTAGGTAATCCGTGCTCGGGCGGTCCCCATGGCGCACAGCCGCCTCGACGACGCGGCGCAGCGGCATGCGTGAGTGCACGGAGACGACCTCCTGCGGGCGCCCGCCGCCCTCCTGCGCGATGAGCGTGTCGGCTAGCCCCATCCGCGCGAGCGTAGCGCGGTGCCGGTCGCCCTCGATGGCGGGCAGCGCGAACACCTCGATGTCGGCATAGGGCACGGCCTCCTCGGGATCGAGTTGGCCGTCGGCGACGCCGCGGGCATACTGCGCCGCGAGCCACACCGTCGGCAGTCCGGCCAGGGGACGCTCGGCGTCGGCTTCGACGAAGAGGCCCGCCTCGGGAGCATCCGTGTCGAAGACCACGAGCGAGGCCTGATCGGGGTGGCGCAGCACGTAGCTGAGCAGGCTGTCAGGGCTGGTGAGGTTGGCGGCGTCGCCGCGCCCCTCGGTGACGGCTGCCATGTCGCTCAGCTTGGCCTTGAACGAGTCGAGCCGCGTCACCACGAACACGACCGTGGCAATGAGTAGCAGCACGCCGATGATCTTGACGTGGCGGCCCGCACCGGAGCGTGTCGAGTCTGACGGGGTCATGGGCGAGAATGATGAGTCCTAGTGCACACTCAAGGCGTCGTCTGCGCTTTCGGCTTTGGACGTGACAGGGTAGCTGATTCGGTCAACCACCCCTGTCCCCTCCTATCCAGGAGGGGAACTGCATTAGCAGCTTCCATACA
>JBCCLD010000145.1:0-10804 GCA_039027055.1 Bacteroidota bacterium
CCCCGCCGGGTCCTCCGCCGATAGCGTCGCCTCGAAGCGCTCGTCCGCCGTCTGCCCAGCGTCGGCCCGCGCCACCACCGGACCGAACACGTTCGTCTCCGTCCCGTCGGGCTCGATGAAGGCCAGCCAGATGTCTTGCTCGATGGGGCTGTCGGTCGGGTTGGTGATCCCGGCGGTGAACCAGAACGAGCCGCCCGCAGGGCCGAGGATGACCGGCACCACGTCGGGCGTGGCGAACGTCACGAGCGTGAGCGGCGCGCCGCCCGCCGGGATGTCGAGGGCGAGCGTGCCCTCGTTGCCCTCGCCGTCTGTGGCCACGAGCGTGCCGGTGGCCTGGAGGCTCGGGTCGATGGCGCGGGCGGTGAAGCCAACGGTCCCATCGCCCGGGTCGAAGGCATCGACGTCGAGCGTGAGGCTGGTTGCCCCGGGGGCGAGCTCGATCGAGGCCAGGCCCGTGTCGCCGGGCTGGCGGTCCTCGGCGCGGCCCGAGACGGTCGAGCCCGACGCCGTGCCCACCACGACGGGCAGCATGGCATCGTCGCCCGTGGCGGTCATCGGGAAGACGGTCACGGTGTTGTTCTCGAAGTCCGTCTCGTCGCCCTGGATGTCGAGGTCGGTGACGCGGAGCTTGACCTCGGCGTTCTCCTGCGCGTTGGCAAAGGTGAAGATGACCTCGGCGCGCTCGCCCGGGGCCATCGCCCCAACGAGGATCTGGCCGGGCGAGACGCTCACGTTGCGCTGCTGGCTCACCTTGACGCGGACGCGCGCGCCCGGCTCGGAGCCCCGGTTGATGACGACGGCCCGGAGGAGGCCCTGGCCCGGCCCCGTGACCTCGGGCGCAGCCGAGAGCGCGAGGTCGAAGACGGGCGCGACGGCGAGGAAGCCGAGGTCCTGCCCCCCGGTCTCCTGGCCGGAGACGACCGCCACAGCGAGCGTGTCGGGCGTGGTGGCGACGAAGCCCTCCGGCGTGGTCGGGACCACGACGAGGTAGTCGCCCTCGGGCACGCCCTGGAAGTCGTAGCGCCCGGGCACGACCGCGACGATGCCCTCGGCTGCCACCGCCGAAGTCGTCTCGTCGATCTTGGGCTCGCCCACGTCGAGCGTACCGCTGGCGTTGGTGTCCTCGTAGAGTTCGACGGTCACGCCTTCGAGGCCGGTTTCGCCCTCGTCTAAGATGCCGGTGGCGTTGGCGTCGTCGAAGAGCGTCCCGGCGATGGAGCCGGGCGGCGGCGCGGCGAGGAAGAACCACTCGCGCCCAACGGTCGGCCCGGACGCTGAGAAGAAGAGCGTGCCGTTGAAGCGGGTCAGCGCCTCGGGCGTCGAGCCTGCGCCGCCTGGCGCGAGGTCGCTCACCAGCGCAACGCCCTCCGCGGTGGTGTATCGGTAGAGTTCGGGCCCGATTGCGCCGTCGTCCGCCGTGAAGTAGAGCGCGCCGTCGAAGACCGTGAGCGCTTCGGGGTTGCCGAAGTCATCGGGGTTGATGTCGGCAACGAGCTCGACACCACCCGCCGTGGTGTAGCGGTAGAGTTCGCGCCCGCGCGTCGGGTCACTGAGCGCGAAGTAGAGGGCCCCATCGTAGACCTCGAACTCACCGCTTACCCCTAGACCGCCCTGGACCAGTTCGACGCCTACGCTGCTGGTGTAGCGGTAGAGCTCCCCTGCAACGTCGTCGTTGTTGGCTATGAAGTAGAGCGCGCCGTCGTACACCGCCTTGTCGGGACCAGACACGACGCCAGGGCCAGCGATATCGCTCACTCGCTCGGCACCGCCGAGGACCGTATAGCGGAAGAGTTGGGTGTTGTTGACGCCGTCGTCCGCGTTGAAATAGAGCGTGTCGTTGTAGACGATCAAGCCGCTGACGAAGGCTGACCCGGTGGGGTTGACCTCCGCAACCCGTTCGGCTCCGCCCCCGGGGGTGTAGCGGTAGAGTTCGCGATCAAAGCTGTCGTCGCGGGCGCTGAAGTAGAGGGCACCCTCGTATCCCGTGAGCGACTCCGGATCGGAGCTCCCGGACAGGTTGACGTCGGCCGCCCGTTCCCCGCCGCCTGCGGGGGTGTAGCGGTAGAGTTCGGTGTCAAAGCTCCCATCGGTCGCGCCGAAATAGAGGGTGTCGTTGACCACGCGGAACCCGTACGGTTGCGACCCGCCAGGGGACCCGCCGCTCACCGGGTTGAGGTCGGCTACGAGTTCGGTGGCGCCGAGGTCGGTGTAGCGGTAGAGCTCCGTGTCGGTGGTGCCGTCGTTGCCGCTGAAGTAGAACGCGCCGTCGTACACAGCGGTCGCCGCCCCCTTGCCCTGATCTTCCGCGACGCCATCGTCGGTGGGCGAGGTGATCAGGACGCGGCTCGCGGTGGTGCCGTCGTACTGCCACAGCCGGTCGGTACCGCTGGCGTCGCGCGCCTTGAAGTAGAGCAGGCTCCCTACCTCGGTGAAGTCGCCGGGGAGCGACCCATCAGGGCCGTCGCGGAGGTCGTCGATTAGCGTGGCGCTGCCGCCGGGGGTGTAGCGCCACAGTTCGCCATCGCTGCCCGACCCGCGCGCCTGGAAGACGATTTCGCCATTGAAGACAGTGACCCCACTCACGCGCGAGTCCGCTGCGCCTTCCTGAACTTCAGCCGCTAGTTCGACGCCGCCTGTCTCGGTGTAGCGGTAGAGCTCACTGCCCGTGTCACTCGTGGATCCCGAGAAATAGAGCGTGTCCCGCAGCGTAGGTGCCGGCTCGTTGAAGGGACTGACTTCGGTTGGGATCTGTTCGAGCCCGTCTACGGGGTCGTAGAGATAGAGCGCGTTGGCGAAGGGGGAGAACGTAGTTCCAAGAAAGAAGAGGTGCCCTTTGAACTCGGTGAATGTGCTAGTTCGGAAGCTATCCAGCGTCTCGGCGATGCGCACGGCACCGCCCGCCTCCGTGTAGCGGTAGAGTTCCGTGTTGAAGTCCACATCGAAGGCCGTGTAGTAGAGCCCATCGCCGATGGCGAAGAGGTCCTCCGGCTCCTGCCGCCCGTCGGGGAGGGCATCGGTGACCTCTTCCGCACCGCCTGCGACGGTGAAGCGGTAGAGCGCGGGCTCGTCGTCGGCATTGTTTGCCACGAAGTAGAGCGTGTCTCCCAAGACGGCGAGGTCTTTCGGGCTCCCGTCGTCCTCGCCGGGGCGGAGGTCCGCCGCAAGCTCGATGCCCCCCGCCTCGGTGTAGCGGTAGAGCTCGCTACCGGTCGGGTCCGTGTCGCCCTCGAAGTAGAGCGCCCCGTCGAACACGGTAAAGAAGCTCGGCCCGAAGCTGCTCCGACCGGGCTTCTTGTCTTCGATCAGCTCGAAGGCCGTGCCGTTGAGCCGCCAGAGCTCCTGGCGGGTGATGCCGTCGTCGCCGTTGAAGAAAAGCTGTCCGTCGAACGCGGTGAACCCCGAGAAGCGCAGGGCGAGCGGATTCGTGTTGAGGTCATCGGCCAGGGTCGGCACGGTCAGGCCGAGGTTCTTGGCAGCCGAGGTCCCGCGGGGCTTGGAGGTCGGCACGACCGCGCCGCGCAGCACGGTGCCCTCGTCCACCGTCAGATCCGCCGCGTCGAGGTAGCGCGGCAACCGACGGGCTGCCGCGAAGCCTGCGTCACCGAAGCGGTCGTCGGAGAACAGGACAACTTCGGCAGTAGGCTGACCGGAGCGCTGGGCGAAGCGCTCGGCCAGGTCGGCGAAGCGCGGGCGGATCAGCAGGTCCGGCTGGTCGTTGTCGTTGGCGTCGGGGTGCCAGGCGAGTTCGTAGGCACAGACGGCGCTGCGCGCGTGGGCATAGCAGTCGGTGCGCTGCACGTCGTAGTCGAGGGCACCAGGACCGGTACGCTCGAAGCGGAACTCCTGCGCCTGGACCTCGGGCGCAAGCAGCATAACGGTGCCGACGAAGAGGGTGAGGGACGCAACGGAGGCGGCCCAGCCACAACGTGGGATCGGGCCACGGGCGACGGCCGCGCGCACGAGCGGCGCAGCGCAACGGAGGGAGCGCATAGCGAGAGCGGAGGGGTGATGGAGGGGTTGACGCCACGACCCAGCGCACATGGGTTTGCACAGCATGCCCGCACACGCTAGTCGTAACATCAACGAACATAAGGTGCCGTGACCGATGAAATCCCGACATCGAGCGGTGGATTTCAGACACCGCCCCCCCTCCGCGCACGCCAGCGATCTATCGAGGGCGACGTGGGTAGGCTAGACGCCTGGATGCTTCCTCCGCTCGACGGACGTCGCGCAGGATGTACTCCCCTTCCGCCAAAAGCTGTCTCCTCAGGAATGAGGGCAGCTTGTAGGTTCTCACGACCAGGCACACCGCCTTTGTCACCCTGAGCGAGCATCGCGCGTCGAAGGGTCTTGGTCCACCTGCATGCCTAGGCTGTGGCTTGCACGCTGACCCCCCGCCTTCGCCAGGGCAAGCGCTTCGCCGTCAGTCCTGCGGGCTTCTGCTCAGGATGACACGGTCTGGAGCTTGATCGCCCAACTCAGGAATGAGGGCGACAGCTTGACCGCCACTCTGAAGTCTTGTCGAGGGGCGCGTCTGGCGAGGGGGAGCCGTGTTAGGAACCGCGCTCTTCCTGCGCTGCGTCCGTGCGCGCTGCGTCCGTGCGCGCTGCGTCCGTGCCTGATGCGTACGCCGAGGGAGCCACACCATAGGTGCGGCGGAAGGCCTGGCGGAACGTGGACGCACTCGCGATACCCACTGCGCTGGCGGCGTCCCGTACGCGCTGCCCCTCGCGCAGCAGCCGGGCGGCGTGCGCCAGCCGGACGCGCTGGATCAACACGGCTGGCGCCTCCCCGAGTAGGCCGCCGAGCTTGCGCTGAAGTTGCCGCGTGCTCATGCCCAGCGCGAGCGCGAGCGAATCGACGCCGAACGCGCGCTCCGCCATGCGCTCCGCCACCAACGCCTCGACCCGCTCTACGAAGGCTGCCTCGCGGGCCTGCACCGCCGCCGGGACCGCGACACTGCTATCCTCGTCTGAGGGCGCGCTTGCCACCGTCCGTGCTGACGCGTCTCCTTGCCAGCGTGCCCGGAGTTGACGCCGCTGCGCAATCAGGTTGGCGATGCGCGCCTGAAGCTCACCGACGTCGAACGGCTTGGCGAGGTAGTCGTCGGCCCCTTCCACGAGGCCGTGGAGCCGGCTCTCGGCGTCGGCACGCGCGGTCAGCAGCACGATGGGGACATGGCTCGTGCTCAGGTCGGCCTTGAGCGCCGCCAGCAGTGCAAAGCCGTCCAGCGTGGGCATCATCACATCCGAGAGAACGAGGTCGGGGACGTGCTCGCGCGCCAGCCGGACGCCCTCGGCGCCGTCGGCTGCTTCGAGGACCTCGTAGGTCGCGTCGAGGTGGCTGCGGAGGTAGACGCGCAGGTCGGCGCTGTCCTCCACGATGAGCAGCAGCGGGCGATCGGAGTCGGTGGGCGGTGCTGCGGTGAGTTGCGCGATAGGGACCGTGTTGGAGGGGGGGCCGTTGCTGGCACCCCCCTCTACCCTGCTAACCGCTGCCCCGTTGCCCTCGGTAGCATCAAGCGACGGGAGCCGGAGCGCAAACGTCGTCCCGACGCCGACTTCGCTTTCGACGCTCACCGTCCCGCCGTGCAGCGTGGCGATTTCTTGCACCAGCGCCAGCCCGATGCCGCTGCCCTCATGCGCCCGCGTGTCGGAGGCATCGACTTGGTAGAAGCGGTCGAAGAGGTGGGGCAGGTGTTCCAGCGGGATGCCGGGCCCGGTGTCCTGCACCGCAAGCGTCGCGGTGTCGAAGGCGTCGCGGTGCAGCGTGACCGTGATCGTGCCGCCCTCGGGCGTGAACTTGACCGCGTTGCCGAGCAGGTTGACGACGGCGGTCTCCAAGAGCTTGGGGTCGAAGGCGTGCCGGACGGGCTCGGTCGGCAGGACGAGGTGGAGGTCGTGTTCGTCAAGCGCCGAGCCGAAGATGCTCACCCGCTCGCGCACGAAAGCGGCGAGGTCGCCGTAGCGGCGCCGCAGCGTGACGGCGTCGGCGTCCATGCGCGCGAGGTCGAGCAGCTGGTTGAGGAGCCGGAGCAAGCGCCGTCCGTTGCGGCGGGCGCGGCGGAGCACGGGCCGGGCTTCGTCGACGGAGGCGTAGCGGTCTTCGAGGAGGTCGTCCAGCGGCCCGACGGCGAGAGTGAGCGGGGTGCGGAACTCGTGGGTGAGGTTGGCGAGGAAACGCGTCTTGACGGCGTCGGCGGCGCGGAGGGCGTCGGCCTGCTTGCGGAGCGTCGAGGCCTGCTCGGCCAGGCGCGCCTCGTTGGCGCGCACCTCCACCGTGCGCGCCTCGACGGTCCGCTCCAGCACGGCCTGGCGCTCGGTGAGACGCCGCACCCGCTGCCGGACGCCCACCACAACACCAATCAAGAGCAGCAGAGCGGCCGACGCCGCAAAGGTGCCCGTCTCCCAGAAGCGCGGCAGCCGCACCACGTCGAGCGTCGCGGGCTTGCTCCAGGCCCCACCCAAGCTTGCCTCCACCTGTAGCGTGTAGCGCCCCGGCGGCAGGTTGGTGTAGGTTGCCGTCTGGCTCGCCGTCGGCGCACGCCAGGTGTCGTCGAAGCCGTCGAGGCGGACGCGGTAGCGGACGGTCTCGGGCCGCGTGAAGGCGAGGCTCGTATAGGTGACGTCGAGGTCACGCGTGCCCCCCGCGAGCGAGAGTGGTTCGTCCGTGAGAGCGAGCCGCTCGCCGCCTGCCGCCACCTGCTCGATCACGACGGGGGCGGGCTCCGGAGCCGCTACCGTGCGCGGGTCGATCACGACCACCCCGCCCTGCGTCGGAAACCACAGCGTCCCGTCGGCCGCCTTCACGCCCGCCGGCTGCCGCCCGCCGTTGGCCTCCCGGCTCCCCATGCCGTCGCGCTCGGTGTAGCTCACCACGGGGATGCGGGAACGCTCGCCCCGGCGGTAGGCGTCGAGGTCGGCGCGAGCGAGCCAGAAAATGCCGCGGTTGCTGCTGAGCCAGAGACGGCCCTGGTCGTCTTCGAGGAGGCGGTGGAGGCTGTCGTCGAAGAGGCCGTCGGACGTGTCGAAGCAGGCGAGGTCGCCGCCACGCAGCGAGAGACCGTCGTGTCGGTCGAGGCGGCAGAGGCCGCGGTCCTGGGTGACGATCCAGAGGATGCCCTGGTCGTCCTCGTGGAGGTCGCGGATGTGGTCGGAGGCGAGGCCGTCGGCGGTCGTGAGCCACTCGAACGCCGTGTCGAGCGCGGCCGTGTCGAGCGCGGCCGTGTCGAGCGCGGCCGTGTCGAGCGCGGCGCTGTCCTCTCTGCCGAGGTAGCGTCCCAGCCCCCGTCCGAAGGTGCCGACGAGGAGGTCCCCGCTTTGCGTCTCTGTGATCACACGCACGGCGTGGTCACTCGCGAAGGTCTGGGCTTGGTCAGCGACGTAGCGGGCACCTGCACGGCGGACCTGGAGACGCGTCACGCCCGACTCGCTCCCGGCCCACAGCCCCCCTGCCCGGTCGGTGTGGAGCGCGCTCACCCGGGAGAGGAACGGCAGATCGACCGGGGCCTCCAGCACGCGGAACCGGCCGTCCACGAGCGCCCCCATGCGTCCGAGCGTGCCCACCCAGAGCGTGCCGTCGGGGTCCTCGTGCAGCGCCGACACGAGGTCCTGCGCCCGCGCGTCCTGATCCGTCAGCCCCACGCGGGTCACGTCTCCGCCTTGCCATCGGGTGAGGCCACGCACGGTCCACGTGCCGATCCAGAAGCCCCCGTTGCGCGTCTGAAGTAGGGGGTAGACCGAGTTGGTCGGCAGGCCCTCGTCCGTGCTGATCGCCTGGACGATGCGCGGCCGGACGCGGTAGAGCCCGTCTTCGGCGATCCACAGGTGGCCCTCGGCGTCGAAGGTGGCGGCGCGGTAGAAGAGGTAGCCTGGCTGGTCGAGCCGCAGCACGGGCGTGGTGTCGCGGTAGAGCCAGCCCTGCTGCGTGCGCCAGACGGCCCCGTCGGGAGCGACGGTCATGCTGAGGTTCTGGAAGCGCGGCGACACGCGCGGGGCCGACGCCAAGGGGCGCAGCTGCCCGGGCGCGCCCTCGGTGAGCCAGCCGAAGCGCGTCGTGCCGAACCAGACGGTGCCCGCCGGGTCGGCCTGGATGTGGGCCACGATCGAGTCGTCCCAGTAGGGCGCGTCGGCGTACATCGTCGCGAAGCGCGTACCATCCCAGCGCCGCAACCCGTCGGGGGTCCCCAGCCAGAGCGCCTCGCCACGCTCGGGGCTTCCCGCGTCGAAGAGCGCGCCTGGCGTTTCCAGATCGCTCACCGGGGGGACGCCGTCAACGGCGGTAAAACGCTGGGCGACATCCGCTCCGGGCGCAAAGCGGTAGAGCGCCTCGGCCCCGTAGACCCAGAGCGCCCCCGTGTGATCGCGGAGCACGTCCGACACGAGCTCGTCCACCGCGTCGGCATGGGCGCGGTGCAGCCCGGCGGCGGGATCGTAGCGGAAGAGGCCGCGCTCGGTAGGCACCCAGAGCGTGTCGCCGTCCTGGTAGAGGGTCTCTGTAGTGACGATGCCTGCGTCTGGGAAGGCGGTGAACTGTCGACCGTCGAAGCGGACCAGCGCGCCGGTCTCGGTGAGCACCCAGAGGTGGCCGTCGGGCGCCTCGTGCAGCCCTACGAGGCGGTTGCTCGGCAGGCCAGGGCTGTTGGCCGTGTTGAAGACCGTGAAGCGGTGCCCGTCAAAGCGGACGAGCCCGTCGAAGGTGGTCAGCCAGAGGTAGCCGCCCTGCGCGGCGTGGAGGCCCGTGATGTGGTTGACGGGGAGGCCGTCCTCGGTGGTCCAGCGCTTGGCGAGGAAGCCGTCGTGCTCGACCTCAACGGGGGTGCCGCGCGCACCTTGGCTGAGGGCACACGGCACGCTGAGCAGCCCAGCGAGGACGAGCGGGAGAAAACGCAGCACGGACGAGCGAGAGGGCAACACGACGGCACGACCCGTGAAGGAACTGGATATCCACGTAGTGCACAATATGTGAACAAGGTATGTGCCTCGGATTCAGCACGGTGAGGGCCGCTGTAGTGCAGGTCGCATGCTTCGTAGCGCCCATGGGAGCGAGACCACCCCACTCGCCACACCCGGTCCGACGCGGCGCGCACCTTCACGCGCCCCTGACAGATCCTGTCACCCTCCGTCGGTATCCTTCTTCGTCTCCTTCGCTCTGCGCCTTGCCTCTGCATGGCCGCTTCCCACCTCCCTTCGTCTCGTGTCCACGCCGCTGCCTGATCGTCTCCGCTACGTTGCCATCGAGGGCGTGATCGGCGCGGGCAAGACCACGCTCGCGCGCATGCTCGCCGAGCATACCGGCGCGCGGCTGGTGCTGGAGGAGTTCGAGGAGAACCCGTTCCTGGCGCGCTTCTACGAGGACCCGAAGCGCTGGGCCTTCCAGACGCAGCTCAACTTCCTCGCGAGCCGCTTCCGCCAGCAGAAGGCGCTCAGCGACCGCGACCTCTTCCAGCAGGCCGTCGTCGCGGACTACACGTTCGACAAGGACCGCATCTTCGCCCGGCTCACGCTCGACGGCGACGAGATGACGCTCTACGAGTCGCTCTTCTCGATCATGGAGCCCAACGCGCCCGCGCCCGACCTCGTGGTCTACCTCCAGTCGACCGTCGACCGGCTCATGCACAACATCGCGCAGCGCGGCCGCAGCTACGAGCGCAGCATGGACCGCGCCTACATCGCCGACCTCGCCGACGCCTACGACCGCTTCTTCTTCCACTACGCGAAGGGGCCGCTGCTCATCCTCAACGTCGCCCAGATCGACTTCGTGAACAACCCCGACGACTTCGCCGAACTGCTCCGCCAGATCGCCGCCGTCGAGGGCACCGGCACCACCTACCTCAAGCCCCCCGCCACCGACGAGCGCTTCACGATGTTTGGGTGACGGGTCGCTGGTCCTCGGTCATATGTCCTTGGTCATTTGTTGCCTATGCCCAGCGTGATGCCCGACCCCGACTCCCTTGGCGAGGTGGCGCTTTGCCAGAAGCTGCTCGACACGGGCCATCTGGACGTGCCGGAGCGACATGCCTTGCCCGACGGACGCGCTCGCTTTAGCGCCCTCGTTGCTGCCGCCGAAGCGAGTCTGCGCGCAGATGGCTGGCTACCGCGCCCTGAAACACGCTCGCTCGACTTCATGGGCGTTCGCCTGGAAGCTGATGGCGAGCGCACGCTCTTGCATGAGCAGTACGAGATCGGCGCGACGCGCTTCGGTCCCGTACGTACCCGCCCATTTTCCAACGTGGCCGAGGCCGTGCGGGCCCTCCTTGAGATCCTAGGCCCCACCCACATCGACGGCGTTCCCATCGATTATACCTCCTGAACCGACCAGTCCTTCCTTGGTCTCTGGCCCCTTGCGGGTTCCCATGCTGCACAAGGGACCAGTGACCAAGGACGAAGGACTCCCTACACCGTCGTCATGCCCATCCGCGTGAGGTCACGGGCGTGGAGCAGCGAGGTGCCGAAGGGCTTCACGACGAGCACGGGGCACGGCGCGAGGCGCACGGTGTTTTCGGCGACGCTGCCAAGGAGCAGCCGCTTCAGGCCAGTCAGCCCATGCGAGGCCATCACGATGAGGTCTACGCTGCGCTCCGCGGCGATGTCGGCGAGGGTCGTTGCCGGGAAGCCCACGTCTACGTGGGCATGCGCGCTCACCCCGCTGGCACGCAGCTCGCCGACGAGGCGGTCGAGGGCCGTCCGGGCGCGCGTGAGCAGCACCTCGGTGTTGGCCGCCCCCGCGTCGTAGCCGTAGACGTCCGGCCACATCGCGTCGGAGACGATGTGAACGAGGTCTAGCTCGGCGTGGAAGACGCGCG